>JBMONL010000020.1:0-20388 GCA_049324635.1 Verrucomicrobiota bacterium | reverse complement strand
TTTTAAGCGTTAACGCTTTTGAGCAAACTCCTCTCCAACAACTTTTTGCAAAATCCACATCCCCAAATCCAATACCCCATTCCCATAACCAGTTGCTACTCAACTTCTAATATTTGGACACTACTGGGATTTAGTATTACACTCGATTTCTATTCTCATTCTTGGGTCTGGAGGGATTCGAACCCGCAACCAAGGGATTATGAGTCCCCTGCTCTAACCATTGAGCTACAGACCCGATGTAGATAGGCATAGTCTGAAGGAAATACACATTCTGAGAAAGATTTTTTTACGTCTTGGGTGGAAGGATGTATTTATCGATCGGTTGCGGGCGCGCGATGTGATAACCTTGAGCGTAATCGGTGCCGAGTTGTTGCACAATCGCGTGGATGGCCTCGTCGGAAACGTATTCGGCGATGGTTTTTTTGCCGAGAAGATGGGCGATGTCGTTGATGGATTTCACGATCGATTGATTAAGTGTTTCGGTATTAATCGTACGGATGAAACTGCCGTCGATTTTAATCAAATCCACCGGAATATCGCGCAGATGCGCCAACGAAGAAAAACCGCAACCGAAATCGTCGAGCGCAAAGCACAGACCGAGCGTTTGAAGCTCTTTCACAAATTCAATGGCGAGATTGAGGTTTGAAATAAACGCGGTCTCGGTGATTTCCAAAATCAACCGGCACGGCGTGATATCGCCCACTTTCATTTGCTCGATGATGTAATTCTTAATTTCGGAATTGCCAAGCGACTGACCGGAAAGGTTGACGCTCATTTTGAGTTGAGGCGTACGGCGTAGATCTTTGAACGCCAGTTGAAGCACATGAAGATCGATTTGGTCGATACTGCGAAACCGCTCCGCCGCCGCGAGAAAAATAGCGGGCGCGCGCCATGAATCATCATCGTCCTGCAAGCGCAAAAGCGCTTCGTGCCATTCGGTAGTATCGGATTCAATGTGATGAATCGGTTGATACCACAGCGCGAGGCGTTGCTCGGACATCGCCTTGCGCAGGCGATTGAAGAGCTCGCTTTCGTTGCGCAGTTTTTGGATTTGCGTGTTGCTTTCGTGAAAAATTTCAACGCGTCCGCCGCCGCGATGTTTGGCGCTGTAGCACGCGGCGTCGGCTTTTGAAATCGTTTCTTCGCCGCTGGATTGTCCGTCGATTTGCGCGACGCCGATAGAGGCGCGAATTTGAAATGTTTGCGATCCGCGCGTAAAACGATAATTCGAAATTGTGCGGCAAATAATCTGCGCGCGCGACGCGCCTTCCTGAAGCGAAACGCCCTGAAGAATGATAATGAATTCATCTCCCGCAAAACGCACAAGCGCGTCGTCCGGCCCGATGAGTTTTTGCAAAATGCCGGAAATCGCTTCGATTAAATAATCGCCCGCAGTGTGGCCGACAGTGTCGTTGACGATTTTCAGATGATCGAGGTCCATGAAAAGAAGCACTCCGGGCGTGCCTGACCGCGCTTTTTCGATGGATTCGGAAAGAATATCGTAGAGTGCATTGCGATTGAAAAGCCCCGTGAGCAAATCGTGATTGGCGAGGAAATCCAGGCGGTCTTCGCGTTGTTTTTGTTCGGTGGCGTCTCGAAAAACAAACACCGCGTGCATCTGGCCGTTGTCGAGAGCATAAGTTTTACCCGTCGCCTCAATCCACAAAAACAAACCGTCTTGGTGGCGATGGCGAAAAGTAAAACGAAGAGGATTTTGATTGGAAAAGAAAAAATCCAGTCGCTCGCGGATGCCGGCTTGATCGTCGGGATGAACAAAATCGAGAAAATTTTTGCCGACGATGTCTTGAGCGCGAAAACCAAGAATAGGATGATAAGAAGGACTGGCGTAGGTAAAAAGATAATCACGGTTTAATTCGCAAATCAGATCAAAAGTATTTTCGGCAAGCGCGAGAAAGCGTTTTTGAACTTCTTCCAATGTAGAGGGTGCTTCACCCATGCTTATGTTGTTTCCGAAGTGCGCCGCATGCGAACGGCCGCCGACATCGCTTTTCTGAGCTCGCTAATGCTCAGAGGTTTTTGGAGGATTTGCACCACGCCAAGCGCCTCGGCTTGCTCGGTATCGATCTGCCACGTCTCTCCTGAAAAAAGAATCACCGGAAGCGTCTCGCCGGCTTGGCGAAGCTCGCTCACCACGTCCAACCCGTTTTTTTCTGGCATGAGATAATCAATAAGAAGGATATCGATTTCTTCGGATTTAATAAGATTCGGCACATCGTTGGCTTTGTTGGTGTGAATGGCTTCCCATCCTCCCTGAGCGGCAATTTCACACACAATCATCGCGACGGCTTCCTGATCGTCCACCACCAGCAATTTCATGGAAGCTTATGATAGAGTAATCTTTTTCAAAAAGCTACTGCTTCTTGCAAAAAAATAAAACCCCGTGTACTTCGCTTAAAACAAAACACTTGCAACAAATAATGCTCAACGAAAGGGTCATGGTTGCATGCGTCAAGGGGTCAAGTTTGCACATTCACAGAAACTGTGCATGTGCAACCATGACCCCGACCTTGTGACGAGTCTGCGCAAACTGACCCCACTACTAACTTTGCCGTTACTCAAATACTCGTACCTCACCACTTGTCATGCCCGCTTTTCGCGGGCATCCAGTGGAGTAAAGGGCGCGGAGCTTCTATCGAAAAACAACCAACATCTACTTCCTATTTTTTACGAGAGAGCACAAAAGACAACGGGAGATTTTTAAAACTACATTCCGAACTCATTAAGTTCATTGGGTATCACACGAAAAGAGAATCAAAAGCAGAAAGAAGAGAGCGGATATAAGCACCTTGAATGAGGAATTTCAATCTTCCTTTGCGGATGCGTCAGCTTTTTTCGATTTCTTCAGATTGGGAATTTTATAATAAAGAAAACGCTGGCGTCTCCATTGGTGATGCAATTTCTGCATTTTAAAGGAAAGTTGCTCCATTTCAGCGAGCCACAGATCGTGTTCAGGCAATGTTTTGTGCTCTTTGATAAATTTCACGGCGCGATTGCCCACATTGGGCGATTCGATATTGAAGGTCATGATCACCCGATTGAGCTTATCGCCCGCGTAGGCCAGAAAAATATCCGCGGCGGCTTTTTCATCCTCGGAAATCATTTTGCCCAACAACGCATGCTCGCTGTGAAGAAGGCGCAGAAAAAAATCCCGATCCACCAGCACGGAATCCAATTCGTCGAAGTCCGGCCCCAACCGTTGCTTGAAATAATTCTTCAAATCGCGATTAGTAGAAACATCCTCAGGACGAATAATATTCGCCTTGTCGGTCTCGCGCTCGCTTGCGGATGCCTTAGGACTCATAGCAAATGTATTCATCAGTCTTGTCAATTTTCCCTATTCTGTCAAAAACACATTTTTGAAATATTTTAAACGCGAACGCGATGCCATGTTTTACGAGACAATCCTGCCGTTGCCGCTCGATATCCCGCAATCCCTTGCGCCGCGCGATAACTTTTATCGCGCGAGTTAATTCTGTGCAATCGATCCTCGTTCTTCTGCCTGATTTGATATTGTTCCTGAATTTCTTTAATACTGATTCTTCCTTTCAAAAAACGCGTTTGTCCTTCTCCGTTGCCAATTTGACCAATCATGTTTTTTTCAAAAACTCGCAAATCTTTAGGAAGAGTTTTATCTTTTAAGAAAAGCTGTTTTTTCCCTTCGATTTCCACGACAATAAGATCATTTTTTTTCGTATTCAAAATAGCTATATGATCCTTTTCTCTAAACAAGAGAACTTCTTCTTGAGGCGAAATCTTTAATCGAAACAACGCATCCTCCTTGGCGTTTAAAAGAGAAACAAGTCCTTCTTGCGACAACTGTGCAAAAACATTTTCTTTAAGGTTTTTATATTCGAGCGCTTTTCTGTTTTCAATCGCATGATTCACGCCAATTAATAATGTAGCGATTGTCCCAATTCCCAATCCGATGATCACTTTTTCAGATAGTTCTAAGCTCATTTTTATTCCTCTATGTTTCTTAGTAAGTGTGTCGTTCGATTTGAAACGTCAAGGAACCCATCGAAAATATTTTTTCGAATTATTCCAGTATGTTTGAATAATGATTTCAACATACTGGAATAATAATCGAGTGCACGTAAGGAATGCTTCAAGCGAATGATTGCCAATGTTTTAGCTTAACAGAATACGACGGCAAAAGCCTCTACTCACCGCTTAGGTTTGATGCCGAGTTCTTTTTCTAAGAAAACGAGGCGTTGCTCGACTTGCCCTTGGAGAACTTTGTTGCGGAAGCCGCCGCGTCTGCTCGCCATTTCATCTTCGAGGCGTTCGATGCGCCGCACGTGATCGAAGCTGGCGTGAGTGGAATAAGATTCCAGTGGCATGCCCATACGGGGGACTTCTTTTTTCAGCGCATCTTTGGAGGGATCGCGCATGGCGTCTTCGAGCGCTTTGCCGAAGAATTGGACGACTTTGAGCACCAGATCAATGCCGAGCTTGAGAACATCCTGAATAATGCGAGGAAGAAATCCAAATAACACGGCAACAGGTGCGGCTCCGGCGGGACTGTCGTCCGGCGACAAATCCTTTTCCATTGAAGGTTTTTTGGGAGGACTGACGTCCTTGAAAAATTTAGATTCCATGAAATTTACAACGTACCGTCGTCAAATTTATTCATCAGCGCTTTTTCGCGTTTCACGTACATCATTTTTCTTTTGATTACAAGCGGTTCGATGACATACACCTCAAAAAAATAGAATGCCACAAATCCGACAACGGCAATAATGGTAAAGAAGATAACCGTGGAAAAAGCAAAGGTCACTACGCGATCGCCGTCGGCGATGAGGGATCCTAAAACGGCAACGTAAGCTAGAATGGCTTGAAAATGCGACTTAGGTTCAGCCTTGAAAACGCCTTGGTCTGCGTACCATGCCAAAAAAATAGAGAGGCATAATCCAAACACGACCGCCACGACGCGCAAGTCCGTTTTGGACATGGGGCCTTTTCCGCCTCCACCTCCGAAAATCATATTTGCGTCCATAAGCTTAGATTAAGTCACGATAGGGAAAGGTTTTAATTTTCCATCATCAATACTTTTAATGATGTGAAGCAGAAAAGCGACTTTTTTTGTTTGGTTGCGGCCGAAGCGCGGATTCAATTTCACAATCGCCTCGCCGTTTTTGAGTTCGGCGAATTTGGTGGGATCGAAGCGGGGTTGGCGTTGATACGAACTGCTAAATCCGCGGCTACCGATCGGTTTATCCAACATCATGGCATGCTCGGTCATACTCTGCGTGCTGTAAGGATTCACTTTGATTTCGTTGCCCAAGACTTTCGATGCCATTTCGGTTGTTTTTTGATCGGTGTTGCGCATGAAAATCTTAATACCGCAGTTCGTGAGAATAGCATCGACTTCCGGTTCTTTGAGTTTTTTCAAAAGCATCGGTTTGGATTGAACAGCGAGAACGCACGCACATTTGTATTCGCGGCATTTGTCAAGAAAACCAGCTTCGCCTGTGGTATCGCCGGTGGAGGCGATGGAAGCGAATTCATCGCAAAAATACGTCAGCGGGCGGTCTTGATTAATGAGACGTTCCGTGCCGGTTTGAGCGTCTTTAATATAAGTCACTTTTCTCGACAGAACCGCGCGGTAAAAATCCACTTTCATGATCAACGAAGCGATATTCATGATGACGCCGTACTTGGCTTGAGGGATGTCCAAACAAACGATTTTGCCTTCGTCGATGACTTTGACCATGTTGAAATTAGCGCCCTTGGGAGAAAAAATCTTATTAAAAGGATGATGCACAAAAAGGTTAACGAGGTTGGACGCTGTCATCGTTACCGAACCGCTGGTTTTGTCGTTGGCGGGATTCAAATGTTCCTCGTAAAAATAGGCGCAGATGGGATCCACGGCGGGATTGCCTCCTTGAGAAACGACGATTTGCTCGTATTCCATCAACATCGTCTTGAGCATGCCTTGTTGAGGTTCGGGCGCCTGCCAATTGGCGAGCTGATCGCCGATTTGCCCGATTTTTTCGAGGGCATCCGTTAAATCTAAAAGCATATTTTTGATGCGTAAAAGATTTTCCGGATGATCAACATTGAGCGCGTCTCCCACGAGGCCGATGCGGGCGTGTACGATTTCGCAAATTTCGCTTCCATTATCGACAATGTTGTCATAGTAGCGCCCGCGCTCAAGATCATCGGTGGCGGTGCCCATGCCGGAAATATCTTTTTGAAGCTTTTCCAGTCGAGGCACCATGCGTTCACGGGCTTCGGATTCTTCGCAACTCAAAATATTTTTGATATTCCCGGCATAAGCCAATTTGCGTTGCGTATTTTCACGCTGTTCGGCAACTTGTTTGCGCCACTCCGCAGTCGGCTCTTCCGTGGCTTGGATATTCGCATCAATTTCCTTCAATTCTTCCTGCGCGCGGCGAATGGCGGTTTCCACTTTATCGGAAAGAGGATTACATTCCACGGACAAGCGCATGGCGATGGATTTTGCTTTGTCCATCTGTGTGTTGAACTTTTCATAAGTCTCTTGAAAAAGTTTTGCTTTTTGATCGATTTCCCCCTGATTGCGCGGCTGGCCTTTGTCGAGCAAAAGCAGATTCAACAAATCGAAGCTCATCGGCATGAGATTTTGCGAGCCGTTTTCTTTGAGTTTGCGATGCAAATGGAAAATCTGCGTAAACAATTTTCGGCTCGCCGCCGGCCAAAAGGGATCGGTGCTTTTTTGGCCGCCGGAAAATGCGTCCATGACCGCCTGCATTTTGTCGGCCATTTGTTGAGGCAGTTCGGAGTCGTCGCCGAAAGGATCGTACACATTGTCGAGATGATTAGGGCCGAAGAAAATAATATCTTCGGCGCGGCCGTATTTGAGAGCGAGGTCCCACGATTTCGGAGCAAAATCGCCTTTGGCTTCAATCACCAGCCCGGCAATTTTTCTCTCTTCGCGGTCCGCGCTATCGCGCAAATGTGTGCTCCTGAAAAATTCTTCGTAAACTTGATTGAGAACAAAACTGGTTTTACCGCTACCGGATTCGCCGAAAACAATCGCGTGCGTGTAAAGATCGGTCATGTCAAAGGCATCGCCTTCTTCAGTGATGAATTGATCTTCTGGATTTTTAAACCGAAAACGCAATTTGCCGTAATCGCCGCTACGAACATACGATTCTTCTTTGGGATGACGAAAGCGTTTGGTTTTGACAGGTTGGATATCAGCCGGATCGCCGTTGGAAAAACGATTTGGAGAACTATTCGAAACCATATCACGTCCCTCATTCGAGGGGCGCGAAGTCGCCCCGCTCAAATGCAACATTTCATCCAGACGGAGAGAAATCTTTTTGAGTAATGACATAACTCCTATTAGTTAAATGAGGTTGAATATGGTTTGCGTCAAGGTTTTTTTCGACCTATTTATTGGTAAATTTTAACATAAATATTTGTTTTCCGAAGGGAACTTTATTAATCTCTCAAAATAATTTTTAATTATCTTTTTATGAGCAACTTAGAAAAATGGAATATTTTAGCGCCTTTGGCTGAAGAAGTGGCCAAAAAAACAATCGATGGATTTGAGATTCCATTTGAAGCGATATGTTTTGCCGCATCTCATTGGCCGGACGGACGTCCCGTCATTCGATATTCGATTCCTAGCGGAATATTGTTGTTCACAGAAGGAGCACATGCGAATTATGGATATAATTCAGCCGCAGATTTTAGCAAAGCGGCTCGTCGCGGAGAACTTTATGCAAAAACAGCCGAAGGAGCGGTATCTCTAGGACGTGCTCGAAAAACACTTGCCAAGCCGCTTCATATAGCGGTCACGATGTCGAAATTGTGGTTTTCTTTGCGTTTTTTAGCCGAAAACGCCGATGAGGCCGGGCAAATAAAAAGCCTATTAGAGAAAATATTTCCCTCGGCAAAAATTGAAATTTCAGATAATCCGCTGGAATTGATCATGCGCGGAGCCTTTCCTATTAATATATTCAAGGCTATCAAGCGTTTAAATATGCTTGAAAGACGCCAAAAAGTCGCTCTTACGATTCTTTTTTTAATGGGATTATTGACGATGATTTTGTCGTTACTCTTTTGGTTTCATGTAATTAAGGGATGGATTGACTTGATTGTATGCATGATTTTTCTCATTATGGTGATTGTGCTTTATCCTAAATTGTCTCCTGAAAGGCCTTTATACTTTGAAGAGGCGGAAAAAAGCAAAAAGGTGGAATGACAATTGCTTTTTAAAAACGTTCAAAAAAAATTTAAATTTTTTGTTGACGAGACGATAGAACAGGAGCAAGTTAAAACAAAATTTCGGGGGAGTTGTAGGCGAATGGGGGAACTCTTTCGATTCCAAACCTTAAAAGGAGGAAACAGTAAATGAAAAAGATGATCGCAGGTTTTTTTGCGGCAATGCTGATGGGATCCTTCGTCATGGCTGACGTTGGCGCCCCTGCACCGGCTTCAAAAGACCTTAAGAAAATCGTAGAGGAAGGTCCTTATGTGGAAACTTCCCAAAAGGGAATCACTCTGAGCGGATATGTGGATGCAGGATACATCTACAACTTTGCCGGACGTGGTTCAGGAAACACCGCTGGCGGAAATATCTTTATGCAGAGACCCGCTACGGAAGAAGATAACCGTGGCGACTTTGATTTGAACGCCATGAAATTGGCTCTTGAGAAGCCGCTTTCGGATGCTAACGAGCTCCAAGCCGGATTCCGAGTTGATCTCATGATGGGCGAAGATGTGGGTAGCCTTGGTGGAACCAACGATGCCGCCGGTATGCAATCCGACGACATCTTCTTGGAACAAGCGTATGTTCAGTTCCGCTTGCCTTATGGCAACGGCATTGACTTCAAGGTCGGTAAATTCGTGACCATTCTTGGTTATGAAGTTGTCGAGCGTCCGGTCAACATGAACATTACCTATGGTAATATCTTCTCCTGCTTGTTGCCAGTATGGCACACAGGTGCATTGGCATCTTATCAAGTCAACGACATCGTTGATTTGAAATTGGGCATTGCAAACGGTCAAAACGTTGACAACGGTGTTGGCAATGATTCGGAAGACAACGCCGCAATCTTGGCCGCCATCAATATCACTGCTCCTAGCGAGAACCTGAACTGGTACAATGCTGTCATGTACAGCATGAACGGTGAAGGCGCGGGCGTGTGGGATGATGCTCCGTATGTTGTATATGATACGTACATCAACTGGACACCTAAGTTTGCCAAAGACAAGCTTCTGCTCGGCGTGAACTTTAACGTCGGCAATGCGCATGTCACCACAAACACAGCCGGTATTGGCTTAGACGAACCGAACACCACCACATGGTGGGGTGCGGCTTTGTATGCTAAGTACAAATTCACCGACATGTTCAGCTTGGCGAGCCGTATTGATTACATCCACAACGACGACTCCGCAATGTTCGGAAATGATCCGGCGGCGGGCGTGGATGACAACGAAGACATTTGGAGCTACACCCTCACGGGTAGCTTTGATGTGATCGAAAACATGATGCTCCGCACAGAGTATCGTTTGGATTGGGGCAAAGACCTCACACTCAACGGTACAGCTGCCGCGGCTGACGGAACTTATTCCGACGGCCCTGTGCACACTGGCGCAGTTCAAGTTGTCTATAGCTTCTAATTTTATTTAGAACTAAACTCAAACCCCCGAGAGTTTCCTCTCGGGGGTTTTTGTTTGCCACGGATAACACGGATTCTTCATCCGCGAAATCCGTAATGATCCGTGTTATCCGTGGTAAAAAAATCCGTGTCATCCGTAATAATCCATGTTATCCGTGGTAAAAAAATCCGTGTTATCCGTAATGATCCGTGCTATCCGTGGTAAATGTTAAGAGCAGGAATTGTTGGGTTGCCGAATGTCGGCAAGAGTACGTTGTTTAATGCCGTAACCAAGACGCGCAAGGCGCCGGCGGCGAATTATCCTTTTTGCACCATCGAACCGAATGTGGGCATGGTGACAGTGCCGGACGAGCGATTGGATGTGCTGGCAAAGATGTCGAAGTCGCGAAAAATCGTTCCGGCGGCGATTGAGATTGTGGATATTGCAGGGCTCGTCAAAGGCGCAAGCCAAGGCGAGGGGTTAGGGAACCAATTTTTGAGCCACATTCGCGAAGTGGATGCGATTATTCAAGTGTTGCGGTGTTTTGAGGATGAAAATATCCATCATGTGAGCGGTTCAGTGGACCCATTGCGCGATATTGAAGTGATTATGACCGAACTCGTGCTAGCGGATTTGTCCGCGGTGCAAAAACGCATCGACAAAACCCAAAAAGCCGCGCGCGGCAACGATAAACAGGCAAAAATTGAATTGGAAGTTCTGCAAAAAATCGAACCACATCTGAACAAAGGATTGCCCGCGCTCACATGTGAACTTAACAAGGACGATCAAAAAATTTCCCAATCGTTTTTTCTGCTCACCAATAAACCCACGATTTTTGCGTGTAATGTCAAAGAGGACGATTTGAATACTCTGCTTAAAGGCGACCGATCTTCTGCGACCGGACAACGCGTGCAGGCAGTGGAAAAATATTGCCAAGAACACCTCGGCGCGGAAGCCGTGATGATTTGCGCGCAGATGGAAGCGGATTTGATTGATTTAACCGAGGAAGAACAAAAGGAATACGTTGCGCAATATGATGTTCAAGAATCCGGAGTCGGACAACTCATCAAAGCCACTTATCATCTGCTCGGACTCAGAACTTTTCTGACAACCGGCGAGGACGAAACACGCGCGTGGACGATCCACGTCGGCTTCACCGCCCCCCAAGCCGCAGGCGTTATTCATTCCGACTTCGAACGCGGCTTCATCGCCGCAGAAACCATTGCCTACCAAGACCTCATTACCCTCGGCTCTCACGCCAAAGCTCGCGAAGCCGGTAAACTTCGCATCGAAGGCAAAGACTATACCGTCCAAGACGGCGATGTCATCGAATTCCGCTTCAATGTTTGATAAATTGGGGACTCCGTCCCCAAACCCCAGCTTAAGGGCTACCGCCCTTAAGAATCCCTTCATGTGTGCGTTTGTTGCGCGCGAAGCGCGCTACAACAAACGCACACAAGTAGGATTCTAAAGGACAGTAGTCCTTTAGCGGAGGTTTGGAGGCAGAGCCTCCAAGTTTTTTTCAAAAAAAATTACATTTTACTTGGCAGGGTGAGGAGAGAATGCTTTTATTTTTTCTTCTCTATGTTTTTTTTAGCATCCAGTTCGTCGCACGCTTCGGGGCCGGTATTATCAATGGATGCGCCTGCTTTGTTTGGGACGGAGAATTGGATTTTTCCGATAACCAATTCGATGATCCAAGGGTGGTTGATTTTGTTGGGAATTTTCATTGTGATTCGTTTAGGCACGAGAAAAATGAGCGAAGTTCCTTCGGGATTACAAAATTTTATTGAGGCAGTGGTGGACGGCTTGGAGAGTTTCACGAAGGGAATGTTGGAGCCGAAAGTTGTGCGATGGGCGTTTCCGTTGATCGCCACATTTTTTCTTTTTATCATCATCTCAAATTATAGCGGTTTGCTTCCGGGAGTAGGGAGTATTGGACTCGGAGGAGAAGCGAAAGAAAGCTGTTTGCCTTACGCGGTGGATCACGTGGCGAAACCATTTTTTCGTCCGCCCACAGCCGACGCAAACATGACGGTTGCGCTCGGCTTAATTTTTTTTGTGATGAGCACGATTTGGGCGGTTAAGTACAACGGATTTTTTGGATTAGTGAATCACATCTTTGGCGTCAAAGGCGGAATGAAGGGTTGGATTGTGCCGCCGCTGGCGTTGATTTTTATGGCGGTGGGCGTGATTGAAATTATTTCGATCTGCATTCGACCGGTTGCGCTCGCCATGCGTCTTTATGGAAATATCTACGGCGGCGAAAGTGTGCTGACCATCATGCTCAAGCTCGTGCCGTTTGGCATTGCGGCGGTGCCGTTTTACTTTTTTGAATTGGTGATCTGCACGGTGCAGGCTTTGGTGTTTACTATTTTAACCATCGCTTTCATCGGCACGCTCTGTTCTCACTCGGATGACGGACATCACGACGAAAAGGAGGCGGAAGCGCATCACTAAAAAATTTGACGCGATGACCGTGCCAAAGAGCGCGGGTGGCGTCAGAAAAATAAAATAAACATTAAAAAGGAGATAGTATGTTCTTAGCAGAAGCAGTAGCAGGTATTAATATTAGCGGAATGCAATTGGCGGTCGCCCTCGTGGGTTTTGCCGCGGCATTGGGGATTGGAATGATCGGTTCGCGCGGCGCGGAAGCGATCGGCAGAAACCCCGGCGCTTTCAATCTGATTTTGATTTTCGGATTGTTGGCAATGGCGTTCGCCGAAGGCTTGGCGATCCTCGTGTACTTCGTGGTCAACAAATAATTAAAACATCATGCAAGAAACACTCCACACGCTTGGGATTGATTGGGACAAGTTGATCGCTCAAACGGTTTCGTTTGGCGTTTTGCTGTGGGTGCTTTGGCGGTTCGCGTACAAACCTGTTTTGGATATTCTCGAAAAACGCAGAGTCAAAATCGAAGAGAGCTTGGCGAACGCGGAGAAAATCAAACAGGAAAAAGCGCGCACGGAGTTGGAAAAAAGAGAAGTGCTCTTAAAGGCCAACGAGCAAGCGGTGCAAATCCTCGCGGAGGCGCAAAAAACCGCATCCGCGCAATCTGAAAAGAAAATTCAGGAGACGATTGCTCAAGCCGAAGCGATGATCAAAAAGGCGGAAGCCGCCATTGATCTTGAGCGCGATAAAATGATGTTGGAACTCAAGCGGGAAATTGCCCGGCTTGTGGTTGAAACGTCGGCGAAGGTCACGGGTAAAATTCTTACTCAAGACGACCACAACCGGCTTAATCAGGAAACCCTTAAACATTTAGCCGCTTAATTATGAAATTGAGTCGAGATGTTCGTAAACAGGTCAGCGCGCTTTTTCGCGCGTGTTTTGTGAATGGAAATCTCGACGAGGCAAAAGCGAGGAAAATTCTTCAGGCATTAGCGAAGATTCAGCCGCGCAAATTGCCGTCGATTCTTCAGGGATTAAAAACTTTGATCCAGATGGAGATTCAAAAGCGGACGATTACCGTGGAATCGGCGGTCTCCCTTCCCAATCAGGGAGACGCCGTTTTCGCGCAGGTGGAAAAAGAATTTGGTCCGGCGTTGGCCAGAAATTATCGCGTGAATGAAGAGCTGATCGGCGGCTTGCGCATTCAAGCGGGAAGCACGGTGTGGGACGGTTCTGTTTTACAGCGCCTCAACTCACTAAAAAATTGAATATGATTTATTGCAATGATTAGGTTAATAAAATTTTTAGACAGAATTCCGCTCCGCACTTCAATGCCCAATGGGCTAAAGGGTCGGAGTAATTTTGTAAATTCTGTTAATTCTGTCAAAAAACTAGCCTTATTTATAGAAAGAAAGACTTATGAGTACTCTTTTACAGGAAATTGAAGCCCAGATTAGCGGATTGAAAAGCGACGTGACAAAAACCAACGTCGGCACGGTGCGCGAAGTCATGGACGGCGTGGCAAAGATCGAAGGGCTGACCGATATCGCGTACAATGAAATGATCGAGTTTCCGGGCAATGTGTTCGGCATTGCGCTTAATCTCGAAGATACGGAAGTCAGCGCGATCATCATCGGCGAATACGCTCATATTAAAGAAGGCGATCAGGTTAAGAGTACCGGACGTTTGCTCCAAGTGCCCGTCGGCAAAAATCTTTTGGGCCGCGTGGTCGATGCGCTCGGTCAGCCGATCGACGGCAAAGGCGCGTTGGAAAAATCAAAGAATCAGGCTTTTTATCCCGTGGAAAAAATTGCTCCCGGTATCATTAAGCGCAAATCCGTCAGTCAACCGGTGCAGACTGGCATCATGGCGATCGATGCGATGATTCCCATCGGACGCGGACAACGCGAATTGATCATTGGCGACCGCGCGACAGGAAAAACAACCGTGGCGATTGATACCATCATCAATCAAGCGCGCATGAATCGCGCCGCCGAACAATCCGGTGACAAAGAATATCGCGCACTGTATTGTATTTATGTTGCGATTGGTCAAAAGAATTCCAGTTTGGCGCGCACGATCAATGTTTTGGAGCAAGAAGGCGCGCTGGATTATACGATTGTCGTTGCGGCGAATGCTTCCGACTCCGCCACGAGCCAGTATCTCGCGCCGTTCGCAGGCGCGGCAATGGGCGAGTGGTTCATGGAAAATGGAATGGATGCGTTGATTATTTTCGACGATCTCTCCAAGCACGCGGCGGCGTATCGTCAAGTTTCGCTCATTTTAAAACGCCCCTCCGGACGCGAAGCGTATCCGGGCGACGTTTTTTATCTGCATTCGCGCTTGTTGGAGCGCTCGGCGCGTTTAAATGAAACCAGCGGCAATGGTTCGCTCACGGCGTTGCCAATTATCGAAACGCAAGCGGGCGACGTTTCCGCGTACATTCCCACCAATGTGATTTCCATCACCGACGGACAAATTTATTTGGAAACAGATTTGTTTTATCAAGGCGTTCGCCCTGCGATCAACGTCGGACTTTCGGTCTCTCGCGTCGGTTCAGCCGCGCAGATCAAAGCCGTCAAACAAGTCGCCGGCAAAGTGAAATTGGAATTGGCGCAATTCCGCGAGTTGGCGGCATTCGCGCAGTTCGCTTCCGATCTCGATGCCAATACCAAAGCCAAACTCGACCGAGGTCAGCGCATCGTGGAAGTTTTTAAACAACAACAATACAATCCTGTGCCCGTGGAACAGCAAGTCGCCATCATGTGGTGCGTCCAAAACGGTTTCTTCGACGACGTCGCCGTGGACAAAATCAAAGAATTCCAAAGCAAACTCGCGCAACACCTCGTCGCCCGCAAAGAAGATTTGCTCAAGAAAATTTTAGAGAAAAAAGCGCTCGACGACGCCCTCATCGGCGAACTCCGCGCCATGATCACAGAATTTAAAGAACTTAATAAATGAATTTTGGAATAAATAACTTGGAGGCTCTGCCTCCAAACCTCCGCTCAAGGATTACCATCCTTGAGAATCCTACTTGTGTGCGTTTGTTGCGCGCGAAGCGCGCTACAACAAACGCACACATGAAGGGTTTCTTAAGGGCGGTAGCCCTTAAGTGGGAGTTTGAGGGCGAAGCCCTCAAGTCTATTCAATAATTTTATGGCGAGTACGAGAGACATACGGCGACGGATTAAATCGGTAAAGAATACGTCGCAGATCACGAAGGCGATGCAGATGGTTGCGGCGTCGAAGATGCGGCGCGCTCAGCAGGCGGCGTTGGCTGGTCAGCCGTATGCGGTGCAGATGAATAAAATGTTGGCGGCGATTCGCGCGGCGCAGAATGAAGAAATTCAGCATCCGTTTTTAGAAGAAAGAGAAAATCACACGCCGGGCGTGCTTTTGATGAGCACGGACAAGGGACTTTGCGGTGCGCTGAACACAAATTTATTTCGCGAAATTGCCAAACTTCCTCATGAAGCGGAATTTGTCAGTATGGGCAAAAAAGGGCGGCAATTTCTAGCACGCACGGGAAGAAATTTAATTGCGGATTTTGAATTAAAGGACAAACCGACGCCTCTGCAGGTGAAACAAATTTCTCAATTCATGATCGATCAATTTTTGAAAGGCAAAATCGATTCGATTCACATCGCGTTTCCGCGCTTTATCAACACGCTGATTCAACAACCGACGATTATTCAGGTGTTGCCGATCAAAAGCATGGCGCAGATGCGCGCTGGTTTGGAAGAGAAAGACGATTATATCCCGGAACAACCGCGCGAATATCTTTTCGAGCCCAATCCGTCGGAGGTGCTCGACAAATTGTTGCCGTACTACGTTCATTTTTTGGTGTATCAAATGCTCTTGAGCGCGCGAGCGTCAGAGCATAGTTCCCGCATGGTGGCCATGAAGAACGCCACCGACAACGCAAAACAGATGATCAAAGATCTCACCCTTCAATACAACAAGGCGCGTCAGGCAAGCATCACCAACGAAATCATCGAAATCAGCACCGCTCAGATGGCCCTTAATTAATATGAAAAATCCTTTTTTAATTTTTAATGATAAACTTGGAGGCTCTGCCTCCAAACCTCCGCTAAAGGACTATCGTCCTTTAGAATCCTTCCTTGTGTGCGTTTGTTTGTTAGCGCGCTTCGCGCGCAAACAAACGCACACAAGGAAGGGTTTCTTAAGGGCAGTAGCCCTTAAGTGGGAGTTTGAGGGCAAAGCCCTCAAATTTATTAAATAAAAAGAGAGAAAAAGTTATGAGTAATGAAGGAAAAATAGCACAAGTGCTCGGTCCTGTAGTGGACGTTGAATTTGAAAAAGGCAAAGTGCCGGATCTTTTTAATGCGCTGAAGGTGGATTATTCCGTCGGCGAGAAAAAAGTTTCGCTGACGTTGGAGGTGCAACAGCATTTGGGCGACGATTGGGTGCGCGCGATTGCGATGTCGTCCACGGAAGGTTTGAAGCGCGGGCAAAAAGTCGTGGATACGGGCGCGGCGATTTCGGTGCCGGTGGGCGAGCAAGTTTTGGGTCGCGTGTTGAATGTTTTAGGCGAACCGGTGGACGAACGCGGCGAAGTAAAATTCGACAAACGTTATCCGATTCATCGTTCTGCTCCCGCATTGACGGAGCAGGATACGGAAGCGCGCGTTTTGGAAACGGGTATTAAAGTCATTGATTTGATTTGTCCGTTTACCAAGGGCGGAAAAGTCGGCGCGTTCGGCGGCGCGGGCGTGGGCAAAACGGTTGTTATTATGGAGCTCATCAATAACATCGCAAAAGCGCACGGCGGTTATTCGGTGTTTGCCGGAGTGGGCGAGCGCACGCGCGAAGGAAACGATCTTTATCATGAAATGTCCGAAGCCGGCGTTATCAATCAAAAAGACCTCGGCAAATCCAAAGTCGCGCTCGTGTACGGTCAGATGAATGAGCCGCCGGGAGCGCGTTTGCGCGTGGGGCTGACCGGATTGACGGTCGCCGAATATTTCCGCGATGAAAAACATCAGGACGTGCTTTTGTTTATCGATAATATTTTTCGTTTCTCGCAAGCCGGTTCGGAAGTATCGGCTCTCCTCGGTCGCACGCCGAGCGCGGTGGGTTATCAACCCACGCTCGCGGCGGAGATGGGCGAATTGCAAGAACGCATTACTTCGACGAAAAAAGGTTCGATTACATCATTCCAAGCGGTGTATGTACCGGCGGACGATTTGACCGATCCCGCTCCGGCGAACACATTCGCGCACCTCGATTCGACGATTGTGTTGGAGCGTTCAATTGCGGAATTGGGAATTTATCCGGCGGTCGATCCGCTCTCTTCGACTTCCAAAGCGCTCGCGCCGGAAATTGTCGGCGAAGAACACTACGCCGTCGCGCGTGGCGTGCAAAAAGTGCTTCAACGCTACAAAGATTTGCAGGACATCATCGCCATTCTCGGTATGGATGAACTCTCGCCGGAAGACAAACTCACCGTCTTTCGTGCGCGCAAAATTCAGCGCTTCTTGAGTCAACCATTCCACGTGGCGGAGGTGTTCACCGGCGTCAAAGGCGAATATGTTTCGGTCAAAGACACCGTGCGCGGATTTAAAGAAATTCTCGAAGGCAAATACGACGATGTGCCGGAGGCGAATTTCTACATGAAAGGATCGCTCGAAACCGTTGAGAAAAAATAAAAGGAATTGATTCTGTTAATTCTGTCTAAAAAAATTTATTAAATATGGCTATTCATCTTGAAATCGTAACACCGGAAGCTCAAGTCTACTCGGACGATGTGGATTCGGTGGTGATTCCCGGCGTCGAAGGCGAACTCGGCATCTTGCCCATGCACGTGCCGCTCGTCACGATGATGAAACCCGGCGAACTTCAAGTGAAAAAAGGCGCGGAGAGTTTTTCGCTCGCAACCGGCGAAGGCTTTGTCGAAATCACCGGACACAATATTATTATTCTCACCGATATGGCGCTCAAAGCGGAACAAATCGACGAAGACCAAGTCGAAGAAGCCCTCAAACGCGCTCAAGATGCTCTTGCCGAAAAACGCATCCGCACGACCGAAGAAGAAGAAGCTCTCGCCGCCATGATCCAAAAATCCATGGCACAACTCAGCCTTAAGCGCAAACGCCAATCATTGTAGAATGATTGGCGCAAGCGAAAATTTCTCTGAGACCGTTTTCGAAGTTATTCGTGACCGAGCGGAGCGGAGTCCCGAAGCGTAGCGAGGTTGTGAATGACTTCGCGGCGCGCAATAAAAAGAGAGGCGTTGACTTAGCCTGCCTTTTCACCAACACTCTGGCAGAGTTTTACCTCTTATGGTGAGAAATTTGGGTTAGCCACAGCATTTGCACGGTCCAAGCAAGCTCGCCTGATGATGACCATCCGCAGATTACCGGCGATGCGGTTGGCTTTTGCTCAGACGTCTGAGCAACATTGCCTCGCGAAGGCCCATTGCCTGAAAATGGCTACGACATTATTTAAAATGCTCTAATATCGAGAGATGCTTTTTTGAGAATCAAGCGATCTGTGATAAGATAATCAATGCGATCTTGCATAAGAGCATTGAGTGCTTCTTGAGGCGTGTTAATAATCGGTTCCTCGTGCGCATTGAAACTGGTATTGACCAAACAGGGAAGTCCTGTGAGTTCTTCAAATTTAAAAAGGATATCGTAATATAATGGATTATCGGCGCGCGCAATAATTTGCGGGCGCGCAGTGTTGTCTACGTGCACCACTCCGGGAATTTTGTCTCTCCATTCGGATTTTACGCCGCAAGTGATGGTCATGTATTTCATCGCAAAAGTATTAGAAGGCGTAGTTTCAAAAACGTCAGTCGCGCGTTCTTCTCGTACGACAGGAGCAAAAGGCATAAATTCTGTTCGCGCTAATCGATGATTCACCGTGTCGTTGATAGAACGATCGGCGGGATTTATGAGAATACTTCGATTGCCCAAAGCGCGCGGACCGTATTCCATGCCGCCGGTAAACAACGCGCAAACTTTTCCATCACGCAATAATTCCGCCGAACGATCAATAATATTTCTGCTGGCGACAATTTGAACGGAATTATTCAGGCAGGATTCGATTTTTTTAAATGTATCGCCCCAATAAACTGTCCCCAATTCATGGCGATTTTTTAAAAAGGAAGCAAATCCATATTGACGAATACAAACGTCTAGCACAGCTCCGATAACCAAGCCTTCGTCTCCCATTGGCGGGAAAATAAAAACATCTTCAATACCCGATAATTCAGACATGACTTGATTCAATCGCACATTGGAAAAAACGCCTCCGCAAAGCCCAAGATTTTGAAATTGTTTGCGTTGCTGAAGAATGCGCATCGATTCAACAAACATATCCTCTAATAATTTTTGTCCCGACGACGCCAAATCTTCCATGGAGCAAGTTTTGGATATTCCCCAGAAAAATTTTTCCATTTCTTGGTAATTTTTAAAACGAGAACGAATAACGCCATCATCGCGAATATAATAATGTTTTTTAAATTCATTCAACAACACCGGCTTACCGAAGCCCGCCAATCCTGTGATTTTTCCCTCGTGGCGATTGCGCGTGAAACCCGCTATCTCGGTGATGACGCAATACATTTGCCCCAACGAATGTCCGCCTTCTCTATGATTTTGATCGTAGATGTGCGCATCACCTCCATAGATAATCTCTAAATTGGCTCCGTCAAAATGAAAAATACCGTAATGATCCGCGTCGCCGCCACCGTCCGCCGTATAAATCAAGGCATTTGACCATTTCGGTTTGTAAAAGAGTGCGGGAAGCGCGTGCGCATAATGATGATTGCTAAAATAAACAGGCGTTTTTTGCGGAATGCCCAAATCATGTTTGATTAAATTTAAATTTAATAATTTTTCTTCAGAAAATCGATATTTTCGCATGCGTCCCGCTAAATCGTAACCCTGAGGCGTTTGTTTCCGAAATTCGCGCCAAGCGCGTTGCAATTTCTTTTTCAGCGGCTCGTACCGATAATAACATCCCTGTAAAAACGTGCGCGTCATCACAAGTGCTTCTACGGTTTGCAAATTATGTTCTTTGCGAAGCTTTTCCCACGAGAGTTTTGGAATTTGTCCTTGGCTGTCAAAATTTTTTAATCGGATCAGTCGCTCTTCTTTGGAAATGAATAAACGACGATAATCGTCGTATAGCGCAATCGAAGCATCGTGTCCCGGATGAACAGCAAGAATCCTCATAAAAAAGACGATTCTAATGACCTTCCGAATTAAGGTCTATCTAAATAGTACAGAAGTTTCCTCTGTTTTTTTAGGGGTCTGAGAACCAAGGGAGATCGGGGGTGATGGGGATGGGGTCGGAGTTAAAAAGCGGGGTGGTGAGGGTGTGGAAGAGTTCGCGGAGTCCATCGGCGAT
>JBMONL010000019.1:0-21181 GCA_049324635.1 Verrucomicrobiota bacterium | reverse complement strand
TCTTTCTTCCGGCAAAATGAGGCTTGCCCTTGCAAGGGCAAGCCTCATTTCCTCCTCCCTCAACTCCCTCCTCCCCATCCCCACAACGCACTCACTTTTGTCATCGAATTATTTGACATCTACAGCACGACATCAAATCCCATCCTTCGGAGCGCTCGAACAACTTCGCCACCGGAAAGATCTCGAGGCAATTTCATGCTGTGGCTAACACAGGATCGTTAATAAAGTGCAGACGCACAGAACGCGGACGTTTTCCTCGTTCAAAATGACAACGCACAGCATCTTTTATCATTTCCTGCAATTCTTTCAAATCTCTGCCTTGAGTGGTAATGCCACCTTTGCCTGAGAGAGCATCCCACGAGGCGACAAGCCGCCGCGAGTCTTTACACTTCTCAACTCTAAAAACAATCTCTTTCATTAGACATAATTTATTATGCTTTAAATCATCTGTCAAATATCGCAATGCCTTTTTTACACGAAGGAGTCATTTTGTCATGACTGGGAATAAGCGTAGAAGAAGATTGATCTTTTGGCATATCGCCAAGCACGATCAATGATTCAAAAGGGTCCGAAACTGTGTTCATATTTGTGAATGTGTCGTTCGGAGAAGAGTGTCTAGTACCCTGACAAATAAATTCTGAGACATTTGCTGTGAAAGATTTTTGGAAATTTCAAGACGCGCGCGAGGAGGATATTGAAAGTAAATATCTGACGAGTGCGCAACGAAGAAATTTCCAAAAAGATTCACAGCCCGAATGGGTTGCGGCGGCGCGAGCGACTGACTTCGTTGCTCCTCAGTCGAAGATTTTGTTTCAATATTCTCCTTCGTCGCGCCTTGCCATTCATCTCGCGGCGCTCGCAACAAATGTTTCAGAATTTATTTGTCAGGGTACTAGCGTCTTTTTGATAATTTTTTGATTCCATACTCGCTTTTGTATTAGCAAAGGTATAGATTAAGAGCATGGAGGCTGTGAAAGATCATCGGCGCTCTTGGGAAAATTTTAATTACGTCTATCCTGTAATTTCCCGACGCTCCAAGGGAGTTTCCATTGGCATCAATCTCAATCCCGACAAGGTGTGCAACTTTGATTGCGTCTATTGCGAAGTGGATCGAAAAATACCTTCTGCCGGTAAAAATTTAAGTTTAGCGAGTTTGGCGAGCGAATTGGTAACGATGCTCAAGCTCTGGCAAACCGGCAGTTTATTTAAAACCGAGCCTTTTGCGTCTGTCCCTCAAGAATGGCGCGATTTAAAAGACATTGCTTTCAGCGGCGACGGCGAACCTACCACCTGCCCCGTTTTTCCCGAAGTTGTGCATATCGCTTCGGAAATACGTTCGGAATTCGGCTGTCCGGATGTGAAATTGGTTTTGATTACAAACGCAACTTGCTTGGAGCGCGCTTCGGTCAAAAAAGGAATTCAGTTAATGCAAAAAGGACCTTATGAAATCTGGGCAAAGCTCGATGCCGGCACGGAAAAATATTATAAACAAGTCAATCGCTCTTTTGTTCATTTCGAGCGCATTCTTCAAAATATCTCCGAAACCGCGCAGTGGTGTCCGCTCATGATCCAATCGCTCTTTTTCCGAATGCGCGGCAAGCCTCCTCCAAAGGAGGAAATTTTTGCCTACTGCGACCAATTGAGAACCATCCAAAAAGCCGGCGGCAAAATCCTCAAACTTCATCTTTATACCATTGCGCGTCCAACCACAGAATCTTGGGCTACAGCGCTTTCCAACGAAGAACTCGACCGCATCGCCTCCGTCATCCGCACCCGCGTCAATATCCCCCAAGAACTAGCTTACGCGCCAGAATAAAGGCTTTTTTTTCTAAAAAAATTGATTAAGATTTGCCAAAATAGGGCATGTGCGCTAGCGTTGGGTTCTTGAAAGGAGTTTTTAGAAAAGGCCCGCCCTTCGCTCCGACGATGCTGTTATTAGGAAGTATCGCCGGTTGTGTAAGTTAAGAGACTTTGTACTAGTGGTCTGACAAATAAATTCGCTTTTGCGATGGGTGATTTATTAACGCGACCCATGATTCGTATTCGACGGGCTGTTTAACGCATTCAAATTTTCGAGCGCGATGAACTTAGAATATAAAACTTATCTCGTGAAACGGCTTCACGCCGTTTCATTCCCGTTGGCTATCTACTCTTGGAGTGTCGCCATTGCCTTTTCTTAAAAATAATAAAGAATGAGTTCTGATTATCCCCGCCGCAGACGTCAAGGCGGTCGAAGACATCATCATCATCACCGCCACGACGGCGGCGGCAGGCGTTTTCGTTCTGCCGAACCCAAACAACAATCCGGAGGCATTATAGGCTTTTTTAAGCGGCTTTTCGGATTGGAAAAACCTGTAGAATACGATCGCCCGCCGCGCAGACAACGCGAAGGTCGCCGCGAAGAACGCGCTCCAATGTTTGGAGGTGAAGAGCAACAATCCCAGCCTTATCACCGCAGGGAAGAAGCTCCTGTGGAAGTCACTTCGCCGAAATTGTACGTAGGAAATCTTTCGTACGAAACCTCGGAGAGCGACTTATTTGATTTATTTGCCCAAGCAGGCGCGGTGCACAATGTGGAAATTGTGCGCGATCGTCATTCCAATTCCAAAGGCTTCGGTTTTGTGGAAATGCAAGCCATCGAAACCGCCAAAGCCGCCGTAGATCAATTCAACGGTAAGGAATTTATGGGACGGCAAATCGTCGTCAACGGCGCAAAATCTTAAAAAGATTTCTGTCCAAAAAAAGGCGCGCTTTTCAGCGCGCTTTTTATTATAATAAGCGCAGAAGAATTTTGAGTAGCTATAGTTTTTTAAAAATGCTCTAAGTTTTTTCTGCGCAGAAAGACTGCGTGTCTATGTGCTGTAAGTTCTTCTAGATCAGCTAATTTTTCCACAATTGGAGCAATATTTTTTAAGCCTTTGGCGGTGAGGGATTGCACGGTCATGGTTTTCATAAATGAAGCCAGATTGACGCCGCCGAATGCCCGCGCATAGCCATAAGTCGGCAAAATATGATTCGTGCCGCTGGCGTAATCTCCCACAGCTTCGGGCGTCCATTTTCCAAGAAAAATCGAACCGGCGTGCCGGATGTCTTTGAGGTATTTTTCCGGTTTGTCGATTTGAAGAATCAAATGTTCCGGCGCATAGGCATTGATGACTTCAATGCCCGCTTTCAAAGAATCCACTAAAATAATTCTTCCGTTGTTTTGCAATGAAACCTCCGCAATATTTTTTCGCGGCAAATTCACGACTTGCCGGCGAACTTCTTCCGCCACTTTTTTCGCCAAAGGAATATGATGAGTGACCAAAATCGCTTGCGCGTGTCGATCGTGCTCTGCTTGACTCAATAAATCCGCCGCCACAAAAACCGGATCGGCTTTCCCATCCGCTAAAATCATGACTTCCGAAGGTCCCGCGGGAATATCCATTGCCGCACCATCGGGGTCTTGCGAAACGAGTATTTTTGCTTCGGTCACATAAGCGTTTCCTGGCCCGAAGATTTTATCCACCTTGGGCACAGTTTTTGTCCCGTACGCCATCGCGGCAATCGCTTGAGCGCCGCCGATTCGGTACACCTCGCGGATGCCGCATAATTGTGCGGCGTATAAAATTGAGGGATCTACGCTTCCGTCTTGGCGCGGCGGCGTGCAGAGAATGCGTGTTTCGCACCCGGCTAACTTCGAAGGAATACCCAGCATCAACACGGTGGAGGGCAATGTTGCGGTTCCGCCCGGCACGTAAAGCCCCACTTTTTCAATCGGCAAAAATCTCAATTCGCAGGAAACTCCCGGCATAGTTTGGACGCAAATTTTTCCGCGTTTTTGCGCCGCATGAAATTTTTCGATATTGCGCGCCGCGCGCTGAAGCATTTTTTTGATTTCTTCCGATAGTTCGCGCTCCGTGCGTTGAAATTCGCGATCGCCTACTCGGAAAGACCGCAGAGCGACGTTGTCGAATTTTTCAGAAAATTCCTCCAAGGCGGAATCGCCGCGTTTTTTGATTTCTTCGATGATTTGAAGCGCGATAAATCGGATATCATCGTTTTGTTTTTGCGCCGAACGCCGCAAAACCTGAAGCCGTTCTTTTCGTGAAAGCGTTTTCCAAATAATAAATTTCATGCGAGGTGATTTTTAGACAGAATTAACAAAATCGAAAGCGTTTCGCTTTCGTTGCGAGAAGCGAAGCGACGTGGCAATCTCTTATTCTGTTCATTCTGTCTAAAAAAAATTTCACGCGCGACGCGGTTTTTTGGGCTTCAAATTGCCCGTGACCGGATCGTAGCCCTCGATGATTCCCGTATTTGGGTCATAAGGCAATTTTTTTCCGGAGACGGGATCATAAGGTTTTTGGTCCTTGCCTGAAATAATATCGTAAGGTTTTTGCACGCCGGTCGTGTAATCATACGGTTGATTCATTCCCGTTGAAACATCATAAGGCGCGCGATCTCCGACCGAAGGATCGTACGGTTTAGTCATGCCCACGCTGTAATCATAGGGTTGCTTATCCCCCGTGCTAGGATCGAGATAAGGTTTCATGTGCGGATCGCCGATACTTCGTCGAATCTCGGTAATTTTTCGCGGCTCATGTGCGTCCGCAGGCGGCAATCCCAATAATCTTCTAATCGCATCCATCAACGCCATAATCACCTCAATTTGTATTCGCCGGTCGAAACCCAATGCGTTTTTTAGGCTTTTCCGGCGGCGGTGTCATGAGTTTTTTAATCACATTAAAAAGTAACTGAATTTCTTCATCATGCTTGCCGAATTTTTGCTCAAGCTGATTCAATTTCAAAGCCAGTTCCTTGTTGTCGATGATCATTTTTCGCAGTCGGATAAATGTGCGAACAATCGCAATATTAATTTGAATAGCTCGTTGACTGCGAAGCACGCTCGAAAGCATAGCGATACCTTGTTCTGTAAAAGCATACGGAAGCATGCGGCGTATGCCACCCCAACTTGAGGTCACAATTTGTGACTTCAAGATTGCAAACTCTTGCCTATCAATCTGAAACATGAAATCATCGGGGAAGCGATCACGATTACGCTTCACGGCTTGTATCAGAGCTTTTGCAGGCACGCCGTACAGTTCCGCTAAATGATGTCCCAACATGACTCGTTGACCGCGGATTAAAAAAATACGTTGCTCAATCGCTTGAGAAAGTTGAAGTTCCTTTGGCATCTCTTTCTACCTCTACGCTTACACAACCTAAAAATCAAGTCCCTGTGCCTAATGTAACTTGAGATTCCGATTTGGAATTTCAAGTCATCACTTAAAATCAAAAGGTTGGCCGGTGGATTCGAGGACAGAGAGCCACAGATCGCCGTTGGGATCCACGCGGTTTCTGCCGGCGGTGACCAAGGGAATCGGCAGATGCACAAAATTCATTTTCCAGCGTCCGATGAGCACATTGGTTTTGCCGCACATGGCGGCGTGCACGGCGTTTTGCGCCAAGCGCGAACAAAACATACTGTCTTTGGGCGCGGCGGGCACACTGCGAATCAAATAACTTGGATCGAAATATTTCATATACACCGGCATGTGGATGCTCTTAAAATATTCCTCAATTTTCTTTTTCAAAAACACGCCGATGTCATGAAATTTCACATTGCCGGAAGCGTCTTTCCCTCGCTCGCCTTCAAACAACTCTTGTCCGGCGCCCTCGGCGATCACGATCACCGCGTGATGCCGCCGATCGATTCGCTTGTGAAGCCACTCTAAAAAACCATTGTCTCCGTGAAGCTGAAACGGGACTTCCGGAATCAAAACCGCGTTCACATAACTCATCGCCAATGCCGCATTGCACGTGATAAATCCCGATTCGCGTCCCATGAGTTTAACCAAGCCGATTCCATTATACACTCCCAAGGCTTCTACATGGGCGCTCCGTATCGATTCCGCCGCCGCGGTGAATGCCGTGTCGAACCCAAAACTTTTATCGATCCACATGATGTCGTTATCAATGGTTTTCGGAATGCCGACAACGACAATTTTGTCGCCGCGCTTTTCAATTTCTTTGCAAATATCGCTCGCGCCGCGCAAAGTGCCGTCGCCGCCGACCACAAACAGAATATTCACTTGATGATCTTCCAACCAATTCACGATCTCGCCGATGTCTTGATCGCCTCGCGATGTGCCCAGAATCGACCCGCCTAAATGCTGAATATCCGCCACGTCTTCCGGCAATAATTTGCGCGCGGTGTGTCCATATTTCGCAATAAATCCTTCGTAACCATACGGCACGCCGTAAATTTTTTGGATTCCATAACGATAATACGACTGCATAACCAATCCGCGCACGACGTCGTTCAAGCCGGGACACAATCCGCCGCACGTCACAATCGCGCAACGCGATTGCGCCGGATCGAAATAAATATTTTTTCGAGGCCCCGCCAATTCCAGCGAAGGAATTTCTTCTCCGCGTGCGCACAGCGCGTTCATCTCTAGAATATGATCGTTAAACACCACGCGGTCTTCATCGCTTATAAAACGCAATTCGCCCAAATCTTCTTTGAAAAGAGCGTTAATAGGCGAAGGAATCAAACAGGAACCCAAGTTTGTAATTTTCAGGTCTTCGGCGCGAATCGAATGAATTTTTTGAGAATGATTCATTGAATTTCAATGGTGGTTTGAAAATGCTTTAGCGCTTCCGGCGTGCCCATGACAAATAAAATATCTCCGCGTTCGACTATTTCTTCCGCTTTGGGGCCGGTAATTTTTTGATTGCCGCGCTGAATACCCAAAACAGTCACGCCGTAATTTTTCGGGAAATTTAATTCTTTTAAGGACAGTCCCGCAATATCCGCTCGTGGAGGCACGAGCACTTTTTCCAACGAATAATTCGGCGGCGCGACGTTAACGTTTTTACCGGATTGATTGAGGTATTGCGATGCGGATTCGATTTGGTTTTTTTCGCCGAAAAGCAGAACGCTGTCATGCGGAAAAAGTGGAATATCCGGCAAGGCATCGTAAAGACAAACATCCGATCGTCTCACGGCAATAATCGTGACGCCGGTAAGGTTTCTCAAGCCCAAATCTTTCACTTTCATTCCGATGAATTTTGAATCGCGCGCGATTTCGACTTCTTCAACGATCGCATCCCACGGATTTTGTTGAGTTACATATTTCAAGGCGCCTTCAATCGTATGTGCCAATGCCGCTCGGCTTTGATCCACCATCGAACGCAAAACAGCGCCCTCCATGCGATGATGAAAGCGCACGGCTTTGCGCCATAGCAAGATCGCCAGACTGATGGACACCAAAATAAATAGGATCACCGAAAATCCCGACGGCAAATAAGGCGCCGAAACCAGAAGAAAAATAATTCCAAAACTCACCAAGAAAATAGACCGCAGAATGAATGTCAGCACGTCTTTGAAAATGCCTCTAGCCAATCGTTGCGAAGCGCTACGTTCCAGCGCGGTTTCCGAAATGAGCAGAACAATCACATCCAAATTGCGCAGAATATCCACCACAAATGGCAATCCCAGCAACGCAATCACGATAAAGACGCCTTCTTGAAGCGCCACTTCTAAAACGCTCCATTCTTGAGAAATATCAATTTTACTCGTCAACATCGCACCCAGCAAAATCAACGCGTTGAACAACAAAAAATTGACGCCCACGCGGGTGAAAATGCGGTACACCGTTTTTGCCAGCACGCTTCGGGATAATCCAAGACGCAAAATGTCCAGCCAATTATGATAAAGCGTAATGATGTCTTTGAAAAATTTCGGCTCGTGACGACGTCCGAATTGCACCCATGATTCCACGCGAGCGTTGAATACAGGCGTCAAAAAAATGCTCACAAAAGCCACTCCGGAAGCCACCGCCTTGAGCCTCTCATCCGTCACGTGCGCGGTGGCGCCCATCGCGGCGATAATAAAACTGAATTCGCCGATTTGCGCTTTGGGCAGAGACGCCCGAAACGAAGTCGAGGAACGTTGCCCAGCTAAAACAAATCCCATCCAACACGAAATTATCTTTCCTGCGATCATCAATGCGCTCAAAACGAGAATGGTTTTCCCGTATCTTAAAAGATGCTCCGGCACGATGAGCATGCCCATCGCCACAAAAAACAGCGCCGTCAAAACGTCTCTCAGCGGCTCAGTCAAACGCTCGATTTCACGCGCCAGCGTGGTGCGCGATAAAATCGCTCCCGCCAAAAATGCGCCCAGCGCCAGAGAAAATTGAAATTCTTGAGCCAAAAGACTGACGCCTAAAATCAAGCCTACCGTAAATAAAGTAATGACTTCCGGATCGCCGAATTTTTTCAGAACAAAAAGAAGGCGCGGAGCCATGAGTTTACCGAGTAAAAAAACAACGACGATGAAAATGCCCACCAGAAAAGTCGCACGCCCCACGGTGTGCCACGCAAAATTTCCATTGACGGACGTGCCGGTAATGAGCACTAAAAACAAAATCGCCAGAATGTCTTCCATGATGAGCGTGCTGATGGTCAATCCGGCATAGGGTCTGGTCAAATCGCCTTTTCTCCTTAAAAAAGAAACGGTCACCATGGACGAACTGATCGACAACACGCCGCCTAAAAAGAAACTTTGCAGATAAGGCCATCCCAATATGGCGCCGGCTTGCAATCCCAACAACATCATGAAGAACGTTTGAATGGCCAACGCCAAAAAAGCGGGAATAAAAGTTTTGCGCAATTTGCCGACATCAAATTCCAATCCAATGTAAAACATCAAAAAAATCACTCCAAGTTCGCTGAGCGCTTGAACATTTTCGATGGCGTTTACCGTAGGAAATAATGGAAAGTACGGCCCCAATAAAAAACCCGCCAATAAATATCCTAAGATGAGAGGTTGTCGCAACCAATGGAAAATCACCGCGGCGGCGCCGGCGGCTAACAAAATCCAGCACAAATCCCGAATGAGGGCGTGATGTTCCATATCGTCAATTGTAATATTTTCTGTTTACGACCTCTTTACACAAGGTAAAGGGTCTCGTGACGCAGAGCAAATTCTGTGAATTCTGTTCAAAAATCAACTTGCCGTTTGCGCGAGACGAATTTTTTGGAGAACCGCTTCGCCAATAAGGATAATGATTTCCTCGTCGCTCAACCAATCCGTATTAATCACCAAATGATAAAGGCTCGGATCGTTGATATCTTTGTCGAAACGGCCACGCACGTAATTTTCCCGCGCACGATCGGTTTTTTTGATATAAAGCCGAGCTTCATTTTCGCTTAATTGATGCTTCTCTTTAATGTAAGCGGTCCGCTTTTCCACCGAGCCGATCAGTCGCACGTGAAACGCATTGGGCAATCCCATGGCAATAATATTCGAACCGCGTCCGACAATGATAGAGTTGCCTAACTTAGCGAGGCGATAAATCGTGTTGCATATTTTTTGAAACAAGAACCAATTGGATGGGTCTTTGCCAAAAATTTCACTGATCAAGTCCTCCACAATATGTAGCTTGTCTTCGGCAAATGCCTTTTCTAAACGCTTCGGCAACGCGTTGTCTTCCAAAACTCTTTGAATCAGATTTTTATCGAATAAAGCCCATGGAATTTCACTTTGCATATCATAAGTGGAAAGATAAGCGGCCAATTTAGGCCCGATGACATCCGCGCGCGCGCCGGCCATCCGTGAAATCGTGATCGATGGATGCATGATTCGCTTCACCTTCTTTTTCCCGGAATCCGAAAGTTGGGATTGAAGATAAGCTAAACATTTTTCAAAGGCGTTCGTTGAAGATAGTTGAGACATAGGAGTCATTTTTACCATAAGCTTTGCCTCATGGCAATCTCTGCTTCTTTCTAGGGTGCATGTCATAGAAGTGGGTTTTGATGCAATCAAAATGCTTATTTCCCCACTTGTCATTCCCGCCTTGAGCGGGAATCCAGAGGAATTAAGGGTGGGTTTTATCTTTCTGGATTCCCGATTGGTTTCGCTTCGCGAAACTGCTCGGGAATGACAAGCGAGAAGAACGTCTTATAGGAAAAGGTACTATATGTTCCTCAGAGGGCAGAAACCAAAACCCACTTCTATGACATGCACCCTTCTTTCTACATAGGATGGGTTCTTGTTCCAAAAATAGCTGTGCCGATGCGCACGATGGTCGAGCCTTCTTCGATAGCAACAGTGTAATCATGACTCATACCCATCGATAATTCTGGCAATACCAATCCGGTCCTTTGTTCCAAATCATTTTTGAGTTCTCTTAGTTTCCGGAAAAATGGCCGTACTTTTTCCAAATCTTCAAAAAATGGCGCAACGGTCATGAGGCCGATGACTTCCAGATTTTTACAATGATTTATGAAGAGTATTAAATCGAGCATCTTTTCAGGGGCGACGCCGTGTTTGTTAGTTTCACCGCCGACATTGATTTCCACGAGCACTTTCTGTGTTTTTCCCAATAATCCGGCGCGCTTGTCGATTTCTGTAGCCAGTTCTATGCGATCGACAGAATGAATCAATGTGACCCACGGCACGACATCTTTGACTTTATTTGTCTGCAATCCGCCAATGAAATGCCATTCGCAATTTCCCGGTAATTCATGAACCTTGGCTTTCAATTCTTGCGCACGGTTTTCTCCAAAACAATGCAATCCGACTTCAAAAGCTTCACGAAGTTTTTCCGGCAAAACGCCTTTGGAGGCGCCGACTAATTGGATATGTTCCGCACTTCTCGAGCAACGCTCGGAGGTTTCTTTTATGGTTAGCTTAACTGCTTCCAGTGCAGAGGATAGTTGCATACGAGGAGTTCTATTGGTTGATTTATAATAAGATATGTATATTATATTTCGATATGCAAATTGATTTTTTTCGAGTCTTTCGAGACCTGGTAGATTCTCAGAGTTTCAGCAAAGCCGCGCAGATGAACGGGATTACTCAGTCTGCCGTGAGTCAACAGATTAAAGCTGTTGAAACTCTCTTTCGCGTGCCGCTCATCGAACGCAGTAGTAAGCGCTTCGATCTCACCCGCGAGGGCGAGCTTTTTTACAAAACAAGCAAAGATATCGTCGATATTTTTGACGCTTTTCAACATCAACTCGACGAAATGCACAATGTGGTGACCGGAGAAATCCGCGTTTCCACGGTGTACAGCATCGGTCTGCATCAACTCCCTGTGTATCTCAAAGCATTTTTGCTCGCATACCCGAACGTCAACATTCATGTCGAATACCGTCGCTCCAATCAAGTTTACGAAGAAGTCGCTAATGGCATTAGCGACTTGGGATTAGTGGCGTTCCCTGCCGCCAAAAAAGGCCTGAGGATAGATATCTTCAAAAAAGATAAATTGGTAGTGGTATGCGCGCCTCAGCATCCTTTGGCGCATAAAAAAGAGGTCCGGATTTCAGAATTAGCGGCGCACAAATTTATTGCCTTTGCCATCGATCAACCCACACGGCAAGCCATCGATCATATTTTTTCCAAGGAGAATGTTTCCATCAGGCCCTCCATGGAATTTGATAATATTGAAACGCTCAAGCAAGCTGTGGAAATCAACGCTGGCATGGCTATTGTGCCTGAATCCGCCGTTGAAAAAGAACAAAAAACAGGAACGATTACGATTCTTCAACTTCATGGGCCTGCGCATTATCGCACACTGGGTCTTATTTATAAGGCAAACCGCATTCTCTCCCCTGCGATCAAACATTTTCTCCAAGTTTTCAAAGAATCCTCACCGGAAAAATCGATTGCTGAATAATCGTGTTTTTTAACAACCTTAAGGATCAAAAGTAGGAGCGGTACTCAGAGTATTAATTGTCGGCACGCCTGCGCCAGTGAAATTTCCAGCGGTCACAGAGGAGCTACTGTATACATTGATCGTACAATTCTGAGAAAGAGAAGGCGAGGCTGCAAAACTAATAGTCGGTGAAGAAAGGTAAATCATAGGGGAATTTAAAGTGACCCCTGTATTAAATGCTAAAGTATTGCCGGCAAAAAGGCGGACTTCAGAAGCCGTTAAAGTGGTATAACTAAGCGCCAATGTATGTCCTGCTCTCATACGAATAACGTCGGAAACAATGCTAATGGGCATTCCTGCATTGCCGGCAAAAGTAATATTCCCCGCGGAAGTGGTCGTGTCGTAAAGAATTTTATTTAGTGTTGTGGCCGTTGTTTGACCTGTAGAAACTTCGCTTCCGGAGCCGTTCATAACGATATTAGCGCCTTCTGTGAGAAATTCGATTTTTGATCCTGTGGTGGGAGCGAGTGTCGTCAATGCAAGCAATTGATTACTCGATCCTGCAGTACCGATCACAATCCCATTGCCGCTTGTGGCTAAACTTTTGAGACTGATGAGTCCGCCGTCGCACGACTTACGTCCTTGATAAGGAGGTGATCCCGCTTGAGTAGAATCGGCTACAGTAATGCCGATATTACTCATAATGGTAAGTGTGCTTTCGCTTTGCAACGAAACAGTACCCCCTTGCCCTTCTAAGCCGGCGGTATAGGCGCTTCCCGGACGCGCTTCGATATTGCGATTAAGATTTAGACTGCCTGAGGCAATCACACTGAAACTACCACCGTCACCTGCTTGGGCATAAGTGCTATTCAGCGCATCTCCGCCCGAGAAATTAATAGCCCCATTAGTAGGAATTGCGTTTGCGCCGCCGGCATTATCAAAAGTAAGGCCTGAATTGACATCAATAGTTAAAATATGTCCGCCTGTCGCTTGAGATGAAGTCGTCGCATCATCGCCGTAAAAATAATCCAAATACCCTGTGACATTTACCGCATTGGCTGAAAGATAATGCGCGGTGGTTTCATCGGCATACGTATGAGGATTGATACCGCCGGAACCCACTGTAAGAGTTCCATCAACATAAAGTTGCTCCACGGTCAATTTGCGTGTGGTGATACTTCCGTTGCAACTGACGTATTCAGAAACGAGGTCTCCAGACGCATCTGTCATGGTGAGATTGCCGTCAATGTCAATTTCTCTTGCGCCGAGCCACCCGGTGCCTGTCATGGTTAATGTTCCAACGATCTCAATATGATCGCCGCCTTCGATAAGAGAATTCGAGGCTGTAATAGCTCCAGACCCTGCGTGAATTTTGAGTCGATAAATATTGGTTAAATCACCCGTGATGGAAATATTATTTTCAGCGATGAGCTCAACATCGGCCGTCTCATTGCCTTCAATATTTGCGCCGACAGTGAGATTGCGTCCTACGCCACGTGCATACACATACAAATCGCCGTATGCGCTCCCGCTGATATCGATTGCGGTATTACTCAGAGAAATATCGCCATTTTTTGTAATCAATCCAAGACCGACATCATTCAAATCGAGCGTATAGGCTCCTCCGGATGTGATGTTCCCGTCGGAAACAATCGCAATGTAATGCGCACCGTTGGACGGAATGGTAATTGCAGGAGTTCCTTCCAGAGTCACAGTATTGGAAAAATGAAATACGGCGATATCAAAAAGATCGATGTTGGCGGCATCGTCGCTGGTGAAATAAGAGGTAATGTCAAATGAATGAGCGTTGTCATTGAAAAGGTAAACAGGCGGAGACCCTTGGCTTGAACCGGAAGTATTATAAAATCCGCCTTTGTCTGTCACTCCTCCTGCAGTGGTGATGGTTGGGTCTGTGTTGATTTGAGTATTGGCAGTGATGGCATAATTGCCGGTTGATGTTTCCGTGGTGATCAATGGCGCAGGACAGTATTTTTCGGGATTGAGGTCTTGAGCGGCAATAGCTTGATCAATGGCGGCGAGAAGTTCATCGCTCGCAAGCATGACTTCCCCGCCTTCGCCAACAATTAGAATGTTCGTCTCAGAAAAAGCGCCGGATTGGATGAGTTCTTGTTGATTATCAATTTGATGATCAATGATTACAAAATTGAGATTATTTCCTTCTCCGCCTGCGCCGTCATCAGGAGATTTCATTTGAAGAAGCTTGGAAGAGCCGACAAGGCGCTTGAGATCGACATCTACAGGATCGGGGATTTGATTGGATTTTGGGTCCATGAAAATCATTTGTCCGGGTTGCACCAAAATCGATTCGCCCGGTCGTCCGGGAAGAAATAGACGCAATGTGCCTTCGAGAACGATGGCTTTAACCGCTTGACCGGGAGTGTATTCAAGCAGAATAGTTGTGCCGGTCACCGCGGCGGTCACCGCGGCGGTTTTGACTGTGGCGCCGCCCGCGTCTTTGGGAACTTGAAGCAATAACGTGCCTTTTTTCAATTCCATATTGCGCGTGCCTTCTTGGAAAGAAAACGAAGCGTTCGCGCCGATGCGCGCAAGTGTTTTGTCGTCAAAAAGTAATTCTGCGCGCGATTTTGCTCCGGTATTAAGCACGGATTGACCGGTAATCACGTCGTTGATCTGCGCGGGACGTTCCGGTTGCGCAGGCGAAGCAAGGCGCACATCATTCACTGCAATGGTAACTTCCGCTTTTTTCAGCGTTTGCGCCGCGTATAACGCCGGCGACATTGCCGCCAAACTCAGGATGATAAAATACAAACGCTTCATGGTTAAAATTTATATTTAAGGTTGAGTCCGAGGCCGGCATTGACGACATCGTAGTTGTTGGCCGGTTGATTGGAATTGTTCAATCCGAGCGAACCGCTTGCGGAGAGGGTTGCCCATTCGAAAGGTTTATAAGAAACACCTGCGGAGACGCTTTGATTGATATCTTCACGTTCGTCATTAGCATAACACACATAAGCGGCGCGATACATGCATTGCACATCCACATTGCGCGTCAGCGCCAAGTTATAACCCGTGAAAAGACTATAATCATTGCGTTGGGACGATACGGGATCAGCCATATTGATTTGGCTCATCTGTCCCACGTACCAATACTGCGCGCGATTGATTTGAAAAATCTTTTGCAAACCGGCGGTGATCGAATGCGTTTTGAAAAATTCCGAGTGTTGCGGGCCATCGGAACTTTCGTGCGCGTGCGTGAGACGATTGAAATTATAACGGGCAAAGAAAGCGATCTCCCATAGATTTTGCGCAATATAAGTCAACCCACCGCCAACATTGAAACTATCGAAATCTAAATTTTTAAATTCGTCGTAGCGAAAAAATTGCTGGTAGATGGTGATATCGCCAAGAAGCGTTTGTGTAATTTTAGGCAAATAAGCGGCGCCGGCTTGCCCGATCCAAAAATAATCGGATTTTGGATATTCTTTGGCAAGTTCGGCATTGGAGGTGTAAAAAGCCGAAGCACTACCGGAAATTTCAAAAGGCGTTTCCTTTTCTTGTTTTTTCAGCATCATTTGCACGCCGATATCTTCGTCGCCGGAGGATTCAGTGACTTCTTCCTGTTTTTTCTCTTTGCGAACTTTGGCTTCAGGTGGCGGCAAACGACGAAGCATTTCTTGCTCGGAACTATAAAGGCGAGATTCTTCTACTTGTGGTTGAGCAAAAAGAAGCGGTGCAGTTAACCACACAATCATGACCCATAATAGCTGGTTCATTGGTGCGCAATGTTGCCTCATCCTGCTAAAGAAGGCAAGTTTTATGCCAAAAACAAACATCGCAACTTTTCCGTGGAGAGGTAATCCATAATACTAAATCCAAAAAATAAATTCACACTTGTCATTCCCGCTTTTAGCGGGAATCCAGAGGAATAAAGGGAGGGTATATTCATCAACTTATTTTTTGGATTTAGTATAACACATGACAAATTTTGCAAAAATTTAGCGTTTGCATCTTGGTTTGAACGCGCCTGCTTGAATTCATTCTTTGCAAAGATAAGAAGATGAGATAAGGTTGATGCCTTCTGTGTCGGGCCGTGGCGTAGCTTGGTAGCGCACTTGAATGGGGTTCAAGGGGTCCCGGGTTCAAATCCCGGCGGCCCGACCAATCAAAAACAAGTCATGATCTTTCTTCTCTACAGATCGCATTTTACATTAACAGGCTACTGAAAAACTCCCGCACGTCGCGCGGCAACGGATTTTGGATGAATGCACGCATTGCGTACGAGGAGTGTATTGAAACGAAATACACGACAAGTACGCGGTGCGTGCAGTCGCCAAAAGACGTGCCGCCCAAAGGGTTGCGGCGCTTTTTCGCTTCAGCTTTGTTGCTCCTCAGTCGAAGATTTCATTTCAATATTCTCCTTCGTCGCGCCTCGCGGAAGCGAAAAAATCGCCAGCAACGCGACATGCGCGGGTTTTTCAGTAGCCTGTTAATGGGCCGGGTTTTTGGAATCCGGAGGGGGAATTTCAAGAGTTTCCATGACTTTTTGCAATTGATGGGTGTCTTTTTGATCGGCTTCGGAAGAAGTTGAAGGATTTTTTGTTCGATCAAGACGGATTTGAACGCGTTTGTGAATACCGTCTTCATCTTGGTGAAATTTTGGGCGGCATATAAACACATCTGTCGGCTCGAATTCCGTCGGTTGAATTTCAGGCGAAGGGATATTGCGTATGGTGAAGATGGTGATTTTTGGATGGATGGAAGAAGGTTCCGGGCCGGGACGATCAATATCGCGCCATGCTTTGAAGGTGTGTTGAAGCGGCTCGGATTTTTCCAAAAGCGATTTTGCGGTTTCAAAATCGACGAAGTCGCTACTCTTGAGCGCGCCCGCAAGTTTTTTTCTTCGTACAAAATTCCATTCCGCCGGATTCAAGCTGGTGCCTTGCGGATTTGGAAATCCCGAAGCATCCAAGACACATGGCCGCCAACCGACATAATCTCCGCTGACGCGCCATTGCACCGGAGCCGGCCACCATTTGTCGTCGGGCAACCACAACCATTCTCCGGAATCTTTTTGTTTCCACACGCCGTAGTGTTCAATCGCCCACGACGCGGAATTTACGCCCATCCACATCCAACCGAAATCCGTATACATCCATTTTCCTTCGCGATACGGCGCAAAAGCATCATGAGGCTTGAAAGCGTAGATATTTTTTTCAATTTCCTCCCATGTGCCGTGCGTTTGTAGCGCGTCGTAGACCGCATCAAAATCTATCGTGCCGCGTTCCGCGTACGGTCGTGCTCCCATGATCGCCAACAAACCCAATATCGTTAAAATTTTCATCAGGTTTTGCTTTTTAATGTCCTTCTTAATAAATCCAAGGCGATTTGAGAAGCGATATGTTTGAAAGTTTCGCGCGGTGCGACGATGCGTCGTTCGACGGAGGTTTCTTCAATGGTATTTTTTTTGCGAGTCACCACACAAAAGAAAATGGTGCCGACGGGTTTTTCCGGACTACCTCCGGTGGGACCTGCAATGCCGGTCATAGCGACTGCTATGTTTGCGCCGCTCAATTCCAGAGCGCCGAGCGCCATTTCATAAGCTGTTTCAGAACTCACCGCGCCGAATTTTTCAATCGTGGACGCCATGACGTCGAGTTCTTCCACTTTTGAGCGATTGCTATAAACAACCCAACCTCGATTCAACACCGCCGATGCTCCCGGCACATTAGTGATTCGATGCGCCACCAGCCCGCCGGTGCATGATTCCGCTGTGGCGATGGTTTGATGCGACGACGCGGCTAATTCTACCACGACTTCTTCGATGCTTTTGCGCTCTATCGTATAAATGGCGTCTCCAAAAGTTTCAAAAACGATTTTTTCGGCCTGATTCAAATCTTCCGGAAAAGCGGTGATGAGTCGCAAATCGACTTCTCCCGGGCGCTCGCAATAACCGATCTCCATGCCGGAAAATTTTCTTAATTCGGCTTCCAATTTTTCCTGCACGGTGGTTTCGCCGAATCCCAACATGCGAAAAGTTTTTTCGTAGATGCGTTTCTCTTTTTCAGCGGCATTTTTTAAAATCGGCCAAACCGAATCGCGAAACATGGGTTGCAATTCCCTTGGCGGGCCCGGCAAACAAAAAATATGTTTTCCCTCTTTTTCAAAATATAATCCAGGTGCCGTGCCGTTTTCATTCGGCAACGCCGTTGCACCTCGCGGAACCATGGCTTGCGCTTTGGAAATCTCCGGCAACGCCAAGTTGCGTTGTTCAAAATGCGCTTGGATTTTTTCTAAAATATCCGAATGAAATTCCAAGTCGGCTTTCATCAATTCCGCAATGATGTTGCGCGTTTGGTCATCGGAGGTAGGCCCCAGACCTCCCGTGATGATCACCGCGTCGCTTCTTTGAATGGATTCGGCGAAAATGTCTTTGAGCGAAGCATCGTCCGGCGCCGCGATCTGCCGCGAAATTCTCAAGCCTATTTCCGCAAGTTGATCTGAAATATATCCCAAATGCGTATTCAGCACTTGTCCCAGAATAATCTCCGTACCCGTATTGATGAGTTCCACTCGCACACCGTATTGTTTCTTTGATGCGACCGTATCGTCAATGCATTTTCGGTCACGATTTATGATAATTGGCGTGCCAGATGAGGAAGAAGCCTAGAGATTGGAAAAGGATGTTGGGGGTCCAGACGATAAGTTCGGGGTAGGCGGCGGCTTTGTCTTTGAGCGCCATGGCAAGAATAACGACGAGGTAGTAGCTGATGACAATAGCGAGACTCAGAACAAAACCGATAGAGGTTTCGCGGCGATGGAATTGAAGCGCGAGCGGGATTCCCACGAGCACGAACGTAAACGGCGCAAAAGAAAACGCGACGCGTTTTTGGAGTTCGGTCAGGAGAGGAACAAAATTAATTTTTGAAGCGTGCGGGTTAAAAATTCTGGCGCCGAGTTGATGGATGGTGTTGATGGAGATATTTTGTTTGATGTTGGCCGTATCGAGCGCTTCTTTGAGCGAGACTTTGAGAGGAAGTTGTTGCGCGCGCATGCCGGAATAAATATGATCTTTCTGCCGTTCTTCCTGTCGGGCATTGGTGAGAGTGAGCGTGAGAGAAAGATCTTTGAGATCGGCGCTGATGTTGCCTTGGTCGGCGCGAATGGAGCGTTTCGGTATGCCTTGGGAGTCGAGTTCCCAGATGTGGATATTTTCGACGATATTGCCGTCTTTTTTGTCCACGTAGAGTCGGTAACCGGGAAAACGAGTAATCGGTTCGCCGGCGCGAATGAAAGCGGTGGGATTATTTTTGCCCATATCGACGAGCATGAGTTTGAATTCGGTCATCGCGCGCGGCGCGAGAGAGGCGTTGTTGTAAAAGCACAGTAGCGTTGCGACTAGACTCAATAAAATCACTGGCGAAATAAATGGCACCAGCCCGATGCCCGCCGAATGCACCGATTGGAGTTCTAAATCGTGCGAGAGACAACCAAAGACGATGAGCACGCCGATAAGTAATCCCCATGGCAAAGTAAAGGTGAGTACTTGCGGAATGAGCAAAAACACCATTTTGGCAATGATCCAAAGCGGCACTTCGTTGTTGATGAGTAAGTCGAAAATACGCTTGAACGCATTGCCCAAAACGAGCACAAACGTCAGAACAATCACCGAAATGATCGTGGCGACGATGATTCGACCCAATAAATAACGATAAAGAATCTTCACAGGGAACTTTTAAGTAGTTTAATATAGGCTATAACGATAGCAACATCGAATGAATCCAACCGACACAGAAAACGTCCAAAGTAAACAGACCGCCTCTGCGGATGACGCCGTATGGGTTCAGCAGGCCCAAGCGGGCGAATCTGCAGGATGGGCGGAACTGCATAGGGAGTATTATCCCAAATTGTGGAGTGTCGTGAATCAAATTATATTAGACGCAAGCATCGCGGAAGATATTGTTCAAGAGTCATTTATAAAAGCTTATCGGCAAATCGGACGCTTTCGCGGACAGAGTAAATTTGGCACGTGGATTTATCGCATTGCCGTTAATCAAGCTTTGGACGCTGTGCGCAAGAAAAATCGGCGTCAACGTTGGTTTCAAATCCTTCCGTGGAATCAAGAAGATGATGAAAATGACCCCGTGCAAGAATTACCCGCGCCAGAAAAAACAATGTCGGAGGCGGAGAGAACGGATTTGAGAACGGCGATCGCGCGCGCGTTGGAGATATTGACTCCGGAGCATCGCGCAGTGGTGGAATTGCGGTTGGTGCAAGGATTATCCACAGAGGAAACAGCGCAAATTTTAAAATGCAAGAAAGGCACGGTGCTTTCGCGTCTTTTTTACAGTTGCCAAAAATTACAACCTATCCTGAAACAAACTTATGAAGAACTTGGATGATTTTGAAAAAGAATTGGCGAAATTGGATCGCACGGATTCCGGCGCACTGAAATCTTTGCGCGATCAATTGCGCGCGATGAGCGAGGATGCTTTGCCAGGCGATCAGCATCAACGTTGGGCGTGGACGCGCTTTGAGGCTCATATCCGCGGATGGAATATTTCCGCGGGGAAATGGTGGGGCATTCGCGCGGTGGGTTGGAGTATGGTAACACTTATGGCGGTTTGGATCGGTGTGGCAACGTGGAATTTGCCTCTGAGAGACTTGCCGATCGTCACCGCCGTGAATTTTGGTGTGAGCGCCGTGCCTTTTTATGCGCGCGAAACCGGCGTCGATGTCATTTGGGTTGACGGCTACGAATATATGCCGGAATCTTATGTGATTCAGTGATGAAAAAGTTGCTTTTGACACTCATATTACTCGGCTTCGCGTCGTGCGTATTTGCCAAGCCTTCAGTGCAAGTGGTGCTTTATCATGGTTTGAATGACGGCGTTAAAAATGACGTTCTCGCCAATCATCCTTTGCGAAAAAGTTTGAATTTATTGATCGGATACCGCAATTATCAGAAAATCGGCGAGGCCGTGTGCGAGCCTCATGCGTCGTACGATCAATGGTTGCTTCCCAGCAAGGTTTTTTTTCTTCGCGTGAATAAAATCCATCCAAAAAAAGTTCGTCTGGAGTTATTCCAAGAAAAAAAATCCATTATTCAGAGCGAATTCCCACTCCCGCGCAAAAAACCTCTCATCATCACCGGACCTCTTTACGGTAACGGGCGTTTGGTTTTGGTGATCGAGGGATTCAAAAATTAATATACAATTTCCTCGTCTTGGACAGCAGGATTAAGCAAGTAATCGCCTACGCGCACCTCGATTGTGCCCACGGAAATCAAATAAATAAAAATCGCGATCAAAACGTACATCAAAATAAAATAAGGATCACCCGGCATACTTATAGAAAAATATGCGACTATTTGAAAAGAATCAAATAGAGAAATTGAAGAAGCAACGCTTGGTCTCTATAACCGTTGACCTGCCCCCGATAAACTGGACCGGTTGAAAAGAGAGTCCTCTGGGTATAAAACGGAGGACATATGAAGAAGAAGAGATTTAGAGAAGAGCAGATCATAGGGATATTGAAGGAGGGGGAAGCGG
>JBMONL010000018.1:0-2865 GCA_049324635.1 Verrucomicrobiota bacterium | reverse complement strand
TAAAAATCCACCAAAAAGTTTCCCCTGTTTTAAAAAAACACACCCCTTCCACTTGTTGAAATACGCAAAATATATGCGATCAGCTATTTAGAAAAATCCCTCATCAAAAACAGGGGAAGGTTCTGTTCTATCGCTCATCGAAAGGCTCTGGAGATGCAAGGTTTTAGTATCCGAGGAACTTCTTAAAACAATGAAAGTTTTTGATCCAAAAAGACTCGCTTCATTAGATAAGATGGGGCGAGTATTGATACAAACGAGCGAAATTTTGATTCAAAAAGGAGAAAACTGGAAAGCTTTCCGGGAAAAAGTTTGCGAGCATGACGGCGAAGTTGCGAAATGCCTTGAACGCGTGATCATTTCCTCCGACGCGCGTCCCTTAGATGAAATCTCTAAATTAATCGCGCGATATCTCAATGATTTAATGCCCTTGCGTGGAAATCTTATAAAGGAAAGCGGAGGCTTGTTGACGCGTTTTTTCAGCCGCGACGCCATCGGCGAAATGCTTAACAAAGAAGGCAACTCTGTCAGAACCTCTCTAAGAAAAAAAACTTCCATGGAAAATAAAACGCTTCACGGGAGCATTTTGAAATTAAAAGACATCATTCCTCATATAAGAAAAAGAGACAAAAGATTATTTGGCGCCATCCAGCACGCGATGGATTGTTTGACTGAGATAGAAGAGCAACGCTCGGAAACAAAAGATCAAATCGATGCGTCCCGAATCGGTCAACTGTTGCGCCGCGCTGGAAAAAGTCTAAGCGCTATCCGCAAATTGGAAGAAAAAAGAATTCCTTCTTTATCAGTCTGTTGAAAAAGTCGCATGATAATAGCGGCTTGATTTGGAAAGATGTTTAGCGAAGATGTGGGCATGCGCGAAGTATATACATTGGAGACCTTAAATGAATTGCCCAAAGATGCGCCGCTTTACGGTGTTTTGGGTTTTCCCGTGCAACATTCGCTTTCGCCGCAATTTCAAATGGCGGCTTTCCAAAAACTAGGCATTCCGGCGCATTATGTGCGAATCGAAACCTCTGTAGAACAACTGGAAGAAATGGTAAAGCAATTAAAAGGGATTCCATTTCGAGGCTGGAATTGCACTTTGCCTCATAAGTTCGAAATGCTGAAATTCGTAGACTTATTGGACGATCACGCTCGGACGCTCGGCGCGGTCAATACCGTGTTGAATGATCATGGTAAATTCATTGGATTCAACACGGACGGATTTGGATGGCTCAAGGCGATTCGCGAGGAATTTTCGGCTGATGTGCGGAATTTGCGCATCATGATTTTAGGAATCGGCGGCGCAGGGCAAGCGTTGGCGATTCAAGCCGCATTGGAGCGTTGCGAACGTTTGGTATTGGTGAATCGAACGTTTGAAAAAGCTCAAAGGCTCGCAAAAACATTAGAGAATTATTTTCGATCGGAAAAATTACAGGGCGCGCAGAATCGTTTGCTTGCGTTGCCGTGGAACGAAGAAGAAATTGCGCAAGAAATCGATCATGTGGATTTGGTGGTCAATTGCACGGCGATTGGTTGGAAGCCTCATGAGCCGTCGGTGCTACCCTTGCGCGCTTTGCAACCGCATTTATTAGTGTACGATACTATTTATAAAGAAACAAAATTTTTGGAAGCCGCGCGCGAAGCCGGCGCGCGTTGCGCGAATGGATTAAGCATGCTTCTGCATCAAGGGACGCTTGCGTTTGAAATTTGGACGGGTAAAAAAGCGCCTGTTGAAATTATGAGATCGGCGCTTCAGCAAGCCGTACAAAGCTAATGACTGCAGATTTCGTCATCGCAATCTTGGCGTTTTGCGTGGGGGCGTGTCTGGGTTCGTTTGTAAACGTTTGCATTTATCGCATGCCGTTGAATCGATCGATTCTTTATCCGCGCTCGCATTGTGCGGCATGCGGCGCGCCGATTCCGTGGAAATATAATATACCTATTTTCTCTTGGTTTTGGCTTCGAGGGCGCGCGGCGTGTTGCGGGACGAGGATGGATGCTCAATATGTGATTGTAGAAGGATTGGTTGCGCTTGGCGTGATGGGCATTTGGCTGATGTATCCGCTCGCATTGGCGTTGATCTATACGCTGTTTTTTTGCGGATTAGTGACGGCGAGTTTTGTGGATATGGATCATTTTATTATTCCGGATGAAATTTCGCTCGGAGGTTGTTTGGCGGGGCTTGCATTGAGTTTGGCGGCGCCGGAATTGCACGGCGTTGCGAAACGTTGGGATGCGGTGTGGAACAGTTTTTTGGGGATTATGTTTGGCGGAGGGCTTTTGCTTGTCATTGCTATTCTTGGCGCATTACTGTTGCGTAAAGAAGCCATGGGTATGGGAGACATCAAACTCATGGCCATGATGGGCGCCTTTCTTGGTTGGCAAGCGCCGATTTTTATTGTGATTGTTTCTTCCGTCATGGGCGCGGCGTGCGGCATTTTTATTTTGATGCGAAAGCAAAAAATGTTCGGCGTGCGCATGCCTTACGGTCCTTATCTTGCGTTAGCTGGAATTCTTTGGGTCTTCGGCGGGCGAGAATGGTGGATGCGTTATATTGAAATTTTCAACAGAACCTAAGGTTGCTGAAAAAACCGCGCATGTCGCGTTGCGCGGGTTTTTCAGTAGCCTGTTAAAGAATCTCGTAAAATAGGTTGACTTATGGTGTCAGTAAGTTGAGCAATGATTCGAGCGCAAGCGAGGCTATCATTCTTGCTTTCATCCCAAAAGTCATCATTGCGGGGATAAAGGAAAAAAGTGGGTGGCTGTTTTAGGGGTTAAAGACGGTTCATAGAGAAGAGATATTCGAACATTTTATCCTGCCGATGATGTCGTAATCCTCGATGGATTTTGAGTTTTTGTTTCCAG
>JBMONL010000017.1:0-23177 GCA_049324635.1 Verrucomicrobiota bacterium | reverse complement strand
CTTCCCCTTCAATCCCTCCAACACAATTTGGAGCTTCGCTTGCCCCGTCCATCTTCGCTTTTCCATACCAGTAATCCTCTCAGATTACTCTCAAACTTTCACCTCTCCTTATTCGGGGGCAGTATAGTCAATCCATGACGCATGACACAATTTTTAAATTTTTGTTATGTGTCATGGATTGACCCCAATACCCCCACTCGGCATTAAACCCAAACGCTAGTGAGGTTATCCCTTGTGAGCATCATTCCAAATTCTCCGTCGATGGTTTCGTAAAAGGCGGGCTTAAACTTTGAATCGGGGGCGCTGTAGATTTCGTAAATGGGATCGACGTGCGGAGAAACTCTTTTGTGCAATATTCCTCTGCGAGCAGGATTTTTGACCATGGCGTTCAAGAGAGAAACCACCTTGCTGGCGGCTTCGGCGTGTTGATGTCCGTAATCAAAAAGCGGATAAACAAAAAGAATGTGGCTTGTAACCTCCGTCAACGATTCAAAAAGTTTTTTATGAAATTCGAGACCCTGATCCGAATGCGCAAAAGCTAAATTACTGCAAAAAGTCATATCAAACGTTTGCGGAGCAAAAGGTAATTCCGGCGAAATTCCAGCGCAATATTTCCCATACCGAGGTTCTTTTTGGATATCCGCGATCACTTCCGGATTTTGTTCTATCATAATTTTCATTCGAGGATCATCCAAATGCGCCAAAATAGGATCGACAGAAAAAACCTTGTATCCTCTTTGATTCATCTTCATGCCAAAATTCGAAATCCCGCTGGCAAAATCACAAATTTTAATTTGATCTCTTGGCTTTTGTTTTTCGAGCCGCCTCAAGTAAGAACCAAAAGGAAATTGAATGGGGTAAACCTCATATTCGCGCGCGGTCGTGGGCACATTCGCCCACTGTGACTTTTTCGACACCCCACGGGACAAACGCGTAATTTTTTCCATGCCGTAAAGCTTACGAATGTCTTTGCTGTAGTCTAAAGGCTCGCGCGCTGAATGTTCCCGAATTAAATCCATGATATTCCAATGTGACGTTCCGCCAACCGCGTGAAGCGCGCTTTTTGAGAATTTTTTGACCACGGAAAACACGAATGCTCACTGAATTTTTTTAACAAAACGCGTCATCGCAATAGCGATCATATCAAATTGCGCGGAGCGCCTGATGGCATAGCGTAGAGGTGATGGGACGCAACTAACAGAATGAAGGAAAGCGGCTGTGCCGCCTCGCGCAAAGATTGCCAAGCCGCAAAAGGAATATTATTTCCGCAGAAACAGGAAACTAATATTTTTTCAAGAAGGCTTTGATCTGGTCGTGGTCGCCAAGAATATGAAAAAAGAGCGCGTTCTTTTTGTTTTCAAAAACGAGTCTTTTTTGCAACCCGATTCGCGCTTCATAATAATCACGCGCGAGTTTGCGCACGCCAATACCCTGATGCCGGTGCGGTTGACCAAAAGCTTTTTGAATCACCGCAATCGCCTCGCCGATCTCTCGACGCTGTTCTGGATATAAATATTTTCCTCGCGGCGCTTTGGTCGAAAAGAGGCGCATCTCACGCAATTTTACGGCTTTTGTGCTTAAAAAAATGGACGATGGTTTTAAGTAATCATCTTTTATTTGAATACGAAGAAATCGGTAAAAAACATGCCTCAGAAATGCATCTTTCATTTGCAGATATTGATGACGTTTTAGATGCATTGTGTTCCACAGCAGAAAAACATACTTTGTTACCGAGATGGGAATCGTTATTGAGCGACCCTGATGATGAGCCTCTTGTGCAACTAGGGCATTTTCAAAAAAACTATAGCCGTTAAAAGCCCCAACGGGGCGTAATAGAACCAGCCTTGGGCAACGCCCAAGATATAGAGAATACAATGTGCCGAGCCCTGTAGGGGCGTGATAGTTGTTGTGGCATACTTTTTCTTGCTCGCTCGAAAAACCACGTGAAAAATCAACATGTTGCGGCTCGCTCGTTTTATATTATGACACATACCTATGGCTTCGCCATAGCTTTTTCTGTCACGCGCCTTTGGCGCTTATTTGAAGAATAACGGCTATAATATTTCTTAAAATGCTCTAGCGGTAGAAACAAAAACCTCTTTTATTGTGACTCATAACATTCGTCATTTGAAATCCGCGCGCAAATTAGGTATTGTAGTTGTTACTCCAAAAGAATTTTAATCGTATTAAGAAAAAAATATGACAACGATTCAAGCCAAAGTGCCGGAATTCTTAGCCCAGCAGGTTAAGAATTTAGCGCGCCAAGGAAAAATTAGCATCGATCAAATTGTGAGTATCGCACTGGCTTTTCAAATATCCATCGGATTAAAGCGGAACTCGATGGGAAAACGCGCTAAGCGAGGAAATTGGAAAAAATTTAATCGCGTGCTTTCAAAAGTGCGTGATGTCGAGCCTTTGTACGATACAGACTAAATCTTGGTGACTGCTGATATGAATTTAACGGAGCGGCTTCAGAAGTATTTTGGGCAGACACCGCGCGTAGAGCAGGCGGCGTTCGTTGCGCCTGACGCCGTGATTTTGGGCGATGTGGAATTGGGAAAAAACAGCAGTGTGTGGTACGGTTCTATTTTGCGCGCGGATATTCAATCGATCCGCATCGGCGAAGCCACCAATCTCCAAGACGGCGTCATCATTCATCTCGCGGATGAATTAGGGACTTATGTCGGCGATTATTGCACCGTGGGGCACGGCGCGTTGCTTCATGCGTGCACGATTGGCAACGAATGCCTCATCGGAATGCGCGCGACGATTCTTGACGGCGCGCGAATCGGCAATCAATGCATCGTCGGCGCCAATTCGCTCGTGCCAAAAAACTTTTCCGCGCCGGATGGAAGTCTCATTTACGGCAGTCCCGCAAAAATAATTCGTTCTCTCTTCGAGAAAGAAATCTCCGAGCTGAAATCTTGGGCGGAAAAATACATCGAAGTCGCCCTTGCTCATAAACAAAATCAGATCACAGCGCGCACTCGCGATCAGATTATGTTGTAAGCAAGTGCAGGTTAATCAGCTGTCACACGCACATCGACGGGTTGGCCGGGGTGGAGGCGTTGAGCTTCGTCTGGAAGAAAAGAACCTTCGACGAGAAAGACAAGCTTGGAGCGGCTTTCGATGCTATAGATGACCGGCGGAGTATATTCGGCTTGAGTCGAAATATAACTTACCGTGCCGTAAGCGGGCTTGCCCAAGCCGGAGGACGAGATGCGGAGTTCTTGTCCAACTTGTAATTTGCCCAACATGCTTTCAGGAACGAAGAATTTCACTTTCATATTTTCCGGAGGCAAAAGAGCGACGACCGGTTTTCCCGCCGCGACCCATTCGCCTTCGGTGTAATAAGTGTCGTGCACCAGCGCGTTTGAGCGGGCGACTTGTTGTTTTTCCGTCACTTTCCATTGCGCTTGAGCGAGCGATTCTTTCCACGCGGCGGCGACTTGTTCGGCGGATTTGAATGTGCGTTCGGCTTCGTCGTATTCCCTCTGAGAAATCACATTTTGCTCCAGTAATAATTTTGTGCGCGTGAAATTGGATTGCGCCAATTGGAATGCGGCTTCAGCGTCGCGCAAACGCGCGGCGGCTTCGGCTTGGGCTTGAGTTTCCACTTGCGGGTCGAGGGCAAAAAGCGGCTGATTAGCGGAAACAGTTTCTCCGCGTTTCACGAAAAGTTTTTCTAATCGTCCGCCGACGGGGGAGGCGACATAAACAAATTCGCCCTCGATATAACCTTGCAGATCGATTTTATTCCAAGACAAGATGAAAAACACGAACCCACAAAGGATTAGCACGCATAAAGCCACAATGCTTCCTAAAAACAAAGCGGCGTGTTCCGCTTTGAAACGTCGAACGCCCGCTTCCATCGCTTGAGTCTTTTCTTGTAAGATTTTTTTTGCCGCGGCTTTCATAAGAAAAGCACTTCACTATCAAGCATTTCAATTTTTTATGCAATTTTAAATATTTAGTCTGCTTGACGAGAGCGAAAATTTGTCGTTTTATAGACCCTTTCTTCTTTTATGAAATTAGATGTACAACAACGTCGGGCGGGGCTTTTTGTCCCTGTTTTTGCGTTGCGGACGGAAACCGATCTGGGAATCGGCGACACCGGAGGTTTGCGCCAACTCGTCAACTGGTGCCAAGACCTGAATGTGTCCATTCTTCAAATTTTACCCATCAACGAAACCAGCGATGATAATAGCCCTTATAATGTGATCAGTTCTCAGGCGCTGGAGCCTGCCACGTTGGAAATCACTCCGGAGTTGATCCCCGGGTTGACTTCCACGGACATGAAAAAATTGGCGACGGCGACAACGCTGAAAAAATTGCGCAAAGGACCGGTGCAGTACAAAGCCGTTAAGAAGCTCAAACGGAAATTGCTTGAGACGGCGTTTGAAAAATTCATTTCTCCGAAAGCGAAAGCCAAAGAATTGGATTCTGCGCGCAAAGAATTTGCGGATTTTATCGCATTGGAAAAATCGTGGTTGGATGATTATGCATTATTTCGCGCGTTGATGGAGCAGAACGGACACCCGGATTGGGAACGCTGGAGCAAGGAGCATCGCGCGATCGAATCCGCGCGCAAATGGTTGAATGATTTGTCCGAAGCGAAGAAAGCATCTTTTGAAAAAGACATGCAGTTTTTCATGTTTGCGCAATGGCTTTTATTTAAGCAATGGAAACAAGTGCGCGCCGAGGCGGAAGCGAAGGGCGTGTATTTGATGGGTGATATTTCGTTTGGCGTGAGCCGTTGCAGTGTGGACGTGTGGGCGCATCCGCAACAATTCAAATTGGAATGGTCGGCGGGCGCGCCGCCGGAAGGCTGGTTTAAGGGCGATCCATTTACCGAGCAATGGGGACAAAATTGGGGCGTTCCGGTTTATAATTGGGACGCGATGAAGAAAGACGGTTACTTGTGGTGGCGCAAGCGCATTCAGGGAACAACGCGATTTTTTCATACGTTTCGTTTGGATCATATTTTGGGATTTTATCGCGTGTACGCTTTTCCGTGGCAACCGCGCGACAATCATTTGTACATCGGGCTGGACGAGAAAAAGGCGAAAGCCAAAGCCGGAGATTTGCCGAAATTTATTCCTTACGACGATAAAGTCAAAGAGCAAGCTGAGCTCAATCAAAAACACGGCGAAGAATTATTACAAATGGTGCTTCAAGCCGCCGGAGATGCAACGGTCATTGGCGAAGATCTCGGCATGGTGCCCGATTATGTGCGTCCGTCGTTAACGAAAATCGGCATCAGCGGATTTAAGATTCCGATTTTTGAAAAAGAATGGAACGGCGAATATAAAAAGCCGGAAGAGTATCCCGCGCTTTCCGTGACGACGCTTTCCACGCACGATCACGAGACCATGCTTGGCTTCTGGGAGAGTTGGTGGAAGAAATTTGAGGAAGGCGAGAAACTCAAAGCCAAAGGCAAGGGCGATAAATCTTCCTTGGAAGAAGCCGAAAAAGCGAGTTGGGAAGTTTACCGCACGCAGAGATTTGCATGGCTGGATGATCGCGCGATGTTGCGCGAGTACGAGCCTCAAGTGCGCGAAGGCGTGTGCCGTCGCTCGCTCAAGAGTGCATCGTGGCTGACGATTCTTATGATTACGGATTTGCTTGGCCTAAGCACGCGCTTCAACGTGCCGGGGCCTTCCGCCGATAGTAATTGGTCGGAGCGTTTGCCGTACACGGTGACGGAATTGGCGACATCGCCCGATTTGGAAAACATTCGCGGTTTTATTCGCTGGGCAATCCAAGAATCGGATCGCAAAAGGTAGTGCTTGCCGTCCTGCGCAAGCGTAAGGGACATTTATGGAAAAAATCCGAAATATTGCTATTATTGCTCACGTTGACCACGGAAAAACGACGTTGGTCGATCAGCTTTTGCGTCAGTCAGGAACATTTCGTTCCAATCAGGTTGTGGAAGAGCGCGTGATGGATTCGATGGATTTGGAGCGCGAGAAAGGCATTACTATTCGCGCGAAAAATGCGGCGTTCCAGTGGAATGATTATCATATCAATATCGTCGATACACCGGGACACGCGGATTTTGGCGGCGAGGTGGAGCGAATTTTAAAAATGATCGACGGCGTTTTGTTGGTGGTGGACGCCGCCGAAGGCCCGCAGGCGCAGACGAAATTTGTTTTACGCAAAGCGCTCGCCGTCGGCGCCAAACCGATTGTGGTGATCAATAAAATTGATCGCGAAAATGCGCGCCCGCACGACGTGTTGGACAAAGTGTTTGAATTGTTTCTCGAACTCAACGCCACGGATGAGCAATTGGATTTTCCGGTGGCGTATGCTTCCGCGCGCGACGGTTTTGCCGCGATTGAATGGAAGGGCGCGGACACGGATATTTCCAAAGGCATGACGCCGTTGTATGAACTCATCATTCAGCGCGTGCCAGCGCCGACGATCAAAAAAGAAAAATATTTTTCCATGGTCGTGGCGAATTTGGGCTACAACGATTACGTGGGAAGAATCGCGTTTGGAAAAATCAACAGCGGAAAAATTTGCGCGAATGATCCGATTGTGTGTTTGCACGGCGACGGGCATATTTCCAAAGGCAAAGCGGTGAAACTTTTTTCTTATCGCGGACTGGAACAAATCGAAATCGAAGAAGCTTCGGCGGGTACGATTATTGGATTGGCGGGCATCGAAGATGTTTTTATCGGCGAAACCATCACCGATAGCGAGGAGCGTCCGGCGTTGCCGTTTGTGGCGATTGATCCGCCGACGATTCAAATGCAATTCATGGTGAATGATTCGCCGCTCGCCGGAAAAGATGGAAAATTTCTCACGGCGCGGCATTTGAGCGAACGTCTTATTAAAGAAACGCGCATGAATGTCAGCTTGCAAGTCAAAGATACGGATACCGCCGGAACATTTCTCGTCAGCGCGCGCGGCGAAATGCAAATCGCGATTCTTATGGAGCAGATGCGCCGCGAGGGATTTGAAGTCATGGTGTCGCGTCCGGAGGTGATTTATAAAATCGACGACAAAGGAAATAAACTTGAGCCGATTGAAACGTTGTACGTGGAAGTGCCGTCGGAAAATCTTGGCGATATTTTGCAAAATATCGCCGCGCGCAAAGCGGAAATTATTAACATGCATCACTTGCCCACCACGGTGTCGCTCGAAGCGGTGATTCCTACGCGCGGCATTATCGGCTTCGAAACAGATTTGATGAATCTCACGCGCGGTCACGGCGTCATGAGTCATCTTTTCAAAGAATATGGGCCTTTTCGCGGCGAAGTGGTTTCACGCCCCTCCGGCGTACTCGTTGCGCTCGAAGATGGATTGTCCATGTCCTACGCGCTCGATCTATTACAGGCGCGCTCGCAACTTTTTGTCGGTCCCGGCGAAGAAATTTATGCCGGCATGATTGTCGGCGAGAATTCGCGCCCGAAAGACATGGTTGTGAACGCCTGCAAAGCCAAACATCTCACCAATATGCGTTCACAGGGCGACGGCAAAGGCATTCAACTCACTCCTCCACTCAAAATGAGCTTGGAGCGCATGCTTGAATACATCGAACCTGACGAATTTATCGAAATCACTCCTAAAAATCTTCGCATGCGCAAAAAAATCCTCGACCACACCAAACGCAAACGCGCCGAACAACGCGAGGAAAATTAAAGATTTCTTTTTACCGCTGTCCAAACGTTAAAATTTGAGTTGTCATTGGTGAGAAGTTGCAGGCGGCACAGAATTTCTTCAAAACACTCTGGAAGGGTTTTACTTCTCATGGTGGGAAATTCGGGTTAATGTGTATTTGCTTCTGAAACAAGTATGTCCCATACTGCAGGGGATGAAAAGATGGTTTCAAACAATACTATGGGGAAGTTCCGTAGCCTTGTCATGGATGTGGGGACTCGGGCTTTTTTTTTCCGTGCAATTCACCTATCAATTCGGCCTTTTTGGTTTATTGACGTTTGCCGTTCCAAACGCGCTGGGATTGATGTTATTTGGGATTGCCACGCAAGTCATCGCCCGAAGAACGGAAGAACAGCAAAAAAGTTCTGAAGCGCTGGCAAATTTTTTCGCGCATTGGTCTCGTCCGTTTCGTTTGATTTTTTTTCTGTATCAAATTTTAGCGATAACGCTGACGATTTTTGCCATTGTGCGTTATCTATGGCAACCGCTCAATTTGCAACCTGACGCGTTATATTTGCCGTTGACTATTCTCATTGTGATTGCGGCGGGATGTTTGTTTGGCGAAGAATTTAATATTCGCAGAATTAAATACAGTCACGGCATTTTATTTGTGTTGCTCTTGGCAGGTATTTTTACATTGATTTGGGGCGTGGGACGTGTGGCATTGCCAATTCCGGCGCAACCTGTGCAAGTTGTGCGCGAAATGACGCGCGATATACGATTCTGGAGCTATTTTATTCCGATTTGCATCGGATTTCTCATGGGGCCGTGGATGGATTTGCAACAATGGCAACGCGCCATTCAAATGCGCCGCGAAAATATTTCTTCGGCGAATGCATACGTGATCGGAAGTTTGATTTTTTTTCTACTGCTATTTTTTCATGGATTGCTCACGCTTTGGGGGCTCGATCAAGGCGCTGGACAATTCGCCATCGTCAGTTCATTTGATGGTCTCACTTATGCGCAAAGCATTCTCACTTCCGCGCTTTTTCAATTTTACACTTCCAACTCATGGATGTTTATCGCATACGCCATTTTTATTTGCATTTGTATTCTGACCACATTAGACAGCGGCTACATTGCATTGAAATGGTTTCTCACTCAAAACGTGAAAAACAGCAAAAGCGCTCTCATGGCGTTAATACCGGATTGGTTACTTACTTCGCCGGTGCCTCATTTTTTGTTTGCCGGCGCGTTCACGTTATTCGCGGTGATCGTCAAACTCGAACTGGAATATTTCATGGTGTTTTACGCGACGTTTTTTGTGGGTTATTCCGCGTTAGCCATCAGTCGGTGCTTTCGTTCGCAATCGGGAAGCGCCTTGCCGCAGATCAAAATGTTTTGCATCGGAAGTTTGGCGGTCGTAATTTTTGCGTACGGATATTTTCTTAAACTGCCCGGATTTTTAATTTTAGGTTCGGTGTTGCCGCTCGGATACATTATCTGGATGCTTTTCAAGCCGGAAGCTTCGCTGGAATTTGTCACGGACAAAGAAACGCTTGAAGCGCCGTCGTCGGTCTCCGTCGCGCCGACGTCGGCAATGCCGCTCGCGCAAGAACCCGCGCTTCTTCCTGAAAAAGAATCTCGTTCTCCTCTTGCCGCCGTCGGTTCATTGCTTCATGGCCCCGGCGGACATTTTGAGGAAAAGTGGTTTGTCTATACCTTCATCGCCACGTATGCGGATACCAATTCCGTCGGCAATGTTTACTTCGGGCGCTATGCGATGTGGGTGGGGAAAACGCGTGAGTTGTTTTTCAACCGCGTTTTGCCAAAATTCAATCTCAAAACTTCGCCGTATTATATTTTGACGCGCTCGTTTGAGCACAAATTTGTCCGCGAAACCCGCGAATTTGAGCAAGTCAGCGTCAAAATCCGCATTGAAAAATACAATCGCAAATTTGTCACACTCGCGCACGAAATCTACGACTCAACCAATCAACTCCTCGGCAAAGGCGAGCAAACTCTTATGTTTGTCTCTTCCGCGGATTACACGCTCATCGATATTCCTCAAGAAGTGTACGCTGCCTTTATCGCTTACGCTTGAATTATCGTAAAATTAAGTTACGATCGCGAAGGGTCATGACTCTGCGAACTTTATTTAAACGCCCTACTGAAAAAAAACTTCAAAAATACGTTCAAGAATTTACTCAACAACATACGCTTCGTCCTTATCGCCCCAATATTGCTTTAATGTTTCAACATGCGAGCCATTTTGTAGAAAAAAATCCGCATCTTTTTTCATCCAAAAAAGATGTTTACCTGTTCCTCGCTCTTTTGTTAAACGAAACTAATTCTGTCCTAAAAAAAATTCGCAATAAACACTGCAAAGATCCGAACAACGCTTATTCTCAGACCCCTTACATTGTTATAGAGACATTTACAAAACTCAGCGATCAATGGAAAGAACAACGCGAAAAACAAATCGATATAAAACCGATTTCAAGCAAAGCTCCGGGTATCGCTCGAAAAATCAGTCGAACACTTGGGAAAATTCCGGATACTCTACGCGCGATTTTTCGTCCTACACGGTAACGTCGATTCCCGCAAATAACTTGTCATCCCAAGACAAATTTTCTATCTTTAATCCTCGTGCCGGAGTAGCTCAGTGGTAGAGCAACGGTTTCGTAAACCGTGGGTCGTGGGTTCGATCCCCATCTCCGGCTTGATTTTTTGAATTCTGATGAATTGACAAATACGCCGGAAGCAGGCTTAATGTTGGGCTCTTTTCGAGGTATTTTTGCTTCGGCAAGCCACTCAAAATGGAGATAATTTTATGGCAATTATAGCGAATGATTTGAAAAAAGGCATGGCGGTGCGTTGGAAAGACGATATTTGCATTGTGTTGGAAACACAACATCGCACGCCGGGAAATTTGCACGCTTTTGTACAGGGAACGTTTCGTTCGCTCAAAACAGGGAAATCATTTACACAGCGCTTTGGTTCAGCTGAAAAGGTGGAATTGGTCAACGTCAGCCGTAGTAAGTGGGAATACAGCTATCAAGACCCCACAGGTTATACTTTCCTCAATCCCGATACGTACGAAAACCTCACACTAGCTCCAGAACTTGTGGAAGAATCTAAACCTTTCCTCACCGAAGGCATGTTATGCGAAGTTTTGTTTGTAGAAGACAAGGCTGTGGAAGTAGAAGTGCCGTCATCGGTCACGCTCAAAGTCGTGAATTCCCCCGAAGGCGTTCGCGGCGATTCTTCCAGTAACGTCATGAAACCCGCCGTTTTGGAAACGGGTCTCACGCTTCAAGTGCCTCTCTTCATTCAAGAAGGCGAAATGATCCGTGTCGATACCCGCGAAAAGAAATACCTTGGCAGGGCGTAGAGAATTTTTTAACCACGGTTCCTCACGGATAATTTCGCGAAAAGCTCGCCAAGTCGCAAAAAATTTATGTTGAGAATCGATAACAGAATTATTCTCTTCTTCTTACCCATAAGACGTCTTCGAGTAAATGCGCCCTAGCAGTTTAATTTTTAGGTATTTACAAATTTTTCAAACCCTAAACCCTTGCAAAAAAATCTTAATAAATTACCATCTTCTCAACGTTTGGACAGTGGTCGTTTAGTGGGAGTTTGAGGGCGAATCCCTCAAGAATTTATGAATTATTATGTGCAGAATTGGAGTCCGTTTTTGTGGCAATGGGGAGAGAGCGGATGGGGAGTGAGGTATTATGGATTGGCGTATGTGTTTGGATTCTTGGCGTTTTATGGGGGGATGGTGTTATTTTTTAGATGGAAGTGGATTAAGTTGAATCCATCGCAGACGGCGGATTTGGTGGTCTGGGCGGTTTTGGGTGTCTTGATTGGAGGGAGAATAGGATATTGTTTGATTTACACGCTTCCGACGACTCTTGCCGATCCATTGAGCATGATTGCGTTTTGGCGAGGAGGCATCAGTGGCATGTCGAGTCATGGGGGCATTGTAGGCGTGGTGGTAGCGATTGCTCTCTACTCGCGAAAAATTAAATACAGTTTTTGGGACATCGCCGATCATGCGGTCATTCTGGCGCCGATAGGCATTTTTCTTGGACGAATCGCGAATTTCATCAATGGCGAACTCTGGGGGCGCGTGACGGATGTTCCGTGGGCGGTGATTTTTCCATTTGCGGGGATAGAGCCGCGGCATCCCTCGCAACTTTACGAGGCGCTCGGCGAGGGCGCTTTGCTTTTTTGCGTTCTATTTTTTTTGCGTTGGTGGGGTTGGCGCAACGGCAAAATTTCTGCGGTCTTTTTATTTCTCTACGGAATCGTTCGTATTTTCTTGGAAAATTTTCGCGAACCCGATGAGCAACTCGGCTTTTTTTTCCACTTCTTCACTATGGGACAACTCCTTTCCGTTCTCATGATCTTCGCGTCCATTATTCTATGGTTCTTTTTGAGAGATCCGTCCTCAAACTCCTTTTCACGTAAGCGAGCGTAGAGTAAACAAGAGATGAATCGCATAGAAAAATGCCATACGGCTACGCTCATTTCGTTCGCTCGCAATAAATTATTTCGCTGACGCGAAATGATTTGGGTTTTGCTTTTCATCTTTTGACGCAAGGATACCCCGATGCTTGCAGTGGGGGAATTTCAGCTTTCGCTTTTCATTCTTCGATTAAATTTTCTTTATAGAAAGAGAGGAGGATTTTTTCGCGGAGGGGTTTGAGGGCGGAGGAGTCGCGCGCTTCGAGGAGGAGGCGAATTTTATTTTCAGTGCCGGAATAACGTAAAACCACGCGGCCGGTTTCTCCAAGAGATTTTTCGCATTCTTTCAGCGTGTGTACGACGGCAGGCATGGATTCGATGGGTTTTTTTTCCATCACGTCGAAACTTTCGAGCAGTTGCGGATAACGATGTAAAACTTTTCGCAATTCTTTGAGCGGCTTGCCGGTCTTGATCATGACTTTCAGCGCTTGAAGCGCGGAAAGCAAGCCGTCGCCGGTCGTAAAATAGTCTAAAAAAAGCATGTGACCGGATGGTTCACCGCCGAAGTTAAGTTTTTCGCGTCGCATCGTCTCGATGACATTACGATCACCGACATCGGTGCGCAGAATTTTTCCGCCATGTTCTTTAAGTGTTTCATCAAGTCCACGGTTGCTCATACTGGTGGCGACGAGCGTATTTTTTGCGAGTTTATTTTCTTTTAAATAATCCAGAGCAATGATCGCCATGATGTCGTCGCCATCGAGAGTTTCGCCATGTTCGTCCACCATGAGCAATCGATCGGCGTCACCGTCATGTGCAATGCCGATCGCTTCGCGGCTGGCTTTGATGCGGCGTCGAAGCGCTTGCGGATGCAAGCATCCGCAAGCGGCGTTGATGTTTTTTCCGTCGGGATGCTCTGCGAGCATAGAAACGCGCGCGCCGAGCGAAAGTAGAATTTGCGGCGCGGATTGAAAAGCCGCGCCGTTGGCTGCGTCGATGATGACGCGAAGATTTTGCAGAGAAAATTTTTTGGGCAAACTTTTGAGAAGCATTTCGCGGTAAATGTAAAAAACTTCTGTATCGTGATTTAATGTGAGAGGGTGTTGAGAGCGCGAGAGAAAAGGCTCGGGAATAAGCTCAATTTTTTCTTCGAGTCGAATCTCGTCGTCGTCATTGAATTTAAATCCGTCGCGTCCGAAAAATTTAATGCCGTTGTCTTCGTGAGGATTGTGCGACGCGCTGATCATGATGCCTGCAGGCGCGCGGCGTTGAGCCGTGAATGAAGCGATCGCGGCTGTCGGCAGAACTCCGGCGTGAAAAACTTTTCCGCCGCCCGACTGAATACCTTGTGTTAGTGCCTCCTCGAGGATGGGGCCGGAGTCACGCGTATCGCGTCCCACAATATATTCGCCTTTGCCGAAAAGTTCTGCCGTCGCGCGCCCGCAACGCCAAATAAATTCCGGCGTCATCGGCGATTTTCCGAAAGCGCCGCGAATACCATCGGTGCCGAACCATCGGCGTTTAATAGAAGAAGACATAGGATGAATGAAGGTTAACGCCTGCTCGCTAAAACGGCCAAAATGAACGGATATTTTCTTTTTGGACGCCTTGCATCAGGAGAAACCAAATCAAAATAGCCAAGAAGGTGCAAATGGTGACTTCCCAGACAGGCGCGAAATGGTATTTGTGCGCAAAAATTCTGCGGAATCCAAAAATGCCGGATAATTTTTTCATGAATTTGGATTCGCGTTTGGCTTGAGGTAAAAGCAATTCGCTTAAACGCAAACGCAATTGATCGATGCTGAGCGAACGCTCGATTTCGCCGCGTTGACAGAGCGAGACTTCGCCGGTTTCCTCGGAAAGCACGACGACAATGGCGTCGCTTTCCTCCGAAAGCCCCAGTGCCGCGCGGTGGCGCAATCCCAGCATGCGGCTTAAATTTTGCCGTTGCGTGATGGGAAAAATGCAACCTGCGGAGCGAATTTGATCTTCCACAATAATCACGCCGCCGTCGTGGAGAGGTGTTTTGTCCGTGAAAATCGTGCAAAGAAGTTCTTCGGAAACGACGGCTTTGATTGGGACGCCGGAATCAAACACTTGAGGACTTAGAGCGGAGCGTTCAAACGCGATGAGCGCGCCGTGGCAACGTTCTTTGAGCGTGTCGACGGCTTGCACGACGTTTTCAATCACGAACGATTGACGCGTATTGATGGCAAAAATATTTCCGCTTCCCACTTCGGCGAGCACTTTGCGAAGTTCGGGTTGAAAAATCACCACTAGCCCGATGACGAGGAACGCGGAGAGCGCCTGCACCAAAAGAATGATGGCTTCGAGTTCGAAAAGATAAGAGACGATAGTGAAAATAGTCAGAACAATAATCAAACCGGCCATCACGTGCGCGCCGCGCGTGCCTTTGATCAAGCGATACACGTAAAGCACCGCGACGGATATCAGCCAAATTTCTAAAATGGATTGCCAGCGAAGTCCCATGCCGAGGCTCTTATAAAGGTTCTTGTGACGCTTGACAAGTCTGACGGCTTGTTATCTCAATTTTTTAAGCTAGCGTATCGCAATATGAAGCGGTTGTGTTGTGGAATCTTCCTGCTGGGCATGCTCGGCGCGGGGTTGGCGCAGGAAGGCGTTTTGCCTTCCAAAGAGGAGACGCGCGCGTTTGATTATGCCAAACGCGCTTTTCAGGATAAGTTGTACGATGTTGCGGCGAAGCGGCTCGACGATTTTTTGCGCGTTTATCCAAAGAGCGCGTCGAAAAAAGACGCGCTTTGGCTCAAAGGGCAGACGTGGTATTTTCGAGAAAAATACGAAGAGGCGTTGAAATGTTTTCGGGATTCTTATAAGGAAGAAAAAAATCCCAAGGCGCTTTTGTGGGAAGCCGAAACGCAATCGGCATTGAAGCATTGGAAAGAAGCCGAGGCGCTTTATCAAAAATGGATCAACGAATATTCGCAAGGCGAGCTTTTGCCGCAAGCTCGGTTGGGGTTGAGCCAAGTGTTTTTTTATCAAGAGAAAAAAGATTTGGCTCTGAGTTTGTTGAAAGAATTGCAGGCGTTGGGCGTCAAAGACCCCACGGGGCAAAAAGCGATTCTGCTTCAAGGGAAAATTTTGTTGGCGGAGCATCAGGTGACTTCCGCGCGGGAACTGTTGGCTTCTTTATCCGCGCAAAATCTTTCGGCGCCCATTTTGTTTGAAGTGTTATATTGGACGGCGGAAGCTTATCGTCAGGAAAATCAATTTGATCAAGCGCTGAAGTTTTATAAACGCATCACCGGCGATCAGCGCGCTTCGCCTAGAGAATTGCTGGCGTTGGCTTGGCTGGGAACGGGCGAAGCGCAAGGAGGTTTGAAAAAATGGGATCATGCGGCGGAATCTTTTGAAAAAGCATTTCAAATATCAGGCGATTCCCATGTGGTTCAAATCGCCGCCAAACGTTTCCTTGATTGTCATCGTCAAAACAAAAGTTTGTCTTCCGGCGCAATTGCTCTGCGCGAATTTGCGCAAAAAACGGGGCGTGTCGAGGCGTTTTATTCCATCGGACAAGCATTCCACGAGGCCGGCAATCACGACGCCGCGCTGGCGGAGTTGGAAAGCGTCGCCAAATCTTATCCGGCTTCGGAATGGGCGGGCGAATCTATTTTTTTAATGGGAACCATTTTGACTAAAACCGGCGAAACCGAAGCGGCGATCAAAATGTTTCAAAAACTCGTCGAAGAAAATGAACATTCCGCGCGCTTGCGAGACGCTCAATTGCGTTTGGCGGAACTTTATTTCGGCGCGCGAAAATTTTCCGAAGCGGCGGAATTATACGAAAAAATTGCCGCGAACAAAGAGAACGATGCTTCGCTGGAGCAAATTTTGTACAACGCCATGCTGTCATTTTCGCATGCAAAACGCATCGATGAATTTTTGAAAACGGAAAAAACACTGCAAACGGCGTTTCCCAAGAGCAAATTTTTGGCGGGTGTTTTGATTGAGAAGGCGCGTTTGTATCAGGAGATCGGCGATGGGAAAAAAGCGCGGGAAGCTTTGGAATCTTTCATCAATCAAAATCCGATGTCGGAAATTTTGCCGCAGGCGCTTTTTATGTTGAGCTCTTCGTTGTACCGCGATGTCGATTATGCTTCTTCTGCGGAACAATTTCGTCGATTGGAAACGCAGTATCCGGCGTCCGAGCTTTTTGTCGAAGCGCGTTATTACCGCATCCAAGCCGAGTGGCGCGCAGGAAAAATTTCCGTCGATCAAGCACGCGAACAATATACGCGGCTTTTGGCGGAATATCCGCAACATGCCATGACGTCCTTGATCGCGTTTCAAGTTGCGCAGTGTTATTACGAACAAAAAAATTTTGGCGACGCTGAAAAAGCGTTTGAACAATTTGCGGAGACTTATCCTAAACATGAATTGGCGGACGATGCTTGGTATTACGCGGGGCGTTCGTTCATGGGATTGTCTCAATTCGATGCGGCGATTGGAATTTTTGAAAAAATCGCCGATGATTCCGCACTCAAGACGGATGCGCGGCTGGCAGAGGTGGATTGTTATCGTTTGCTCGGAAAATTCGATGCCGCGTTGAAAATCGCCAACTCGCTTTTGCCCGAAAATAACGGTCATGCGGAATTGAATGCGACACAAGTGGAGGCATTGTTAAAAAAAGCGAATATTCTTTTTGCGATGGCTGGAGAAAATTCAAAATTGTACGAACAATCGCTTCAGAGCGCGGACGGTGTGCTCAAAACGCAAACAGCGAATATTGCGCAACGCAACGAAGCAGGATTTATTAAAGGCAAATCTTTGGAAAAATTAAACCGTCCGGAAGAAGCTCTGCTTGTTTATCTCGACGTGCTCTACGGAAAGCTTTTGCCGCAATTGGAGGCATCCTCTCAACCGGAATATCGATGGTTCACGCGTTGCGGCATCGAAGCCGCACAAATGAAGGAAAATTCAAAAGATATTCGCGGCGCCATCGCCGTTTATCGCATTCTCGAAAAAATTTCCGGCCCCAATCGCGAAGAATTTTCTCAAAAAATTAAAGATCTCCGTACTCGTTATTTCATTTGGGAAGATTGATGATTTAAGGACTCCGTCCTTAAAAATTCCTGCTTAAGAGGCAGAGCCCCTTAATTCAATTGCGACGGCGCCTTGAGCGGGGCAAATATTTTCGCACGCACCGCAACCGATGCATTTGCTTGGAACGACGCGAGGGTGTCCGGCGTGGAATTCGATGGCGCCGACAGGGCACGCTTTTACGCAGTCGAGGCATGAAATATTTTGATAGGTGAGACAATGTTCGATATCCACGCGCGCTTGTCCAATGACAAATTTTTGTTTTTCTTCGAGTGATAAAGGTTTCAGCGCTTTCGTGGGGCATACTTGTGTGCAAGCGTTGCAATCGTGTCGGCATGCCGCTATGCGCGGCGTGAATTGCGGAGAAAAAGCGCCGTCGATGCCGCTTTCCAGTAAAGTCGGTTGCAAACATTTTGTTGGACAAACTTGAATGCACGCGCCGCAACGCACGCAACGTTGCAAAAAATCTTTTTCCGGCAATGCGCCCGGCGGACGCAACGGAGGAGTTATTTTTTTACTTAAAGCATGCGCCAGCGTTGGAATCGCCAAACCGGAAATCAGCGAAATAAAAAATGTTCGGCGCGATGGTTCAAAAGCGATAGACGTTGGTTTTTGCCAAGAGAATCGAATTAAATTTTGCGGACAATGTTGGACGCATTCCATACAGAGCGCGCAGTTTTCCGATTGAAAATCGCCTCGTTCGTCGAAGGCATCCATGCGGCATTGCCGAGCACACATATTGCAATGAGCGCATGATCGTGGAGGAATTTTTTTCAACCACGCAAAACGAGCCAGCCATCCCATGAGCGCTCCGTTGGGACAGAGGTAGCGGCACCAAAAACGTCGCTCGAAAAATTCGAACGCAAAAATAAAAAATAAAATGCCGGCAAATACATAAGAAAGACGAGTGGATGGGAAAAAGGCGGTAGCGCCGTGGAAAAGAATTGAAAATGGATTCAAATAACCCATCCATGACTGCCCAAAAATTGCGGCGATGAGAATCACGGCGAGCAGGATATATTTTAATAGGGAAAGACTTTTTGATTTTTCAAAAGTTGCGCGAGGAAGTTTTTTTGTGAAGAAATAAAAAACATCCAACAGGGTTCCCATGGGGCAAATCCATCCGCAGAAAAATCTTCCGAGAATGAGAGTCAAAATCGCGACGAGAAATGCAGGCCAGAATAAAAGAAGAATTTTTTTTGCGGCGAGCGACGTTGCCAGCGCGATCAACGGATCGAGGCGAAAAACCCAAGCGCTCCATGTTTTGAAAATAAAATCTTTTTGAAGAAAAAGAAAAATGCCGAATAAAAAAATCAGCGAAACGAACTGGGCGCAACGGCGTAGGACGATGAGTCGCGCGCGCATCATGCAGTCCAGACACCGGCGATGGGCGTTTGACAAAATCGGCATCGTCCGTGTTCGAGGCGGATTGAGAGAACGGAATAAATATTGCGTTCCACGACGATTTTTTTGCATTGAGGACAATACGTGTGCTCGACTTCGGGCATTCCGGGGGCGTTGCCGATGTAAACGTAATGCAAACCGGCTTTGAGTGCGATTTCGCGGGCTTGTTTGAGAATTTCGAGAGGCGTTTGAGGCAGATGCGTGAGTTTGTGTGCGGGATGAAAACGCGAAAAATGCAACGGATAATTCACGCCGATATTTTCTACGAGCCAATCGCACATCCTTGAGATCATATCCAATTTATCGGTGTATGTCGGCACAATCAGGTTGGTGACTTCGAACCAAACGTTGCGCTCTTTGAGCATTTTTAGTGTATCGAGCACGGGTTGCAACAGGCCGGAATTTAGCGTGCGATAAATGGATTCGTCGAAACTTTTTAAATTCACGTTTGCGGCGTCGAGATAAGGACACAGTTCCTCCAGCGCCTTGGGCGTGATATGCCCGCACGTAATCCAAACATTTTTAATCTTTTTTTCGCGCGCGAGTTTGGAGGTTTCTTCCATGTATTCGTAAAATACAATCGGCTCCGCATAGGTGTACGCGATAGAAGGACACTCGAACGTTTCCGCCAATCTCACGACGTCTTGAGGAAACATGCTGAGGCCGCGAAGATCATTCGCGCTCAAAAAATTAATTTTCGCCGGCGTTAATGCGATATCCGGTATGCGCGGGTCTTTGGTTTCTTCCGGCGCGCGCTGGGAAATGTCCCAATTTTGACAATTGAGACAACGCAGACAACATCCGGATGTGGCGATGGAAAACACTCCGGTGCTTGGCAAAAAATGCATGAGAGGTTTTTTTTCAATCGGATCGACGTGAAATGTGCACGGATTGCCGTACACCATAGTGTAAAGTTTGCCGTCAATATTGATGCGATTGCGGCAACGTCCGCGTCCGCCGGGATCGAGAATGCAATGATTGGGGCACAGCAAACATTCCACGGATTTTTCGCTTAACGCTGAATAATGTCGCGCTTCTTTTGCCCAACCGCGTTGAAGCCAAAGCTTCCATGTGTCGTCTGAGGAAGGGGTCATGGCTTGAGCGGAAGATTCGGAATGGGATGCGCCGGAGAAATAATACAACGCCGAGCTTGCGCCCAAAAGACTCGCCGCGCCTACGGTTCCATATTTGATAGCTTGTCGGCGGGAAATTTTCCCTCCCAAAGAGTTAGACGGCATATTTTCAGCCATAACATCACTATATTCTTTTCTTAAGAATTCTCAAGCGCGGCGAAGTCGCCAAATTCCGAAGCATCCGAATGCGGCGGTCAGCAAACAAAGCGGAAGAAAACCCAATAACGGCAGAAGTAAAGTGTTGACGAGCAAAAATCCGAGGCATGCGCCTAGATAGTCGGCGCGGTATAACATCGACACATTTTCCGAAGAGCATTTTGCCGCTAACGGAAAAATCATGCCGGTCAATAGCGCCGGAATCAGCACAGGGAAAAAGAAAATCATCCATTCGTGACGAGAATTTTTTAACATCGTTAAAATCCAAGGAAGCAAACACGCATACAATGCCAAAAGCGCAATGAAGCATTGAAGGTGACGGTGATCTTTTTCTTGAAGCGCGCGCGTCATCCAAAAACTTCCCATCGTAATGCCTAGCATAAAAATGGCGATGATCGCGCCAATGCGGTGATAAAGACTGCCGTAAATAATTTGAAAACCTGCAATCAGCGACAACTCAATCGCCGCCGCGCTGAAGCCCGTTGTAAAAATAGCCAATGAAACCGGTGAAAGACGGACAAGGTAGATCCCCAAAACAATCATCAAGGGGACGGCTAAAAAACTATAAGTCGTTTTGAAACGACTGAGCCAATAACGCAGATGATGGAAATAAAGCACAGGATTAAAGTCGGAGTTGATTTCGACGTCGGCGGGTAAATTGCGTAGCGTTGCGAGTCGTTGAGGCGTCCATATTGCGCGCAAAGCATGTTGATTGACCCATTGGGTTGAAATATTTTGCGATTCCAATTTTTGAGCAATATCAAGAGTGAGTTCGCCGTCGGAGGCTAAAAAACGCGTCTGATTTCCCGGGAGAATCAGGACATTTTTGAAAACGCTTTGCAATGTGCGACGGGCAATGGCGAGCGAGCGTGTCAATTCAGGGCTTAAGTAATTTTCATAATTTCCCAGAGCGAAAGAAAAAATGCCATCGCGCTGAAGTGTTTGTTTTGCCTCTCGAAAAAATTCTTTTGTATAAAACCGGTTGAATTGAAACGTCGTCGGCTCCGGCGCGCCGACGAGAATGACATCGTAGCGTTGAGAGGTGTTTTTTAAAAACCATCGTCCATCCTGCTGGATGATTGAAATACGGGGATCGGAAATATTTTCAGATAAAAATTTTTGCGTAGCTTGCACGACAAGCGAATTAATTTCCACGGCATCGATGCGTTGAACGGGATACATGAGCACTTCTTTGGCTGTGCCGGTGACGCCGCCGCCGAGAATCAACACTTTGTGCGCGTCGGGTTTTTGCGCCATTGCAAAATGAACGGCTTCTTCTCTGGATTCGATGTTATAGGAAGAAAAAAGAGGAACACCGTTTTGTAAAAAATTATATTGTCCTGCGGTTTCCGTGACGAGTAAATCGCCGTACGACGAGGAACCGCGAAAAACAATTGTTTCGCCGGGATATTCCAATCGAGTGGACAAAGTCTCCAAGTTGATTTGAGTAAAAAGAAAAAAAAGCGCGAGCGTCAAAATGCCGCCAAAAAACAAATGCGATTTTTTACGTTTCGCGCGAGCGACAAGAAAAGCGCCCATGAGGTTAAAGAGAGCTACGAACGAAAGCGCGGCGAAGTGATGAACGTATTGAACCAAAAGAAAAGTAAAAACGATCCCGCCTATTACGCCGCCAAAATTGTCCCATGTATAAATGCGCCCGATAGATTCTTTGTTTTTCGCTCGATTGGACGCCAACACCAAAAAACATCCGGCGCTCAGACAAAAAGGAAACAGGATAAAAAAACAACCGAACAAGGTTTCCCAAATTCCAATCGTGCTTCCTCTTAAAAAAAACACATGCCTTAACGCGCGCAGAGCGAAAACCGTGATCCAAGGTAAAATCGCTTGCAGAATTTGCGCATAAAAAATCGCGCTTAAATTCTGAAGTTTTTTCCAACATCCCAGCCACGCTCCCAATCCCATCAACAGCATCCAATTCCCAAGTGCTATCCCTAACACCATTTCATTTCCCTCAAACACACTCATCAACTCGCGCAACAACACCAGTTGCGTCACCATCGCTCCGAATCCAGCCGCCCATATAATAAAGTGGAAATAAGACATCGTGAAATCGTTGTTCATTTCATTTTTAGCCTTTTTTCTCTGACAGAGCAATCAAACCTGATTGTTTTGAATCATCCGATATGATAAGAAAGACACAGAGGGAGTTTTGTGAGGCTATGAATGATAGCGCATTGTTAATCGCCGCGCATGGGTCCTTTACGGATGCTCATTCTGGCGAAATAGTGCGTCAACATGCGGCTAAGTTGAGGGCGAGGGGAATTTTTGCGGAAGTGCAGGAATGTTTTTGGCGTGGCGAACCTTCGTTGAGGGCGGGATTGAAGAGGATTCAATCTAAAACGGTATTTATTATACCGTTTTTTATCGGGCACGGATATTTTGTCGATAAGGTGTTGCCGCAAGAATTTGAATTGGCGGGACATTTTACGCGTCGAGGAGATCGGAAAATTTTTTATTCGGAACCCGTGGGCACGCATCCGAATATCACGCAGGTGATTTTGCATCGCGCAAAAGAAATTTGCGGTCGCGATGCGCCCGATCCTGTGCAAACGTGTCTTTTACTTGCCGCTCACGGCAATAGCAAAAGCGAAAAATCCGCCGCGATTGTGCACGAACACGCCGCGAAAATTCGCGCATTGCGCGTCGTGGCGGATTGTCGCGCGATGTTTATGGAGCAAGAGCCTTATCTCAAAGACTGGGATCAGTACATTTCTTTACCGAACGTGATTTGCGTGCCTTTTTTTATGCTCAAAGGAGTGCATGTGATTCGCGATGTTCCGCGTTTAATGGGATTTGTCTCCGGCGAAAGCCGTTATCCTTTTTCTTTACGCAATAAAAAATTTTGGTATGCCGAACCCATTGGCACAGATGATTCGATACAGAATGTTATTTGGGATCAAATCCGCCACGTTCAGGCGTTGAATCTAGACGTGGTTTAGAAATGACACGAATTTCTTTTTTGAATTTCGTTTTTTTAGGTTCGGATGGTTTTATTGTTACGACAATTAAGCGTTCTCCAGGAACGATATTTCTTTGACATTCCTCGCATGACGGGTCTCGCCATACATGAGTTCCGGAACGAATATCAATAACATTATCCTTAAATCTCATTTTCATGGGATTAATTTCTGACCGTTGTTTGCGAGGTTGATATGGGAATTGAAGTATGGATGTCATGCTGTAGATGTCAAATAATTCGATGACAAAAGTGAGTGCGTTGTGGGGATGGGGAGGAGGGAGTTGAGGGAGGAGGAAATGAGGCTTGCCCTTGCAAGGGCAAGCCTCATTTTGCCGGAAGAAAGA
>JBMONL010000016.1:0-23582 GCA_049324635.1 Verrucomicrobiota bacterium | reverse complement strand
CGCGCTTTGCGCGCACAAAAGGCGCACCCAAGTAGGATTCTCAAGGATGGTAATCCTTGAGCGGGGTTTTAGGGGCAGAGCCCCTAAAGCTTATGAAACAAAAAAGAATATTTTGGATTCTGATAGCGAGCATTTTGGCGATGGATCAGATCACCAAGTGGTGGGTGATGCGGAATATATTTTTGCATGAGGATAGGGTGATTGTGCCGGGATTTTTTAATATCACGCATGTCTTGAACGACGGCGTGGCGTTTGGACTTTTTCAGGGAAGAAATTTTTTATTTATTCTGGTGGCGATTGGGATTTTGGCGGCGGGACTTTGGTGGGCGAGAAAGTTGGACTGGCGAAAAATGGAAATTAACATCATCGGCGCGTTACTCGTGAGCGGCGCAGTGGGCAATCTCATCGATCGCATCCGCATTGGCCACGTCATCGATTTTTTAGATTTTCATTTCCGCGAATTCTACCACTGGCCGTCTTTCAACATCGCCGATTCGTGCATTACCGTGAGCGTCATCTATGTTTTCCTTCGTATTTTGTTTTCACGAGAACACAAAAAATCTATTTAACCGACACTTTTTCCAATATTAGCTTTATATATATCCTAAATTCATGTTCAAAAATTTCTGAAAAATTTAATACTTTAAAATGATATACACATTGTCGTTACCCTTTAAAAAACCTGTGCAACTCGGCGGGAGTGGTCACCGGAATGGAAGAAACATCTTCTTCGTCTTGCTCGGAAAGCAACATCGCTTGAGCGGTGCGAGGCAACAATTGAATCAAATGAGGATGCACGGCAAAAATTTCCTTATAACGCATGCAGGCGACTTCGAGTTTTTGCGCATCCGAAGAAACTTTTGAAATTTCACGGATCACGCGCGCGAGGTCTTTGGAGAGAGTGGTTTTCATGAGCTCTCCTTGCTTGTCATCGCAAATGACGCATCCGTAGCCGGTGCGCTAAGCCGAACATTTTCCGCCGTCAATTGCGTGCGAATGGCTTCTTGATCCACATTCGGGCACACAAAAAAAGCGTCGCTCAAATGTTCTATAGGAGGAACAGAAGCGGTCAACAGATCATGAATTTCATGCGCATTATCGATAGGAGCGCGTTGCGGCTCCACGAAGAGCAAATTAATAAAAAACAACACCGCGTTCGCAATCAAAAATGAGCCCATCAAAATAAAAAGCGCGTGATTTTGAAAAAAATGATCTGAAACGGATGAAGCATCCTTCATGAACGATATTTTTTCCAATAACACGCGCGCTGTTTCGTTGGACGCGCGCAAATTCCAAACCGCCGCGCCGAAGACAATGGAAATTCCTAATGTCAAAGCGCCGACCTGCAAAAAATATTTTCCCATTTTCACGGCGCGGACTCCTTTTGGAATTCAGCGTTGATTCCGTCTTTAATGACCAATCTGTAGCCGTTGGATTTGGCGGCGACGCGCAACATGTGAATCGGATCCACATTTTTAAAAACACCTTTGACCACGCCTCGCACGGCCGGATTATAAATGTATCGTAGACCGGCGCGGCGCGCCATCGCCACGCCAAAATCATTCAATGGCATCGAGAGCACGCGATACTCATGGTCTTCCGATTGAGCGGAAAGCACCGAGGCGGCGTATCGATCCAAAGGATTCACCGTCATCGGCACCACGCTCGGCGCATCCGGCGACGCCAGAGGTATCGCCTCGGGAAGACCGATAGGCGCCGCGTTGCGAGAACGCCGCGAAACATATCCTTGCTTAATATTGACCGGCGCTTCTTGAGGCTCCAAAGGCACCGGCGCCGGCGGCATAATGCGAATTTGCGGTAACGGCGGACGCGCTTCCGAAGGCAAAACCGCGTCGCCCTCCAAAATAATTTGTGTATGGGGCGCTCCCCATCCGAGCGAAACGAATAAAATCAAAAGTAAAAAGATTCTCATGACGCTTGGTCCTCCGAATCTTTATTCTCTTCATCCAAATAAGGATCTTCTTCAGTTCTTTTGGGAATTCTATATCGGTAGATCGAATCGTCTTTAGCCCAACCAAAAATAATAAAACGATTGGAAATTTCTTGAACGTGCAGAAGCATGACTTCGTTGTCTTTAACTTTGACGGCAAACGAACCGCCCATCGGCACCACAAACGTTTCAATCAACACCTCTTGCCCGGGCAAGATGCCTTGAATATTCAGTTTGTTGATAATCCTGCCAATCTCGCCGCCCGCCAAAATATCCTCTTGTTGCTTTGAGGCTTCATCATCCACCGCCACAAACACAGGCAATCCAAAAGCATCGGTCAATGTTTCCATTGGAAGACGAATCACATCCGGTTGCTCGCGCAACTTAGGCAATGGACGCGTATCGAGCGCCACCACATTGTTGCCTTGATCCGGAAGCAGTTTTTGCGGCAGTTCCGCGAACGCAAGAGAACTCCATCCGAGAATCAATAATAAAAATCGACTACTTAATCTCTTCATCGGTTTTCTTCTGCTCCGCAAAAGGCGACATCGCCACAATATTAAACGACAAATTTTTGCCGTCTTCGGTTTTTGTGATACTCCACGAACGCGTGAAAATCGTCGGACTTTTTCTTAAGCCGTCGCCTAAAATAGGAATCACCGGCCCGCTTAATCCTTGAATACTCAGACTGCGTATCGACTGATTTTCGGAAACATCAAAATGAATAATTCCCTTCTCCGAAGAAGCGGCGGTTTGCACATAAGATAAGAAATTTTCCATGGAAGCCGCATCCCGCAACCGCGCTAATGATTGATCCAGCATCTCCGCTTCGCCCTCCGCCGTAGCCAACGATTCCCGACATTGTTGAATCGCTTTATAAATCTGCAGACGCGCTTTGAGATTAGAGTGAAAATAAGAATATCCCATGACGCATGCCCCGGCAACGACCGCCGAAACCATCAAAGGAATCACAATCCCCATCACCATAATCGATCGTAAATAAGCGCTCATTGGATGGTCCCCTTAAATGAAAATCGCAAATTTCCGCTCTTGGGATCGGAGGCTCTTTCTTCTAAAGAAAAATTCACCTTGTATCCGGATAATGCGCTCTGCAAAGACGTTTCCAATAATGCTTGATACGATTGCACTTTTTGAGGATCCGGCACGATGGAAAACCCTTCCACCACAATCGTCCTTTGGACCCCATGATCTTCCGTCACTTCTTCGTAATGAATCGAATCCAACGTCATGTTAGCCTGCGTCGTCATCAACAAAGGCGTGGCCACTTGATCCATCCGAATCCGTTGATTCATCTGTTGAATGATCGAAGCGTAGGTTTCCCGCTTTTTGTTGTGTTGAGAAATCTGTTCTTTAAGTGCGACTAATTCATTGGGGTTTACTTTCCAATAAACCCGACTCATGCTGTAAGCCGCTTGCGCGATGAGCAAAACAATCGCCAATCCGCACCCAATCCAACATAACGTTTGCGCCACGATCGCCACGCGAAGCAAGCGCGTCTCTTCCGGCAATAATTGACGGCCTTGAACTTCCTCGGAAGTAAAAAACGCAACATTAAAATCGGCCATCTTTGCTCCCTTCCAACATCGCCAACGGGAACAAGGAACTTCGTTCCGCCGCCGCCAAGATATTAAATGATTGCATCAATTCCGCCCGATCCACCAAATTCATATTCACGTGCTCTTTTTGAGAAACTTCCGCGCAAAACGCGCTGACATCGTGCGAGGTCGCGCCTAAATCAATCATATACACCTGCGGCGACTTCGGCATCGAAAAATCCTGCAGAATTTTTTTTAACCCAAGAGGATTTTTCAGACTGTCGCGGTCCGCAATTCTTACGCTGGCAAACAATCCTTTTTCCAATTTGAAATAATGAATACGACTCGCATCGAGAATGGCCACAAGGATCACTTCCCGAGTAAAGAGCGAATAAAAATGACTCATGAGCGTATCCAACGCGGCAAGCGGCCCCCAATATCTTCGAATCAATACCCCCAAAGGTAAGATATCTTCAAGAGGCTTAATTTCTTCGAGTTTTAGTCCCATACACTCGGCCTGCGGCCATCCTTGAGTCAATACACGATAAACATAGCCGCTCGCCAAACGAAATTCATTGGGCGCCAATTGCAATCTTTTATCCAATTGCGAGATCGATGAAAAATTCTGGCGAAATTCATGCGCAATCACATCCAAACGAATGTCCTCAGGCCAAAGCGTCAAAATCAATGATGACCCGGATTTCAATAACGTATTCGCTCGAACTTCTTGAAGCGCGCGTGTAATCGATGCGCGATATGTCTGACATGTATAATTGTTGATGAAGCGAAAATTCGTTCCGGTTACCGCCGCAACCGATACGCCGACAGAACTGATATCCATGCGCAATTGCTGTTGCGCGCGATTAGGATCCAATCCTTCATACGGCGCAAGCGCCTTTTGCTTGTCATATAAACGCTTCGCGTCTTGATATGCTGTAATCAGACTCATCACATGAATAATAGGTCATAAAATCCTCTCTTTGGTCAGTTTTTCTGAGGTTTTCATCCAAATTATTCGCAAATCATACAAGAAGTTATCAATAAATAACTTACACTCTAAATGGGGCATTAAAAAACCTTGACACAATTCCACATGATCTCATAAAAGCTTTTATTTGCATATTTCTAAAATTTTATTATTGGCATTACGATGAGCGTTCGCTACGTTATCCCGCTCTTATGGCAAAACAAAAAAAATCGAAAAAAGCATCTAAGGCGAAAAAAATATCTAAACCTAAAAAGGTAAAGGCGAAGGCAAAAAAAAGCGTTTCGGCTAAAAGAAAGCCCGCTCCCGCCAAAAAGAACAAGCCCGTCAAAGCACAAAAGACAGCTTCTGCAAAAAAAACACCCCAAAAGAAAGCGTCTGCACCGGTAGCTCCATCGTTCCCCGCTATGCCCAAGCCGGCGATTCCTGCTTTTTTGCGCAAACGCCCTGTCATGGTGCATGAAAAGATCAAAAAGCAAAAACCCGTTAAAATTTCTAAAGAATTTTTAGAAGAACAACGCCTTCACTTAGTGGAATTACGCGATCATATTCTCGATCAAATGCAAGGCGTCGCTCACGATAGCCTTCGCGCTCCCTCTGAAGGTAGCGGGGGTTCGGCGTTTGGCATGCATCAAGCCGATGCCGGTAGCGATGCTTATGAAAAAGATTTTGCCTTGAGCTTGCTCTCCCAAGAACAAGACGCTCTTTATGAAATTGAAGAAGCCCTCAAGCGCATCGATAACCAAACTTACGGCATCTGTGAAATGTCCGGCGAGCCCATTCCTCTTGCCCGCCTCAAGGCCATTCCTTTTGCTCGCTACACGGTGGAATGTCAGTCCCGATTTGAAAAAGAACATCGCGGACAACATCGATGGGATACGGTCCCTCAATTTATGGATTCCACGGAAAACTTCTTTGAAGAAGAAGAAGAAATTGAAGATGAGGATAAAAAGAAAGAATAATTCATGAGCGCTAAACTTAAAAAAAGGTCACCACGCCGCAGTAGCCGTTCCTATACGAGAAAGCGGATTGACATCAATGTGGAATCGATTGATTTTCGCAATGTCGAATTGCTGAAAAAATTTATCACCGAAAAAGGAAAAATTTTGCCGCGGCGCGTCACGGGCATGACGGCAAAATTGCATCGCAAACTTATTCGCGCCATCAAGCGCGCGCGCAACGTTCTTTTGATTAAATAAAAGGGGGAATTTATGGCTAGAGTCTGTTCAATTCGCGGAACTAAACAAGTGCGCGGTAGTCGCATTAACCGTAGCGGTAAAGCTAAGAAAAAAGGCGGCATCGGCACGCATGTGACTTCCAATACGCCAAGATTTTTTTCGCCCAACCTCAAAGTCATGCGGCTCTGGGTGCCGGAATTAAAGAAAAAAGTGAAAGTCAAACTTTCCGCCCGCGCTCTCAAAACGCTCGACAAAAACGGCGTCTACTCCACTCTTAAAAAATTCAATTTGGTTTAAGCGTTTGTTGAAACAACATCTCTTTACGAGAAATTCAGCATATTCATGAATCTTCGCATCATGAAGTGATGTATAAGGTGTCTTTTTGTGTTGTTTTTAGCATTTTGCTCGCGTTCGAGTTTTATTGACAGATGTTCGATGAAACGTATCCGTGCACGCAAATATCTTTTCCTGTTTTAGAAACACGAACATCTTTCAAACGCAAGCGTTTCAGTGCGTCCGCTCGCGGCAAGTTGTTCTTTCCTGCGACAAACGGCGTGTAATAAATCCAAACTTCATCGATTAATTTCGCTTTCACCAAACTCTCAAAAGTTTTTCCTCCGCCTTCCACCAACAAGCGCTTCACGCCTAATTTTCCCAAGGATTTCAAAATAAAATTCCAACTTTTATTTTTGAAAACAAGCGTGCGGTCTTGGTATGCGTCGGTCAAAAGCCGCGCATGGAGAGGCAATTTGCCGCTTCGGGTCACGACAACGCGCCATGGTTGCCGCAAACATTTCACGCCGCGTACCGTCAGCCGGGGATTATCTTTTCGCACGGTTTCCGCGCCTACCAAAATTGCGCCGCAGATTGAGCGGAGTTGATGCACTTGCTTGTCGGATTTTTTTCCAGTCAGCCATTTTTTCTTCGGCATCGATAAATAACCGTCGAGCGTCATTGCCGCTTTGGTAATCACCCAAGGTTTTTCTGTGGTGATCCAACGCCGAAATGCGCAAATCAACTCTTCGCATTCTTTCTTTAAAACGCTACGCGTGATTTGAATTCCTGCTTTTTTCAAAATTTTGTAAGCGCGTTTAGAATGAATCGGATTCGGATCGTCGGCGCCCACAACTACGCGCGAGAAACCGTGCTGGATAATCGCTTTCACACACGGCGGCGTGCGCCCCCATGTACTGCACGGTTCCAGCGTAATGTATAATGTCGCATTTTTGAGCGAATGTCTTTTTTTTAGCGCATCGTGAATCGCTTCGATTTCTGCGTGCGGCATGCCTGCGCGCCGATGCCATCCTTCGCCTAATTTTTCTGCGCCTCGCACAATCACCGCGCCCACGCAAGGATTCGGTTGCGTCCAGCCCAATCCTTTCTTCGCCAACTCCAGCGCTTCGCGCATCCATTTTTCATCGATATTCATTGGTCATTGCAAGCGAGGGAAGCGAAGCCCTTCCCTATTTTCTTGTGCGGGAGCACAAGGAAAATAGATTATCATGTTTCATCAAAAAAATTTTTGACATACTCCCGATGCTCGAAAATTTTTAAATCATCCAATTGCTCGCCTTCGCCCACCCAAAGCGTCTCCAAATTCAACTCGGCTTTGATCGCCGCAATCACGCCGCCCTTGGAAGAACTATCCATCTTGGTCACGATCAAACCGGAAACTCCCAACGCCTCTTGAAATTCTTTCGCCTGATTCACCGCGTTGACGCCGCTCATGCCGTCGATGATCAATAATGTTTCCTGCGGAAATTTTTCTCCATGTTTGGCAATCACTCGTTTTGTTTTCGCCAACTCGCGCATCAAATTTTCTTTGCTGTGCAAACGTCCCGCCGTATCCACCAACACCAAATCCGCATTCGCTTTTTTCGCCGCTTCAATTCCTTCATACGCCGCCGCCGCAGGATCGCCGTTTTCCTTGCCGCAATAAATTTCGATTTTTAAGCGCTCCGCCCAAATATTGAGTTGTTCCATCGCCGCCGCGCGAAACGTATCCGCCGCCACGAAAAAAACTTTTTTTTCTTCTTTTTGAAATGCATGCGCGAGTTTAGCAATCGTCGTCGTTTTTCCCGTCCCATTCACGCCTACAATCAGCCATACATTCATTCCAGAAGATAATTTTAATTCACGTAATGGCATTTGCCATAAACTGAGCAATTCTTCCACCGTTGCTTGTTGCACGGTTGTCGCCGAGAGCGGCTTTTTTTTTAATTTTTCCAAAACGCGATGCGAAAACTTGACACCCAAATCCGATTGAATTAAATGCGCCTCCAATTGTTCCCAATCCACGGGACCGTCTTTAAGTTCAGCCAACCATTTTTTAAACAACGAAATCATGAACGTGTCAAACCTTGTTTGGCTTTATCCAGAATTCCATTCACAAATTTTTTTGAATCGCCGCCGCTCAGCGTTTTTGCCAATTCGATGGCTTCATTGATCGCAACCACCGGCGGCACGTCGTCGCAATATTGCATCTCATAAAGCGCCAGACGAAGAATATTGCGATCGACAACAGCGATGCGCTTCAAATTCCAATTTTGCGCGCACGCTTGAATCCATTCATCCAGCGTTTTTTGATGCTCTATCACACCGCGAATCAATTCTTCCGTGTGTTTTTTAAATTCAGCTTTCTTTTCCACCAAGTTCCAAAACTTGGACAATTCCTCCTCTAAATTTTGAAGAGATCGTACATCGTTTTGATACAAAAATTGCACGGCCCATTGCCGCGCTTGCCGTCGTTTATTCATGATCTGTTTCCCCTGCAAGCATCTGCAATGCGACCTCCGCCGCTTCTTTGCCGCGATTCAATTTTCCAAAACATCGTTCTTTGGCGTCTTTTTCGTTTTTTACCGTCAACACTTGATGAATGACCGGTACGTCGTGTTCCAAACTCACGCGTAACAAAGCATCTGTCACCGACCGCGCCAGCAACTCTGCGTGCAATGTTTTTCCCCGCCAAATCACACCGAGCGCAATCACAGCTTGAGGTTTTTTCTTGCGAATCACTCGCTGAACCGCCAACGGAATTTCAAACGCTCCCGGCACACGCACGATGTCCACGCTATGACTCTTGAGCAATTTCAACGCCGCGTCGATCAATCCGTTCACATGTGCATCGTTGAACCGGCTCGCAACAATCGCGATTTTATATTTCATAACAGATGCCCCAATTTTTGTTTCTTCGTTTTTAAATATCGATGATTATGTTGTGTCGGTTGAATTTTAATCGGAATTTGATCCACCAACTCCAATCCGTAACCGCTCAAACCCACTACTTTTCTTGGATTATTTGTCAATAAACGCATTTTTTTCACGCCGATGTCGCACAAAATCTGCGCGCCAATTCCGTATTCGCGCAAATCCGCCGGAAATCCCAAACGTAAATTCGCCTCGACGGTATCCAATCCTTTATCCTGAAGTTTGTACGCGTGAATTTTTGCCGCCAATCCGATGCCGCGCCCTTCTTGTCTCATATACACCAATACGCCGCATTTTTCTTTGCTGATGCGTCGCAAGGCTTCGTGCAGTTGATTCCCGCAATCGCATCGCAACGACCCAAAAACGTCGCCCGTCAAACATTCGCTATGCACGCGCACCAACACCGCATCGTTTGCCGTAATTTTCCCTTTTACCAATGCCAAATGATGCGAATGGTCTAACTGCGAACGATACAAATGCAAATCAAAATGCCCATACGCCGTCGGCAAATCCACAACCTGTTCCCTAATCACCAACTTTTCCGTTCTCCTGCGATATTCAATCAAGTCCCGAATCGCGATGATTTTAAGCCGATGTTTGCGCGCGAATTTAATCAAATCCGGAAAACGCGCCATCGTGCCGTCGTCTCTCATAATTTCGCAAATCACCGCCGATGCGTCCAATCCTGCCAGTCGCGCCAAATCCACCGAAGCCTCCGTGTGCCCCGCGCGTTGTAACACGCCGCCCAGTTTTGCTTGAAGAGGGAACACATGTCCGGGTTGCGTCAAATCCGCAGGAGAACTTTTCGCCGCCGCCAAAACTTTAATGGTTTTTGCGCGATCGTACGCGCTAATACCTGTGGTGATTTCTTTCGCCGCGTCCACCGACACTGTAAACGCCGTGCGAAACGATTCCCGATTCGCCGCCACCATGCTCTGCAAATCCAACTGTTCGGCGCGCTCGTGCGTAATCGGTGCGCATACCAAACCACGCCCGTGTTTTACCATAAAATTAATCGCCGCTGGCGTGACTTTTTCCGCCGCCATTACCAAATCGCCCTCGTTTTCGCGACCAGCATCGTCGGTGACAATCACCATCTTGCCTTGACGAATATCCGCCAACGCTTCTTCCAAAAGATCGAATTGTCTGCGAAATTTTTTGCTCATACATGCAATCATCGATCAAAGATTTTTTTTGGGTTTCATGATCACCGTGGTTTCTTCGCTAATGACCAAGTGATGCGGCGGAACATGTTGATCGATGAGAAAAACATTGCCGCCGATGGTGCTGTGCTCGCCGATAATCATATCGCCGCCCAAAATGGTTGCGCCCGGATAAATCGTCACATAATTCCCAATGGTCGGATGGCGTTTTTTCCCGCGCAATTGTTCTGCATGCGCCGTGGAACGCGCGCCCAAAGTCACGCCGTGATGCAACTTGACGTGGTTGCCGATGTCCGAAGTTTCGCCAATCACTACGCCGGTACCGTGATCGATAAAAAAATGTGTCCCAATACTCGCGCCGGGATGGATATCCATGCCGGTGCGGCTGTGCGCCCATTCAGTCATCATGCGCGGAATTAAATTCACTTTCAATTGATACAATCGATGCGCCAGTCGCTGAACGGCGATCGCTTCAATACACGGATATGCTAAAATAATTTCTTCGTAACTTTTTGCCGCGGCATCGCCGTCAAATGCGGCTTGAATATCTGTATTCAATTGTTCGCGCACTATGGGTAAATCTTCCAAAAATTTCCGCGTCATTTCTTCCGCAGAAATTTCTTTTTGGTCCAAAAGCAAATGCTTCTGAATTTCATTCGAAAGCAACTCATGCAACTTTCCGATCTGTTGGCCGATGGATTTTTTCTTCACGTTTTCCACTTCGCTCCACAGCGGGCTGTCGTCGTAATACCCAGGAAACATTAAATGCAAAAGCCTTTGCACAATTTCCGCAACAGCGCGCTTCGAAGGCGTATGAATCCCTCCAAACGCGCTCGCTTCCTTTGCCTTTCCGAACGAATCCCACAACCGATCCGTCACATTTTCTAAAAACTTGTCCATAGCATGATAATATCTTCTCACCTAAAAGAGTCGATAAACATTTAACTCGCAACAAAAGTAAGTTGTATCGAAAAAAAGAAGTTATTATGATGAACGCTCTTTTTATGAAGCATTGGGTTGAAAATTTTTTTCACTTTTCGAAATACCAAACGAATTTTCGGAAGGAAATTTTGGCTGGGCTGACGACATTTACGGCGATGGCTTATATTTTAGTGGTCAATCCGGCAATGCTCAAAGAAACGGGCATGGATTTAGGAGCGTTGATTACAGCGACGGCGCTAGCGGCGGCGATCATGAGCGCGGCGATGGCTTTGGCGACGAATTACCCGATTTGCCTTGCGCCGGGTATGGGACTCAACGCATTTTTTACTTACACGGTTTGCCTCGGCATGGGCGTGCCGTGGCAAGCGGCGCTAGGCATTGTTTTTTACAGCGGCTTGATTTTTTTGATTCTGACATGGACGGGATTGCGGCAAAAAATTATCGACTCCATTCCGTTTGAATTCAAAGCCGGCATGTCGTGCGGCATTGGACTTTTCATCGCGTTCATCGGATTGCAAAACGGCGGTTTGATTGTGAAAGACGACGTGACGTTGGTCAAACTCGGCGATATGTCGCTTCCTTCTTCGCTCATGGTATTGTTTGGAATCATTCTCACCGGAGCGCTCGTATGGCGCAAAGTGCGCGGCGCAATTATTATTCCTGTGATCGTGCTCACCATCATCGGAATATTTATCCCTGCCGTTGGCGGCCAAGGCATGATCACGCAAACGCCGACTCAAATCGTGAGCCTTCCTTCCTCACTATCGCCGACTTTTTTGCAACTGGATTTGACTTATCTCTGGAAACATTTTGCGCATGTTTTCCCGGTTTTGGTGGCGTTGTTGTTCATTGATATTTTCGACATGATGGGAACGATGATCGGCGTTTGCCATCGCGCAGGATTTCTCAATAAAGACGGCAAACTTCCAAAAATGGAACGCGCCATGGCCGTCGATGCTTTTGCGGCGATGACCGGTTCCGTGCTCGGCACGTCCTCGGTAGTCACCTATATCGAATCCGCCGCAGGCGTCGAGGAAGGCGGTCGCACCGGATTTACCTCCATTGTGGTAGCCGTTTGCTTCGTTCTCGCTTTGTTTTTAACTCCGCTCATCAAAATTGTTCCTCTCGTCGCCACCGCTCCGGCGTTGGTGATTGTGGGTGTATTCATGATGCAAGACGTTGTTGATCTCGATCTGCGGGATTTCACCGTCGCTGTTCCTGCGTTCATTGTGATGATCACTATGCCGCTCACCTTTAGCATCAATGAAGGTCTCGGGCTCGGTTTCATCACCTACGCCGGAATGAAACTCGGCACTGGTCGTTGGAAAGAAGCGCCCATCGCCGCATACGTGCTGGCTCTCCTCTTCCTCATTCACTACATCACAAGATGAAAAGCTAAAATGCCTCACTGATTCTTAATGTCTTTGGAGATTTAATAATCTAAAGAAATGGTATTTAGAGCTTGTCCTGAAGTGATGTTTTTGCTCTGAAAAATCACGAAAAAAAAGAGGAGCAAAAAGGAACTTCATTGCGCTTTTACGCAAAATTGAGGCTTTATAATATGCTCCATCACCATGGGATTGTGAACATTGGCCGAGCATAGCGAGTCTTTCATTGCGCATCCTACCCAAGTGAGATATCTTGTGCCGCAAAACAAACGCACGGAGTTTCTGTTTTTTTGCATTTTTGAAAAATCGCTCACTTTTGGACAAGCTCTATTTAAAAGGCCTGTCATCACAGTTTGCATTCCTATAAAATATCTCCATGTATACGGTAACTTATCTGGATTTTTTGCGACAAATAATTTGTTAGCATTTACTGCTATAAAACTGAGCGCCAAAAGAAATAAGACGCATAGAATTGCTTGAAACATAAGAGTTATCCCGAGGTGTCATTTAATACAAATAATCTTTATTTCAGCATACATAGCCTATTTATAGATGGAAAGAAAATGATTTTGGATTTACAGAGATAAACTTTTGCGCAAAATAATACCGTTGGTTAGAAATTACAAAAACCAGAAATCGTATGGCTACCAAGTTTGAAGAACTCTACAAGTCTCACGACAACTTTTTTAAATTTATCGGACTTCTGCAGTCCCCTTTTCTCCTCGGAATTCGCCTCTACTGGGGCTATCATTTTTTTCGCCTCGGCATAGGCAAATTCGATAATCTCCCCGGTACAACGGGTTTTTTTGAGTCTTCAGGAATTCCTATGGCGACACTTTGCGCGCCGCTGGCGGCTTTCATCGAATACTTCGGCGGACTGTGTTTGATTTTCGGACTCGCCTCTCGCCCCGCAGGATTGCTCCTTGCTTCCACGATGGGCGTCGCGCTTCTGACCGTCCACAAAATGGAAATGACGCTCAATCAATTTTACATGGCTGAACCTGTCACGTTCTTTATAGCCTCGCTTACCGTTCTTCTCTTCGGACCCGGAAAACTTTCGTTCGATTTCCTTATCGGTTGGGCATTCTCCGCTTTCACTGCGCCCCCCGCACCAGCCAAACCCGGTGCCAAGGGTGGACATTAGCAGGGTCATAGACCCTGCACCCAAAGCGATACTTCGTATCACACGAAGGGATTGCACGCTTCTCTTAAGGCGTGTTAAGGCTTGGAAATTCGTTCCGCTTCTTCACGCCATTGCTGATCGGCATTTTTCCACGTAGAGCCAACATGATCCGCGGAGCGTGTGGTTGCAAATACCCAATGCGTCGCAAAAATCACCAGCGCGGCCGCAATCGAACAAAAAATCCACGACCACAAAGCATGCCGTTGATAAGAATTAAACAACGATGCCGTGAGCGGACATCCTCCGGCAAAAAGCAATAACACCGCTGTCAAAAAAAGAAGAGACCCTTCCATCGTTTCTTGATTCATGCCTGTGAAACGATGCAATGTTTCAAACCATTCGGAAGGCATCAGAGGAAAGACATAACACCGCGTTGCCACAACCCCCGCAAAAACTCCGCCTACCACTAGCGCCAATGCCATCAACGTCACCGGCGCCGTCGCGCGCGGAGCGCCAAAATAAATCTGTGTTTGAAACAACACCATCAGCATCGTGATCCATACCACCGCCATTGTTACCAAAAGCTCGACGCTCGTCGCCGGATTCCCCAATAAAAATTTCAACAAATCCAAACCGGCTTCTTGAAACGACACTGTTGTCATGCTTTTTGCATTATGTCGACTCTTCGACAAAAATTCAAGCGGCTTGCTTTTCTTTTAGTCCGCAAATCCTCAAAACGCATTCCTCAAAGCTTTCCTGTGCGTTGCGCAATTCGATTTCCACGCGCAGAAAATACACCGGCAAATCGGTGCGATGGACGCGCGGCAAACGCACCGCGTCTTTTTCCGTGGTAATGAGCGCATGACCGCCGCGCGCGCGTGTGCGATTGATGGCATTGAGCACTTCCTGATTGGAAAAACGATGATGATCGGCGTAACTGCGCGCGTAAATCAATTCCGCTCCGATCGCTTTGAGTGCATTCTCAAAACTTTCCGGCACGGCGATGCCGCAAATAGCGCCTATTTTGCGCGCTTTCAAATAATCCAACGGCACACGCTCATCCGTATATAAATCCTGCAAATAAAGCGCACGATGCGAACACTCGATAATTTCGGCGTGGCGATTATAATTTTTTAATCGGGATTTGATCTCGCTCAAATCCGTACCATCGCTTTTGGTAATAAAAATCACATCTCCTCGTTTCAAATGATCTTTCGGCTCGCGCAATGTCCCGCGCGGCAACAAAAATTCGTTTCCAAACGGCGCATGGCGGTCCACCAACACCAAATTCAGTCTCTCTTTTAGAGGCAAATACTGATAGCCATCGTCAAGCACCAATGTATCCACGCCAAATTTTTCAATCGCGTACCGCGCGCTTTTCACTCGATCTTTGTCCACCAAAACAACGACGTCTTTCAGGTTCGAAGCCAACATATAAGGCTCGTCGCCCGCTTTTTCCGAATCCAGTAACATGTTTTTCCCATCCGAAACCACGCGCGGAGGATTTTCGTGCCGTACAAGTTTGCGCCATGTGCGTTTCCACCACGGCGCCGGCACGCTTTTGTAACCGCGACTTAAGATCGCCACTTTTCTTCCCGCTTTTTGAAGTGCGCGAACAATTTTTTCCACCACCGGCGTCTTACCCGTGCCGCCCACCGTCATATTGCCCACGCTGATCACCATGCATCCGGTGGCATAAGAAGGAAAATAATGTTTTTCGTACATCCACCAACGTAAACGCATCAACTTTGCGTATATTTTCGACAATCCCCATAGAAACCATCGTAGCAACGTCGCGCGTTTGCCGTAGCGACGTTCCAAAATCACGTCGATCGCAAACTGCTCCAGTCGCTCCAAGGCTGAATTCGCCATGCAGGAATGTTCTATTAAATCGCCGACGCCGTCAGCTAAAAATTAAATGCCATGTTTCCGCGGTGATTTTTGGGGGGATTACATCCTCTTCTAGGTGCAGGACGGTAGTCCTGCAAACAAAAGAGGCGGCCCTCCTTGGAGCCGCCTCTTGCTATAATCAGCTAAGAAAAATTAGCTGTTGTTGACCGCTGTGGACAGCGTGTCGGTGATGCGTGTGAACACGTTGCGGATTTGGTCGCCGAGGGCGATCAACACCGCGATCACAACGATCGATACGAGTGCGAGAATTAAGCCGTATTCCACCAGCGTTTGTCCGCGGCGGGATTTCAAGTAGGTTAAACGGCTCATCAACATTGCATATGCTTTTGTCATCATAGTTTTATTTTCCTTTCTATTGTTTAATCAAATGCGTTACTAAATGTATTAATAATTGCATTAAAGATGTCCTGGATGGTTCCTCCCACCGAAATAAGTAGCACCGTACAAACGATTGATACCAATCCCAGTATCAGCGCATACTCTGTAAGCGTTTGTCCCTTTCGCCTACGCCCGCCCCCATGCGTCTTCCGAAGCAGGCTTCTAACTCCGCTCCAGTTGTCCGATGAGAAACCCATCAATTACTATAAAAGCACCATCCATGCCATGCGGATTTTTAAAATTTGCAAGTAATTGTAAATTAAAGTTTTAAGTATAATATGTAATGGTTTTACCGATAGAATAAATAGGCAAAACTTGCCCATCTGGGCAATTTTTACCCATCAAGTTATTATCAATATTCATTCACGACAGACCCTTATATCTTCATGAAGCCTTGGATTTCGTGGAATGAAGTTTCGCCGATGATGAATTGGCGAAGGCTTTCGAGGGAAAGATCTGGATAACCCATTTGATGCACGTATTGGCTGAGCTCGCCGACTTTTGCGCCGTTTTCGATCATGTCGCGCATATAGTCGTCGATGGGGAATAATTCCATGACGGCGCGGCGTTTATTGTAGCCGGTTTGGTTACAATGCAAACAACCGACGGAGTCATAAACCGGAGAAGTGCCATTAACCACGCGTTCCAACATTTCCACCCATTCTTGGTAGAAGGCTTGGTATTCTGAAGTCGTTCCGCCTTCTTTGGGTATGTGGCGCAAAGCGACTTCGTATTCGTGTTGATGCAATTTTCGAGCTTTACGGCAATTTCTGCAGAGGACGCGAACGAGGCGTTGAGCCTGAACAAGAAGCAAGCTGTTGGAGAGTTGATTGCGGTCGATACCGAGCGCTTCCATACGAGGGATCGCGCGCAAAGAGTCATTCGTGTGCAAGGTGGCGAAAACAAGGTGACCGGTTTGCGCGGCTTGAATGGCATGATCGGCGGTTTCACGATCGCGCACCTCGCCGACCATGATGATATCGGGGTCGTGACGCAACACAGAACGCAAGAGTCGCGCAAAAGTCAAATTAATCGCGGTATTGACTTGAAGTTGTTTGGCTCTCGGAAGAATAATTTCGACAGGGTCTTCAATGGTGACGATTGCGACTTCCACAGTGTTGATTTCATTTAAGAAAGCGTACAACGAAGAAGTTTTACCCGAACCGGTTGGTCCTGTGACAAGAATGAGGCCATGATCTTTTTCAAGAACCGAACGAATCATGGCTTCTTGGCGTGGCGGAAGCTCAAGCTCTTTAATAGATTTTAAGCTGGTTTGTTTATTGATGAGACGGATCACGCAACTTTCGCCGGAGCCGGTCGATTGCACGGGAACCGTACTCACGCGTGCATCAATTGTTTGGCCTTTGAGTTCAACGGTGAAACGACCGTCTTGCGGCAAGCGTTTTTCGGCCACGTTGAGATCGGAACTCAATTTAATCAAGGACATTACTTTTCTGGTTTGTTCCAGACTCAAAGTCGCCATGAGCGCCAATGCACCGTTGAGACGAAAACGAATTTCGCCGTTTTCTTCGCATTCCTGAAGGTGAATATCCGAAGATTTCATGCTGATGGAACGAAACAGAACCCACTTGAGGATTTCCGGCGGTTCCATATTCGGGTCCAGAGGACGAGTGAATGAAGGATCATAATCAATGCGCAACACGCGTTGAGTGTCTTGATTGCCTTCGATGACAGACGCGCCGCTTTTTTCAGGGCCGATAATTCCGCCGGACATGAGATAACGGACAGCGCCTTCGATAAACGCGGCGTACGCCATGCCGCAAACCACATCGAGTTGACGTCCCATTTTGGTGCCGATACGCGCATTGAGTTCTCCGACTAAACGAGATCGCGTGATGCTCGGATTGGAAGTGGCAATGTAATAAACATCTCCCAATCGGTGATAACAGACCATTTGGTATTTTTCCATCATGGCCTGAGGCAAAGCGGCGAGATTTCTTTCCGTAAGACTGATCGTATTGTAAGGCACAATGCGCTTACCATCGAGAAGCATCTCCAGAGCCCAACGATGAGGCGGATTGTTTTTTAAGAACGATTCCGGTGTGAATCCTTGATGAACGCAATGAGGGCACCATCCTTCCATCAACATCCACTCCAACAGAGGTTGAGGCAATTTAAATCCATGAGCGCCGTTTTGTTGCAACGCGTTTTTAGTGTCGCCCTGATTGGCCAGAATAGCTTCTGAAACCGTCGGCGCAATTAAGTTGTAATCATTCGGCGAAATCAACACGCAAAAAACAAGGTCTTTGCGAAATCCATAAAAATCTTCGGCGTAAGGATGGAAATGCCCCAACACAGGAATGGGTCCCACCATCGTTAGAGGCAACCATGGCAATTCGCTCGTAGCTCCAAAATAATGATGTTCGGAACATTCCGTGATATAATCCAAGATATCTTGTGTGGGATGCGGTTGATCGATTTGATAATAAGGAATACCGCTTTCGACGCAAAGCCAGTTAATCAAATCCTCAGAGTTATATTCCAAGGACTTAAGCGCTAGAAAATCAGCCATCGTAGGCGCTTGATTCTCAGGGTTAAAATATTCCCTGAACTGAGCCGGCATTTTAGGCGGCGCAATCTTATCTTTTTCATTTGGCGCTGTAATTACTTTGTCTTCCATAAGTCCGGTCATTTCATACATTGCAACAAAACATCATCTGTACCTCTTTCAAGGCATACAACTTAAATCCACAGAGTCTCATCGTCAAATTCGCGGTATTTTTTACCTGTTTTTATCTTAAGGAAAAAAAATCCACTTCTTTTATATTCATAAATATACCTTTTACAAGAATTTGCGAAAAATATCAGCTTTCTTGAATTATTTTAAAAGTGTCTTTTTACAATCGCAAAAGCTTGATCGGCGATTTTGAGGGTTTTTTGGATGTCGGCGGGTTGGTGGGCGGCGGAGAGGAACCAATTGTGGTGGGGGTGGAAGAACACGCCGCGTTGGATGCATTCGACGGTGAAACGTTGGGAGCGAAGGAAATTTGTTTCATCGGCAAAGGTCAAGAAGGGTAGAGCGGGAGGCCCGGAGAGGCGCAAGGGGAGTTTGTGTTTTTTGGCAAGATCGTGAAAACCCACCGCGAGCATTTCGCCCATTTTGCGGATATGATGAATCGCATTTTCTTTTTCTAAAACATCCAAACACGCCATCGCGGCGGCCATGGGCACGGCGTTGTTCCAGAAACTTCCTGTCAAAAAAACTTTTGTGGCGGCGATTTTGAGTTCCTTGCGGCCAAGCGCGGCCGAGATGGGATAGCCGTTGCCGAGCGCTTTGGAATAACAAGTCAGATCGGGTTCAAATCCAAAAAAACGATGCGAGCCGCCGAGATCGAGCCGAAAACCGGCGCGAATATCGTCAAGAATAAACACAATACCTTCTTGGCGGCATGTCGTTTCGATGGCTTCAAAAAATCCCGGCGCGGGCAAAACCGAATCCGCGAACATCGGATGATGAAACGGCGTCATGATCACGCCGGCGATTTGATTGCGGAATTTTTTGATGTTGGCGTGAAAATCTTCGAGGTCATTCCACCCAAACGCGTGAATATGCTTTTTATCTTCCTCAATCAGTCCGCCGTAACCGGGCGTACACCAAGCATGGGAGCCGTGATACGCGCCTTTGACGCAGAGAATTTTTTTTCGCTTGGTAAATTCGCGCGCGACTTGGATCGACCACGTGGTCATGTCCGAACCGTTTTTCCCAAACACCGCCCAGTCGGCAAAATCGACAAGATTGACGAGTCGTTCTGCGAGTTCCACCATCACCGGCGCGGGATGATTGAAACAATCGCCCATGCGGCGTTGGCGCTCGGCGGCTTCTTCGACGCGAGGATGATGGTAGCCCAGCACAACCGGCCCGTAGGCGCAAAGAAAATCAATGTATTCATTCCCATCGACATCTTTGTATCGGCAACCGCTCGCTTCCTTCGCGTAATACGGAAATTCCATCGGCACCGTCGCCGCCGGACTCGTGTGACCGTAAATCCCCCCCGGAATCACATTCACCGCCCGCTCAAAAAGCATTTTCGATTGCGAAAGATTCATAGTTGTAAGTTTTATAGATATAGGGCTTCGCCCTATAACCCAGAAGGAGGCACAGCCTCCTTCACCTCCTAGGTAGCGCATTTTTTCCGACTACGTCGGAAAAAATGCGCTACCCAAGTGGGTGCAGGGAGCTATGCTCCCTGCTAGGGTGTGGGACAAAGTCCCACATCTATGCAAATCTTCTTTTAAACAAGATACTCGCCGACTTTGTCCATGACAAGGCCGAGCGCGTCGGCAAAAGGGATGAGTCCGGAAACTTTGATTTGGCCTAAGCCGAGCGCGGCGTGCGAGTCGCATTGTTTTCCGGCGGCTTCGAGAAAAATTTCCGGCGAAGCAAAAGAAATGGTTACGTCCGCCTCCGCCGAGGGCACGCCAAGACCGAAAAAAAATTGGCCTTCCTGCACGCGAATCCAGCATGCACTCTCTATGTCTGCAATTTCGACCACGGCAAGTCCTGTAGGTATAAGAACATCCGGCGGATCGAGTTCGCCCACGATGGCGACCGCGCGCATCAAAACATGCAAAAGCATCACCGCATGCGCGCGCAAAAAAGCATTCTCCCGAAGCGCGCTTGCGCTCGGCTTGAGATAAGACTGCAACAGTTCGGTCAATTTTTGAAACACGCAAAGTTTTTTCCAATAAAACGGATTGCCCCAAGGAATCGGCGGCAGACTTTTTTTATTCTCAAATGCAGAGTTGAGTTGCGCAGGAGTGAAAAAAACGAGATGGATATCCGAAGAGGCATTGATGCGCGATTGCGCCGTGCCTTCGCGAAATTTCAACGCGCCGCGCGCTCCTCCCCATACGCTCATTTTGATCGTGCATTTCCACTCGCGCGTCCATTCGCGCGCTTCCGTGGAAAAACGAAGCAAATCTTCCATCGCGGGCAACACCGCGCGCAAGTACAGATGCGAAAGTATGCAGTCGCGGTTCATGCGGAACAAAGTTGTTGAAGTTTTTTCAAAATATCGCGCGGGGTTTTTCGAGGATGAAGCTGGCGCATAAATTGTTGGGTTTTTTCCCATCGCTGAGAATGCCGTGCCAAGTCTTTCACAATTCTCGGCAAATCGGAAGGCTTCTTTATTACGCGCGCCATGCCGCGTTTGCGGAAATATTTGATCGTAATCCACTCTTGCGGCATCACGCCGCCGATGCGATTGAAAATAATGGGACACCCGGCAAGAATCGCTTCGCTCGTGGAACCCGTGCCCGGACGAGCCACCAGCGCGGAAGCCGAATGCAAAATGCGCGCCATGGCATTCGTGTAGCCCATCGCGCGCGTCGGCAATTCCGGATGTTGTTTCGCCCATCGGCGAATTTTTTTCATCGACGCCTCGTTGCGTCCGCATAACGCCACAACTTGAATATCCAGTCGCGCGCGATGAAGCTCTTTCAACAAGGCCAAGTGATTGTTGGCGCCCGTCGCGCCCGTGCCCAAAACCAAAAGAAATTGATGCGGGTCCAACCCGAATTGCTCTCGCACCCATGCATCGCGCGCGGATTTCCCAAGTGTTTTTTCCCAAAAGCGAGGATTCAAAAGAAATCCCCCCGTCCACGCGCGCGTTCGAGGCATGCCGAGCCGCACCGCCGCCTTGCGCGTCTCTTCCGTCGCTCCGATAAACAAATCCGCCTGCGGATTCACCCAATGTTTACTGAAACCATATCCGCCAAACAATTCTCCGCAGTAGGTCACGCAAGCAACTTTGTCTTTGCCTAAAACCTCGCGCGCCATTTCAAAAAAACCGTGATTCAACGAACCATGAACGCTCACGATCACATTGGGTTTTTCTTTTTTTAAAACCTCGCTGAACTTTTTCTTCCCTAAAATCCTCCGCGCACTCTTAAACATGCCCGCCGCTTCCAGATAATTAAAATAAACCTGATGCAAAATCGGCGCGCGCTGTTGAATGAAATTATAAAGTTCGACGCCAAAGCGGTACAACACATGAGTGGATTCCAACGCTTGATAAATCACCGCCTCGCCTATGCCTTCCTGCTCCACCCATGCCTTCAGCGAACGCGCTCGCATGTCGTGCCCTCCTCCTGTACTCGATGTTAAGACAAGTATTTTCATAGGATGAAGAATCAAAACATCTCGCAAGATGTTTTATTTTTCAGAAAGAATTTGAAGAATTTCTATCGAAAAACGCTCCATATCGGTGAGCACAGTTTGGAGACGCGACGCTAGAAAATTGTACGCGACATAACAGGGAATCGCTACAATCAAGCCGCCCGCAGTGGTGATGAGCGCTTCCCATATACTGCCGGCGAGATTGCCCACAGGCACCGATCCCATCGCTTGCTCGATCGTCATAAATGCGTGAATCATGCCGGTGACCGTGCCAAGAAACCCCAATAACGGCGCAATGGAACCAATCGTGCTCAACACGCGCAAGTGGGCTTCGAATCTCGGCACTTGCATTTGCGCGACTTCCTGCAAAATTTCGCGCAATTCATTTTTCGGCAAATCGCGCTTCAAAATAGCCGCATGCGCGATTTTCGCCGCGGGATGATACACTTCGTCGCAACGCTCCAGCGCTTCGTCGTATTTTTTTTGTTTAAGCAAATTGGACAGCCCGCTCAAAAAAACGTCAATCGGACCGGCATTGCGATGAAAAAAATGGATGCGCTCAATCAACACTGCCACCGCGACCACGCTCAAAGCAAGAATGACCCACATAACAGGGCCGCCCTTTTGCATGATTTCAAACGCCGCCGATGGCATAATGGATTACCAAATGTAGGATTGTTCCTTCGCGACGATGGCGCCGTTGCGCACGACGGACACGCGCCATGATTTCACAGGACCGAACCTCTCATACGCGTCGCCGGAAATGGAAAACGTCGCTTTATGAAAACCCTCCACTTGAGTATAAGGAATTTCCAACGTATGCACGAGGTCTTTGGTTTTGGCTTGGCGGTAATCAAAACGCAAAATTAAATCCGTTGCGGGACCGTGATTTTTCCAGCTCACGATATAATAATATCCCATTTTGTTTTTCTTTTGCTCTTGCGTGACGGCGCCGTAATTAAAATATTTTCGCTCGAAATTCAGCGCCTGATTCTTGCTGGTCTTGATTTTTTTAGGATCGTTGATGAAGGTGTAAATTTTCGCGATAGAAAAGCTCTCATCGATTTTAAAAGGCAAATCCCATTCACCGCGCGGCGGAGTCGGCGCAGATTCCATTTTTTTCTCCGCGACTTCAGTCTTTTCTTCTTTCTTAAGTCCGGATTTTTTTTCTTCTTTGACGACTTGTGTTTCTTTCTTCTTTGAAATGACTGGTTTTTCTTTGGGCGCTTCTTTGACTTCTGTTTTGGCAACCGCATCTTCCGACTTGGGGTTGATTTTATTAGGCGATTTGGATTCGGAAATTTTCCCCCTCTTGCTGGAGATTACTTTTGATTCCGATTCGACTTTAGGAGTGTCCTTGGTCTCTGTCTTTGGTTTGGGTTTGAGTTCATCGGCGCTGACCCAAGAGGCCATCATCAGAAGCCCTAGACCGGCCAGTACACTTCGAGCGTTCCTAAGATTCAACATATCCTCTATAGCTAGCATTTCCTTTTCTCGCTGTCAAAGCCGGACTCTTCCTCTCGATATAGAATCAAAATCAGAACCTTCCCCTGTTTTTGATGAGGGATTTTTCTAAATAGCTGATCGCATATATTTTGCGTATTTCAACAAGTGGAAGGGGTGTGTTTTTTTAAAACAGGGGAAACTTTTTGGTGGATTTT
>JBMONL010000015.1:0-23863 GCA_049324635.1 Verrucomicrobiota bacterium | reverse complement strand
CTAAAAATCCACCAAAAAGTTTCCCCTGTTTTAAAAAAACACACCCCTTCCACTTGTTGAAATACGCAAAATATATGCGATCAGCTATTTAGAAAAATCCCTCATCAAAAACAGGGGAAGGTTCTGTGAAAGAACAGAATGAATCCTTTTAACAGCTCTGTTAAATCACCGTGCCGTCGGGGATGGTGGTGTTTTTTGGGATGATGACGATGCCGTCGCGAACGTGGTAGAGAGGATGGTCTTCGTCTTGAGTTTTGCCTTCGGAACGGATGATGACGTTTTTGCCGATGCGCGGATTTTTATCAACGATACAACCTTCGACGAAAGAATTTTCGCCGATACCGAGGTGAGGACGCCCGAGACGAAGATTTTCTTCGCGGTCGCGCAGGGTTTCAAAGAAGTCGCTACCGAGGATAATCGAGTCTTTGATAATGACGCCGGATTCTATGCGCGTGCGCAAGCCGACAAGCGAATGGATGATATCGGCATTGGTAACGATGCATCCGTCGGAAAAAACAGCGCGGGAAATATGGGCGCGATTCACCTTGGATGCAGGCAAGTAACGGGCGTGGGTGTAGATGGGCGAGCTTGTGTCGTAGAAATTAAATTTCGGAATGGGATCGGTGAGATTGAGATTGGCTTCATAATAAGCGCGAATAGTTCCGATATCTTCCCAATAGCCTTCGTGGATATAAGCGCAGACTTTGTGCGAAGAAATCAGAGAAGGAATGATGTGTTTGCCGAAGTCTTGAATGTCTTCATTTTCGAGCGCTTTTTTCAGCACTTCTTGATTAAAAACATAAATACCCATCGACGCGAGAAAGAGGTCGTCCTCTTCGTGTTTGCCGAGTTGAGCGAGCGTGGTGGCGGGTAAACGAAGAGTATCGAGCAATGAGTCCTCTTTTGGTTTTTCGACGAAATGAATGATGCGTTGTTTTTCGTCGATATGCATGATGCCGAAGCTTTTTGCCGGTTCGCGAATGACCGGAATGGTGGCAACGGTGATGTCGGCGCCGGATTGCGCGTGAAAATTAAGGATGTCGCGATAATCCATGCGATAGAGTTGGTCGCCGGAAAGAATGAGAACATGTTCGTAGCGGTGGTTATCGAAATGAATGACATTCTGGCGAACGGCGTCGGCAGTGCCGAGATACCAGTCATGACCGGAACGGTTTTTTTGCGCGGCGAGAATTTCAATAAAACCTTGGGGAGCGTAGTGGTCAAAAGAATAGGATTGTTGAATATGGCGATGAAGAGAAGAACTCAGGTATTGCGTGAGCAAAAAGATGCGTTTGATGCCGGAATTGATGCTCATACTGAGCGGAATATCCACAAATCGATACTTGCACCCGAGCGGCACAGCGGGTTTTGAGCGTTCTTTTGTGAGAGGAAAAAGGCGAGTGCCCTCGCCGCCGCCAAGGATGACGGCGATAACGTCATTTACGTCAATAGAAATTCCCGGTTTCATTGATAAAGGGTGTTGACCATATCAGGTCAATACAGCTATAACAAGACTTTTTACGTTATAACTTTTTAAAAGTATCTTTATGTGTGGAATAGTTGCTTATGTTGGGGGTCGCGAGGCGCGGCCATTGTTGTTGGATGCCTTGAGCAGGCTGGAATACCGTGGATATGACTCTGCGGGACTTGCGCTTTTGCATGATGGAGAACTACATATCCGAAAAAAGGCGGGGCGGATTGCGAATTTGATCAAATGTTGCTCCAAGAAAATGCCTCGTGCAAAAATTGGAATCAGCCATACGCGATGGGCGACGCACGGCGAGCCGACCGATGTCAACGCGCATCCGCATACGGATCAGTCGGGGAAACTTGCGCTTGTACATAACGGCGTGATGGAAAATTACGCTGAAGTCAAAAAACGCCTTATTAAAGAAGGGCACGCCTTTAAATCGGCGACGGATACGGAAGTATTGGCGCACTTGCTTGGGAAATATTACGATAAAGCGACGGAAAGCGGCGATGAACGTCTCATCAATGCAGTGCAAAGAGGCTTGGCGGACGTGAAAGGCACTTACGGCATTGCGGTGGTGCATGTGGATCATCCGCAACTCATCGTCGGCGCGCGAAGAGGCAGTCCGCTCGTGGTGGGCTTGGGTGAAAATGAGAATTATTTGGGAAGCGATTCGACGGCATTGGTGGGGTACACGCAAAAAGTGATTTATTTAAAAGACAACGACGTCGTGGCGATCACGCCGAACTCATTCAATGTAACTTCGAGCGGAAATGGCAACGCCGCGGTGGAAATACGCGACATTGAGTTCACGCAGGAAGACGCCGAACGCGGAGATTTCGAACATTACATGCTCAAGGAAATTTTTGAGCAACCGCAGGCGATTGAGAATGCGTTTCGCGGGCGTCTGGATAAGGACGGCGCCTCGGCGCGGCTGGGAGGATTGAATTTATCGCCGGAGGATTTGCGCAATATCGGACGCATTGTGGTGCTCGGATGCGGCACGGCGTTGCACGCTGGAATGATCGGCGAGGCAGTGATCGAGTCGCTGGCATTTTTGCCGGTGGAAGTCGAGCACGCGAGCGAGTTTCGCTACAAAAATTCGCCTTTGGACAAAAATGTGATCTTTTTTGCGGTTTCGCAATCCGGCGAAACGGCGGACACGCTGGGTGCGTTGCGTGAAGCGCGGCGCAGAGGTTACAAATGTCTCGGAATTTGCAATAACGTCGCCAGTTCCATCGCGCGCGAGAGCGACGGTGGAGTCTATATGCATGCAGGGCCGGAGGTGGGCGTGGCGGCAACCAAATCATTCACTTCACAGGTAACGATTTTTAATCTTTTGGGATTGTTATTGGGTAGAATGAGACTGCTCTCGGCTTCGCAAGGACGACATATCATCGACGCACTGGAAGCTCTGCCCGAACAAGTGCGAAAAATTTTGGATCAATCGGATAAAGTGAAGGCAATCGCCGAAAAATACGCGCAAGCAAAAGATATGCTTTTCTTGGGCAGACAATGCGATTTTGCGACGGCGCTCGAAGGCGCGCTCAAGATGAAAGAAATTTCTTACATTCATGCGGAAGGATACCCTTCGGCGGAATTGAAGCACGGCGTGATCGCGCTCATTGACGCTCAAACGCCGTCTGTTTTCATCGTGCCGCAGGATAGTTTGTACGAAAAAAACATGAGTAATTTGCAAGAAGTCAAAGCGCGCAAAGGACCGGTGATTGCCGTCGCCACCGAAGGCGACAAACATATCAAAGATGTGGCGGACGACGTGCTTTACGTGCCGCAAACGATGGAATGTTTGCAACCGATTTTAAATATCATTCCCCTCCAACTTCTCGCCTACTACACCGCCGTGCTTTTAGGACGCGATGTGGATAAACCAAGAAATTTAGCAAAATCTGTAACCGTGGAATGAAAAGCGAAAACCCAATCGTCTTGTGTAAGTGCGTGTTCGATGGAATAGGATCAAGCCGCCCCATGATGTATCAAAGCATTTTTTTCTAATATTTTCCCCTGCTTTGCCGAAATGTTTTCCTATGGAATGGGAAAAATATAAAGAAACCATAGGCACCATCATTAGCGGCATCTTGGCCGCCCGATTGGAAAAACCGGCAACAAAAGAATCTTTGAGCGCACACGTGATCGCGATTGTGAGCCAATGGAACGAAGAAGCGAGGCAATTAAAAAACCTGACTCCAGAATATTCCGTGATTCGCGCATTGACGCAATATATTCAGAACAACCCTGAAAAATTTTCTCCGGAACGGCGTCAATTTGCCGAACGTTTTCGACAATATAAATCCGATTTAGACGCTCTTTTTGAACAGAAACCGGAACTCGTCCGATTTGATCATCGCGCGCCTCATTTCGCTTCACACCCACAAAACAACCTGCGCATTTTGGCGTGATCCATCCACCACGAAATGCGGGGATAAGAGCCCTTGCGGACACACCATGAATTTAATATTTTTATCTAAGGAGCCTGTCTTTTTCTCTCATTACGGCTAAAAGCTTCGTCGAGACACAGGTTTTGTAACGAGAAGAAAAAGTTCGTCCTTTTTGTATTTCTGCGATACGAATCACGCATTGCCCCCGCTCAAAAGACGAAAACAACTGAGGACACTCACTGATGACCTCTGTTTCTGTGAGTACTTTTTCTTCGATCCGCTTCTCATTGATATAAATCGTTGTTTCTGTGTCGTTCGAATATCCAACGTGAATAATTTCCCCCCGCTTTCCTGAAACGGAAAGGTGACAAGGATAAGGCGGTTTTTCCTGATTCTTGGGTGCCATAAAATGGGAAGTGTGTTGTTAGGCATAAAATGTCAAGAGACAAAAATCGCTTTACGGGAAGTTTTGTGAAAAAAGTTCCTTGACGCAGACAACCGATCGCCACATTGCCAATGAGAAAGGAAATTTTATGAATAATTGCATGCGATTCCGAATAATCGGAAAAGAGGTTGTTGTAAGACGCTTATTCTAAATACTTAAACAAGCATTTAATGAATTATGCAATAAAAACACGCATAAAAAATACAACTAAAATGAATTTTTGTATGGAAAAAAATAAATTTTCGTTATAGTATGTAGCTCTTTAAGAAAGGGAAAAACTTATGATAAGGATGATTGGTATTGTTGTAACCTTGATTGCAGGATTGAGTGTCGCTAGCGCGCACGCAGAATCTGTTCAAGCCGTTGTATTAAACGTTACAGGAAAAGTAACTGTGACCGCAAAGAATGGCGCTCAAGCGGCGCAATTAAATAAAAATGACAAAGTAAACATTGGTTCTCAAATTGAAACGGGGATCAATGGCGTTGTGGCATTGAGCTTGGTTCCGGGGGGCAATGTGATGGCTCAACCGGGAAGTAGCTTTAAAATTTCCACATTAGAGGTCGAGCGTAGCGGAGAGACTATTGGCAAATGCAATGTAGATATGTCTCTGAGCAAAGGCGCGATCGTGGTGGATTTTGCTCCGGGCGATAAAAAATCTGAGATGACGATCAAAACGACGCATGGGACTTATGTGACGAAAGATTCCACAGCGCAAGTCATTATCGGTAGTATCATTGTGAATTTGTTAAGAGGCACCGGCGAAGTCATCACTCCTGACAACAACGTGACTCCTTTGGAAACCAATCAATCCTTTACCTCCAACACCGATGGCACCGGAACACATTCCAGCCTCGGTTCATTGGGAGCGGATCAATTGGCGTCCATCATGAATTTCATGACAAACGCCATGGGAGGAGCCGTCGGTTTGCTTGGCGGTGGAGCATTTGGCGCGGATATGGGCGGTGGCGGCGGATTGAATAATGCATTGCCTTCTTTTGGTGTTTCCGGAAATAGAATTGGAAGCGGAGGACCTCCAGTCGCGTCTCCTTCTGCACCGTAAAAATTTGAACTGAGATTACTTTCGAGCAAGCAAGGAATCTTTGCGCGCTCGAATCAGAAAAGGTTAAAAAACATGAATGGAATTGGATTAAGGGTAATGTATTTTGTCGCTATTGGGATATTAGCGACATTAATATCTCATGAGGCTAACTCACAAACCGATTGGGGTTTGGCGAAAAAGAAAAAGGATTCGGCAAGCGAACAATACTTTGGCGCGCCGAAGACAACTGTATTAAAAACAACTTATATTCCTCAAGCGCCGCTCAAAGCGACGAAGGTTTCTTTCATTCAGCCGACGATATTGGCGCAAAATGACGTGGTGGTAGAAATACCTTCACAGAACTCTTATTCTTCCAATACCGAGGATGTGGATTCTGCGGATGTTCAAGTCGTGCCTGTTTCGCTCGAAACCGCCGCTTCGAGAATCACGCAACCTAAAGCGATGGCGATCCCTGAATCCAAATCTCAAGCTACCGTTGAGACGAAATCTGCAAAAGCGGAAGAAAAGCCTGCGGTTAAAACCGAAACAAAGTCTGAGACTAAAGCTGAAGCTACAGCAAAAACGTCCTCGACTTCATCGGTGTCCTTTCAACCGAAAGAACCTGCGTCTATTGTCGATCAACCTTTTGCGCCCAAAGTTTCGCGCACACAAGCGGCAGTACCTATGCCGAGCGCGAACTTTCAAAATTCATCTTCCTCGGATCGCGAACAGTTGGCTCTTTTAAAGACTAGCCCGAATGAAGAATTGGAGCCGAAGAAAACTCATTTTGAAAGCGATGGTGATTTTCCTGTGCGTTTTCATCCTCATCTGGGCGTCGCTCAGATGTATGACGACAATTTTTTGACGCGTCCGACGAATCGCGTGGGCGATTTTATTTGGATGACATCTCCGGGATTTACCTTGGAATTTGGGAAGGAAGACCCTGATAATCCGAACTATGATCGCATTTTAGGAGCCTACACCGCGAGTATTTATACTTTTCTTGATGAAACGGACAACGACACCGTCGAGCAAGACGGTAGTTTTCAAGTGAGAAAGAATTTTGAGAAACTGACCCTCTTCCTCGATCAACGTGTGCGTTGTTTGGAAGACGCTACGTTGGATATCAATGCCCGCACAGCGCGCGATTTGTATGATAGCTTGGTAGGTGCGCGATATGAAGTCAGCGACAAGACTTCGGTGGAATGGACAGCCGCGCAATTAGTCTCCAACTATGCGGATGATACTCGTTACAGCGACAAGATGGAGTGGTTCACGGATTTGATGCTGGATTATAAAATTTTACCTAAAGTCACCATTGGGATTGGTCCGCGCATTGGTTGGATGGATATCGCAGGGAGCGCCAACCAGACCTACGAGCAGGCTCTTTCACGCATTCTGTGGCAACCGACCGCAAAACTCGCATTCAGCGTGATCGGCGGCTGGGAATTTCGCCAGTATCAGGATGACGTCATTGCTGAGCGCGACAGCGGAACGATTTCTGTCGGCGCGAATTGGTACCCATTCGACGGCACCAAGCTCGGCATGGAAATATTCCGCGGTGTAAAAAATTCGGCATCGATTTCGGGGCAAAATTTTGTTTCCACAGGTTTTACTGCTTTGGCGCGTCAAAGATTTTTTCAAGAATTGTATTTAGAAGTCCAAGGCGGTTATCAAACACATGATTACTATCGTACTTCCGGCGGTACTTTTATCGCACGTAATGATCGCTATTACACAATTAAACAGGGAGTAACGTGGGCGTTTGCGGAATGGGGTAGCGTCGGCGTCAATTATCAATATCGCCAAAATGATTCGAATCAATTCGCTCAAGAATTCGTGAACAACATTTACGCGATTGAAGCCAACTTCCGCTATTAGCGGAACGTTTTTATTTTTATGCGACGTTATGATTTATTCTCATGGCTCGCGTGTTCCTTAATCGTCGGGATGATGTGTTTAGGATCATGGGGGAACGCTTTTGCTCAATCAAAAACGCAAACATCCCCTGCCCCGTTAACAAAACCTGCGCCCTCCAACGCCAAATCATCGTACACGCATTCGGTGGATGTTTCTTATATTATTTCTTCGAATGATCTTTTGGAAATTTTGGTATTTCAAGAACCGGATTTATTCACCACGACACGAGTGTCTCAACAAGGCACGATTACATTGCCTTTGATTGGGACGATCAAAGTAGGCGGCGTTTCCGTTTTGACGGCGTCAGAAATGATCCGTAAAGCCTATCAAGACGGATATCTCAAAAACCCGGAAGTCACTATTACGATTGCGGAATTTGCCAAGAAACGTTTTCACGTTTTGGGGCAGATTCAGAAGTCGGGAAGTTATGAAATGCCTCAGCAAGAAAACGTCAACTTGCTCCAAGCGATTTCAATGGCCGGCGGATATACGGAATTGGCGGACTCTAGAAACATTACGGTCAAGCGCGTTCAAAACAGCCGGGAATCCACGATTCGACTTGACGCAAAAGATATGGCTGAAAATGAAAAGGCTGCCATTTTTGAAATTTTGCCTAATGACACTATCACGGTTCCTGAAATTGTGAAAAAGCGTTTTCACGTGCTGGGACAAGTACAAAAACCCGGAAGCTTTGAAATTCCCAATCAAGAAAACGCGAACTTACTCCAAGCGATCGCGATGGCCGGCGGATATACGCGCATTGCTGATCCGGGCAATGTGACCGTCAAACGCATTCAGGAAGACGGGAAAGAAGTGACGTTACGTCTGAACGCCAAAGTCATGGCGCAAGACAAAGATGCGGAAATTTTTCTTATTCAACACAACGACACCATTACCGTCGGCGAAAGTATGTTTTAACGATACACTTCGCCTTTTGCCAACATGAATGCGCCTATGAATCCTGCAGAAAAAAAACAACCCCTTCACTCCGCAGATTTTGGATTTGATTTTCAAGACCTCTTGCACACGACATTTTCCAAGTTGTGGTTGATTGCGTTGTGCGTGCTCATCATGATTTTCGCAGGGTTGTTGTATATCAGCACCGCGACGCCGATTTTTGAAGCTGTAGCCACCATCCAAGTAGAACAAGCGGAGCAAAAAATCGTCAAGATCGACGATATTACCTCTGAGGATCTCAAACAAACTGAAATTCTAAAAACGATGGAACAAAAATTACAGAGGCGCAGTTTGATTCAGCGTGTCGTGAGACGGCTTAATTTGACGACGCATAAATCGTTTGAGCCCATGTTCGAAAAAAACACCAAAGAAAAACCCGAGGATGTCCTTGTGCGATATTTGGAAGATTGCATTTCGGTGGGATTGCGCCGAGGAACGCGCCTGATTGACGTCATGGTGCAATTGCCCGATCGAAAATTGGTCAAAGAAATTGCCAATACGCTCGTGGATGAATTCACGAAAGAAACCACCGAAACGCGAAGCGATACCTCTCAATCGGCGCATCACTTTTTGCTCGAAGAGGCCGAGCGATTGAAAACGAAGCTTTCCACTTCGGAATTGGCGCTTCAACGATACAACACGGTGATTCAACTTAAAGAACGCATCCTGGAACAAGAAAAAGAAATCGATACTTTGGCTCAACGTTATTTGGAAAAACATCCCAAGATGATTCAAGCGCGCAATTTATTGGGTGAATTGCAAAGCAATTTTTTAGCTGAAATGAGCAAAATTCCCTATACGCAAGCGACTGAAGAAACTCTTGCAACACCGGAAGAATCAAATCAGGAAGAAAAATTTAAGACTGAATTACGCCGCGCGGAAAGTCGTTTTAATGTCTTGAAACGCGATGTGGAAACCGATCGCGGACTTTACGAATCCATTTTGCAACGTCTGAAAGAAACCACCATCACCAAAGAGTTGGAACCGGTGCAAATTCGCATTGTGGAAAAGGCTTTTATGCCGGACAAACCGGTGAAACCGCAGAAATTGCTCGTCATGGCGCTGAGTGTGATTGGTGGATTATTTTTGAGCGTGATTATGGTGTTTATCGTCCACGCAATGGACAGTTCTTTAAAAACCGTGGATGCGGTAGAGCAATATCTTGATTTGCCTGTATTAGGCGCCATTCCGGAAATCAAAGCGGATGACGTTCTTAGAGCGAACCCCTCCACGCCGCAAGGATTACGTCGTCGGTTTCATAGAATTCTTGAATCGTTATCATGGAATAAAGAAATTTATACGCCGACATTTCAAAGCGCATTGGGTGATTTCTTTGATTCTTTGAAACAAAATTTGCGCGCCTCGTTAAATCTTCCGCTTCAATCGGGAGAAGGACCGAAAATTATTGAGGGAAGCAGCGCTTCTTATCCTCTGGTATTGATCCAAAGTCCGGAATCAACCGCATCGGAGGCCGTGCGGACGCTTCGAGTGAATTTTTCGTTGTTGGGCAAAGAAGACGCGCTGAGAACATTTCTTTTTACAAGCGCAGTGCCGTTCGAAGGCAAAAGTTTTACCGCAGCGAATTTTGCAGTGGCATTGGCGCAACAGAATTATAAAACGCTCATTATTGATGCGGATTTGCGCCGTCCCACGATTCATAATTATTTTGACAAGAAACATGGGTGGCAGGGACTTTCAGATTATTTGTTGGGCAAACATAAATTGGCTGAAGTGGCTCTGTCCACTTCTTTACCGAATCTTCATGTCATCACGGCTGGTACTCCCTGCCCTAATCCCGCGGAGTTGCTTTCTTCCGGTGGATTTTCTGAATTGTTGGACGAGGCTTCAAAAATATTTGATCGCATTGTGATCGATAGCGCTCCAGTGACGCCGGTGAGCGACACGCTGATGCTGGCTTCCAAAGCGCAATATGTCTCCTTGGTGATTTATGCGTCACAAACGCCGCGCCGCCCGATCAAGCGCGCTTGTTTGCTTTTGGAAAACGCCAAAGCCAATCTCGTGGGCGTTGTGCTCAATCGAATGCCTATCAGCAGTGGATTTGGATACGATCCTTATTATTATCATTATCATCGCGGCGAAGGTTATGGCAAATCTTACGGCCAGAGTTATCGCTCCATTTGATTAAGTTTGTGGCGAAAAAAATAAAAATCGACGCACAGAAATCGCCCGATGGCCTACACAATCCTTTTGTTTTTTTAGATTCGTCCGATTTGCCTCCTGCTTCTTTTGTTGAGAATCCCGAAATGGTCTGCCCTACTCCGAAACCGGCTTCAAAATCTCTTGGTCGAGTGGTCTTGCGCAGAGAGACAGCGCATCGCGGAGGAAAAATCGTCGTCGTTGTGGGAGATTTTCCGCCTGAAATTTCCCAAGGGAAAATTGATATCTTAGGGCGCGCATTGCGAAAATTTTGCAGTTGCGGAGGCGCCGTAAAAGAGCGAGAAATAGAAATACAAGGCGAGCAAGTCTCAAAAATTCGGGAATTTTTAACTCGAGAAGGCTTTCGCGTTGTAGGAGTCACATGAATTTGCCGGCGTTTTTTACCAACATCGCTCCTCTCGATCTTCTGTGGTGGAGCATTTCCATTTTATTGATTTTTGTGGGACTTCTCGGTGTTTTTTTACCGGCGATTCCGGGGCCGTTTTTGATTGTGGCTGGAGTGGCTTTTCATAAATATTTTTTGCCGCAATATCTCACATGGTGGACGGTCGGAGGCGTGATTTTTGGCGCGATTCTTTGCGCGCTGATTGATTGGGTTTGTTTGGCTTTGGGAATTAAGCTCTCTGGAGCGTCTCAATGGGGACTTTACGGAGCGTGCGTGGGTTTCATGGTGGGAATTTTTCTGGGGCCATTTGGCGTGATCATTGGCACGGTGTTGGGAGCGATGGCAGGTGAATTTTTCGTTGCGCAAAAAGAAATTGAACAAGCGTCCATTGCGGGGATTGCGGCCGGCGCCGGCATATTGGCGGCCACCGTGCTGAAACTTGTTGTTACGTTATTAATGATTCTCGCATTCGCATTGGATTGCTTTTTGTATTAACAGTTCTCGAATTTTTGCTATAGGGAAAAACTCGCATGTCACTTATTGTTCAAAAATACGGCGGAACGTCGGTAGGAAACCCCGAACGGATTCGCAATGTCGCCCAGCGCGTAGCCGAATGGAAAAAGCAAGGCCATCAGCTCGTGGTGGTGGTTTCGGCGATGTCGGGAGTGACGGATTCGCTGATTAAATTGGCCAAAGAAGTGCACCCTGATCCCAGCGAGCGCGAAATGGATGTGTTATTGGCTACGGGGGAACAAACCACGATTGCTCTGCTTTCGATGGCATTGCATCACATTGATATTCCCGCGGTTTCCCTTACCGGCGCGCAAGCGGGCATTGTGACCGATGATGTTCACACCAAAGCGCGCATTGCGAATATCACGCCGGATACGATTCGAAAATTTCTCAACGAAGATCAGGTTGTGATTGTCGCCGGATTTCAAGGCCAGACCATGGAAGGCAGAATCACCACGCTTGGACGAGGCGGATCGGATTTGACGGCGATTGCGCTGGCGGCTTCGCTCGAAGCGGAGGTATGCCAAATTTATACGGATGTGGACGGCGTTTACACCGCGGATCCGCGCATGGTTCCGGATGCGCACAAGCTCGATGAAATTTCTTACGACGAAATGCTTGAGATGACTAGTTCAGGCTCCAAGGTCATGCAATCGCGTTCCGTCGAATTTGCGAAAAAATTTAATGTTATTTTTGAAGTTCGTTCTAGTCTCAACCAAAACCCGGGAACCATCGTGAAAGAAGAAACCACATCTATGGAAAACGTCGTTGTACGCGGCGTAAGTATTGAAAAAAATCAAGCCAAAGTCACTATCTCCGGCGTGCCGGATAAGCCCGGCGTGGCCGCCAAAATTTTTGGCGCGATTGCCGAGGCTCATATCAATGTCGATATGATCGTGCAAAACCTTTCCCAATCCGAAACCTCCGGGGAAAAGGGCCTCACGGATATCACGTTCACCACAAGCAAAGACGATTTGCAAAAGGTGAATCGTATTTTGCAACCCATTGTCGAAAGCGTCGCCGCGCGCGGTTTTGTCGCCGATACGGGCGTAGCAAAGCTCTCCGTGGTCGGCATTGGAATGCGCAGTCATACCGGCGTGGCCGCCAATCTTTTTGCCGCATTAGCCGCCGAAGACGTCAATATCGAAATGATTTCCACCAGCGAAATCAAAATCTCCGTCATTATCGACGAACCTCGCGCCGCCGACGCCCTCCGCGCCGCACATAAAAAATTCGGACTCTAATATTGTGACACATTAATTTCGATACATTGAGTTTCATCAAAAATCCAAAGAGAACATTCATCGATTTTTTAAGGTGACAGCAATTTTAAAAATCCCAAACTCCAAATCCCAAATCCCAAACAAATCTCAAAACTTCAAATCCCAATCTCAAAACGCCCTTTTTCCCTCTCAGATATCGATCTCGGCGCTTCTGATGAGACTATGAACGGGAAAAAGGGCGGGGGTTTTCTATTTTTAAATTTTTCAAGAATTTTGGATTTTGTTTGGGATTTGGAGTTTGGGATTTGGGATTTTGAATAATTAACAATGTTTCAAAATTTATGTGTCAGGATACTAATTCTAAGGCATTTTTTGTTTCAGTTGTGAAATTGCTTTACCGCGATGACTGAGGCGATGTTTTGCGTCAGGCGATAATTCGGCGAAAGTTTGGGTGTATCCATCGGGACTAAAAATGGGGTCGTAGCCGAAGCCATTTTTCCCGGCGGGATGGAAAGCGATTTTGCCTCGGCAGACACCTTCGACGGTGAAAAGAATTTTTTTATTTTGCGCTAGAGCAAGAACACAACGGAATTGCGCACCTCGTTTTTCTTCCGGCGTGGTTTTGAGTTCGTCGAGAAGTTTTTGAAGATTGCGCGCATCGTTTTTGGGTTCGCCCGCGTAACGCGCGGAATGAACGCCGGGAGCGCCATTGAGAATATCGACCTCAAGACCGGAGTCGTCGGCGAGAACAAAAGATTCCGTGTGCGCGGAAATTTCCAATGCTTTTTTTTGTGCGTTTTCCTCGAAGGTCGCGCCGTCTTCGAGAACGTCGGGAATATCCGGCAAATCGAGGAGCGTTTGAATTTCCCAATCCGGCAATATTTGCGCAAATTCGCGGGCTTTGCCGGCGTTGCGCGTAGCGATAAAGAGAGATTTCATTAAAATTTATGTTTAGACCATCATTCATAAAATTCATAGAATTATAAAAAGAACACGCCCATACCGCCGTCAAATGTTTTGACAAATTGGCACAAGAATCGCTAGTATCACCTTTATGAGAAAAGATACTAAACGACTGGGGTTTACGCTTATTGAACTTTTATCCACTCTCGCCATCATGGCGATTTTATCGGCGATGCTCTTCCCTTTTGTCGCTAATTACACGCAAAAAAGCAAACGCGCCACAGCATACCGAAGTTTGAAATTATTCCAAGACGCAATCAATCGGCATATTGCTGTCAATGATACTTTCACTGCTTCGCGCTGGTGTCCATGGACGCCAACAGATATTGCTACAAATCAAGTCGCTCTTGACGACGATATTCATCCTGCCGGAAGTTGGACAGGGAATAAGTATGGGTCCAATTGTTATGTGGATTTAACACGAGGCCAATATCAGACTTTAGAAACTCCTGCCAATTTTACAAATCAATCAACTTTTCTCTATGTAACCACAGATGGCACTTCTTCTTTGAAATTTTGGACGCTCATGTATAGCGTGGATCAAAAGGGATGGGCGGGGAATGGAGAATATGTTAATCGTACGAATGGAATTACTAATGGCAATACCGGCTGGTGGAATAATCAAGCCTATCTTCGACCACTGCTTGGATTAAATTGATTGATTGGCGTTCGGCATGGCCAAACGTTCCACGCCCTAACATGGATTTCACCGTAAGAGGTAAAAATTACACAAAGCGTTGGTGGCAAGCTTTCAAATTTTCAGCGACACATGTCAGTGAAAAATTTGAAACCGTGATCCTTTGCGCGATTAAAAATGCATTGCGTTTGCGATAAACGCCGGTTTGGTTTGAAATCGCAAGAATAATCTTTTAGAGTTGATCCGTATCTCATGAATATCTTGGCGATTTCCGGAGTTATTTTTTGTGTTTCTTCGATAGGCGCAGTGGAGCCGTTTGTTTTGCCTTCGGAATACGAGGCGGACATTGTGGTGTTGTCGGAAGATGGAACAAAATACGTAACAGAAAAGATATTCGTGACGGATTTAAAAACGCGAAAAGAAACGCACGTCAAAGGCGAGAAGTTGGTCACGATTATTCGTCGAGACATGAATGCGGTGTATAAACTTCAGCCGAGCGCGCGCATGTATACCACGACGGCGATTTCGAGTCGCATGCCCTTTGAGGAAGATTTGAGAAAAGAAGCGGACTGGACATTAGCCGACGCCAGAGATTTGAATGGAAGAACGATCGAGCGATGGGAAGGCATTGCGCGACACGGCAGAGAGACGGTCAAGATGGTGTATTGGATCGACCGCGGCACAAGATTTCCCATCCGCAGAAATTTTAATGGTCAGATCGTCAATATCATGAACATTCGCCCGGCAAAACAAAATCCAATGCTCTTTGAAATTCCCAAAGATTTTATCAAAACAAACACGCCCTAGCAACTGTCGTGACTGCTCAGCGCTCGATCAAACCCCTCGCCTTGGCAAAATTCGATATTGGGTATCTCCTTTGACAATAGATTGCGCGGGAAGAACCCCGACCCAAGAAATAAGAGGATAAACAAGACAATCGCGGCCAATCACACTCCCCGGATTCAATACTGCGTTTGCGCCGATTTCGCTTCGATCTCCAATAATCGCGCCGAATTTTTTTAATCCAGTATCAATCAGGCAATTTTCGCAACGGATTTGCACGCTGGTGCGATTGAGTTTGAGATTGGAGAGCACCACGCCCGCGCCCAAATGAACTTTGTGCCCAAGAATACTGTCGCCCACGTAGGTGAAATGCGGGATTTCGCAGTCGTTAAAAATAACGCAATTTTTGAATTCGCAACTATTCCCCAGCACGCAATGATCGCCGACAATGACATTCTCACGAATATAAGCGCCTTGCCGCAACAAACAATTCTCGCCGATCCACGCCGGCCCTTGAATACATACACCCGGCTCAATCACCGTGCCTTTGCCTACATACACCTGTTCTCCGATGAACGGCTTGCCCGCTAATTTTGCATGAACCTCGGCTTTAAGATTTTTTTTAAGATAATCGCCAATGTTTGAAAGCGTCTCCCACACATGCACGCATCCCTTAAATAATGTTTCATGCGCCGTTTGCTCAAAATCCAAATAATCCGACGACAAAAAAGTCATAATCCTTTTTAAAAGAAGTTCGCAAAATTAGCAATCCAACGATTGAGTCATTCTTTAGTTTAATAGAAATATCGCATATTCAACGATATAGTTTTTTAAAGCTCTTTTATTCGGCGCACTGAAGGATTCCTCCATTGCTCGCGATCAGTATCATTCTTCAAAAAAAAGCCCCGCAGTGCCGTTTGGGAATTACTTTCGACCCCAGAATTCTAGGGTGGAGGCGGGCGAGTTGCTTTTGCCTTCCCCTTTCGCCGAAGCGAGAGGCTTGACAGCCACAACCCAAATCACCTCCTATATAGAGTTATTAGGTTGAAAGAATTCTACCCGTTACTCGAACACCACAGGGCAAAATCTTTTGAGTGTTGAGGGCTTCGCCCTCAAACTCCCACTTAAGGGCTACCGCCCTTAAGAATCCCTACTTGTGTGCGTTTGTTGCGCGCGAAGCGCGCTACAACAAACGCACACAAGTAGGATTCTCAAGGATGGTAATCCTTGAGCGGAGGTTTGGAGGCAGAGCCTCCAACATTTCATAAAAAAATTTCAAAGAACTAAGTGCGGAGTTCGGCGCCTATGGATTGGCGCACGGAATCGATGATTTGCGCCTCCCATCGGGAAACCTCGCTCTCATTTAATGTTCTCTCGCGGGAGCGATAAGTCAAGGAATAGGCGAGAGATTTTTTATCGGCGGGGAGTTTTTTGCCGTCTTTGTCGTAGAAATAATCGAAGCAAGCGACGGATTCGAGTTCGGGGATGGAAGAGGATCGAATGACATCGAGGATTTGTTGTTGCGGGATGGTTTTGTTGACGACGAACGCCAGGTCGCGCGTGACAGCGGGGTATTGCGGCAGAGGCTGGAATTTGACGTCTTCTTTTTTCGCGGAGGAAGGAAGAATAATTTCCGAAGCAAAAACAGGGACTTTGATGCTGTGTTTTTTGAGCGAGCTTGAATCGACAAGACTGAAATTTTCCGGGAATTTGATTTCTGGAAAACGCGCGCAAAGGGCTTCGAGAGCGCCTTTGAGAGAAAAGGCGTCGAATGCGCGAGCGGGTTCGGTCCAGTGAGCGGGACGTTCCATACCTGTGCCCAAGAGGAGCAAATGAGTTTTTTCGCGGCCGTCTTTTTTGTAAACGCGGCCGATTTCAAACATGCGGATGTCGCGTTGTTCGCGAGCGAGATTGCGCGCGACGCATGGAAGCGCGCCGGAAAGAAGAGTGGATCGCATGCAGGCATTTTCCTCGTTCATGGGATTGAGCAAAGAAAGCTCGCCTTCGCCTTGCGGCAAAAAACTGGGCGTTATGATTTCGAAAAAACCGAGCGAGGTGAGAACAATGCGTAATTTGTGATTGCGATTTTCAGTGAGGTCGGTATCCGTGGCGGGCGCAGAGCCGAGCGCGATGCCTCGGCGAATATTGTCCAAGCCTTCGACGCGAACGATTTCTTCGATGAGATCGACTTCGCGCGCCAGATCGGGACGCCATGTTGGAATTTTCCAAGAATTTTTGCCGTCGGATTCGCAACCGAGGCTGGAAAGGATTTGCGAGATACGCGAATCGGAAACTTCCGCGCCCATGAACGCGCGAGCTTTTTCATTGCGAAGGGAAACGACATTGCGCGGAGGCGTGTAGGGGGCAGTTTCCCATATACCGTCGTGTCTTTTTGCGCCGGCGAGTTCGATGATCAAATCCGCGGCGCGTTCGCGGGCGATATCGACGACTTGCGGATCGATGCCGCGCTCGAAACGATACGATGCATCGGTATTCATGCCGTGACGCCGCGCCGTGGCGCGAATGCGCGATGCATTGAACAGCGCGCTTTCGAGGAGGACGGAGGTCGTGTCTTCCGTGATTCCGGAAAGTTCTCCGCCCATGATACCGGCCAGACCGATGGGAACTTCTCCATCGGCAATCACCAAATCTTCCGTCGTAAGCTCGTAGATTTTGCCGTCGAGCGCATGAAGTTTTTCGCCTTTTTTTGCTAAACGGGTCTGCACGGTTTTTCCTTTGATTTTGCCGGCATCGAAAGCGTGCAGAGGCTGACCTGTTTCAAAAAGCACGAAATTAGTGATATCGACGACGTTGTTGATCGGGCGCGCGCCTATGGCTTCCAAATATTTTTTGAGCCAATCGGGACTGTGCGCGATTTTGACATCGGTGAGATATTGAATGGTGTAACGCGGAGAGTCGGCGAGATTTTCAGAACAGATATTCCACAAGACATCTGTAGCGCGTTTGACAGAAGAAATTTTTGGAAACGGTTTCGTTTTCATTCCCAGCGCCGCGAGTTCTTGCGCGATGCCGCGGTAAGAAAGCAAGTCGGCGCGGTTGGGCGTGACTTCCACTTCCAACACCGTGTCGCCGGGAAAAATTTCCGAGAGCGGACGGCCGAGCGGAGTATTTTCAGGAAGAATCAACAAGCCGGAAGCATCCGCGCCCAATCCCAATTCAATCGCCGAGCACATCATGCCTTCGGATTTTTCACCGCGAAGTTTGGAAGATTTAATTATTAATCCATCCGGAAGTTGCGCGCCGGGAAGCGCAAGCGGAACGACATCGCCGACTTTATAATTTTTCGCGCCGCAGACGATTTGACGAGTGGTGACACCGTCGGTGACTTGGCAAACCGAGAGACGGTCGGCATTGGGATGTTGCGCCGAGGACACAACTTTTGCGGTGACAATTTGCGGAATATTAACGCCGGTTTGCGTGATCGCTTCCACTTCCGTGCCGCTCATCGTGAGCTTCTCGGCGAGTTCGCTCACCGAGCAATTCCATTCGACGTATTCCTTTAGCCAATTCAACGATATTTTCATAAAGGCTCAATATTTAGCCGGATTTAAAGAATTTACAAGACCGGCAATTGTAGCAAAGCGTACAAGGGGGTGTCAGCCAAATAGGTGTGAGGCATTTCATTGCGCCTAAAAATTGTTTGCCTTACGAAACAAAGATGCGCACCAATTCTTCGAGCATGGCGTCCACTTCGTCCATGACGGCGGCAATGGTGGCTTCAGCGTCTTGGAAGACGTCGAGATTGGCGTCTGTAGCAGGAGCGATGATCCCTTCGCCGCTGTCCCCTAACGCCATGGAATCCACAATGATGTCTGCAATGTGAATAATCAACGCAGGACGGTGATGAGCCGAAGAAGGATTCGGACGATGATGCATGCGAACCACTTCGAAAAGGCTTTCTGGAAGTTTCCATTCTTTCAGAACTTGAGCGCTCAAGTCCGCGTGATTAAAGGAAAAAACTTTGAGTTCAGCATCCGTGATGGAAATGCGTTTTTCTTTGGCCATGTCGCAAGCTTGTTCCATTTTTTCCGGCATAGAGCAAAAGAGAATCAGGCGACCGAGATCGTGCATGAGCCCCATCATGAAATATTCTTCCGCATTTAGTTCGCGTTGTTTGACGGCGAGTTGACGAGCGCAGATGCCGCAAGCCACGCTATGACGCCAAAAAGAAGTCATGTTGACGCCCGGATTTTTAATGCCCTTAAAAACACGAATCATAGACGTCGCCATCAAAAGCGAACGAAGTTCGGAAAGGCCGACCATCATGAGCGCTTGAGAAATGGTGCTGATTTTAAATGAAAAACTATGGTAAGCGCTGTTGGCGAGTTTCAGAACGCGAGCGGCAAATGCAGGGTCCTTATTGAGCACTTGCTCGATCGTCGTGAGAGGATTATCAAAATCGCTAAGGGCTTTTTTAACTTCGTGGATGACGCCGGGAAGCGAAGGAATCGCACTGGCAAGTTGATCGAGTTTGCTACTAATAGCGCTCATAACTAGTCATCCGTTGGGTCTTCGTTTTCTTCTTCCAGCGCCTCGGGAAATTTTTGTTTGAGACGACGCTGAACAGTAAGTTTCATAATAAACCCGACAAGAGAAATATTGCCGGCATCAGGGGTAAAATGACCTTGAATCTCTTCATTCACTTCAGCGATTTGCTCGGGCGTGAATAAATCAAGCAGATTTTCTTCTTTACCCTCAACGGCGATTGATGGAATCGCCCAAAGCTCGAGAAGTTTAATGCTTTTTTCGGTAAGCTGTGCGCCGATAGGAATAATGATTTCGCCGTTGCGTCCAAAAACATCTTCAGCAAGGACCATCCCGGGCTGAAGTTTGGAACATTTAACGCGTTTCATGGAATCAAGTGATGTTATTCATGTTCTTTGGCTTAAAGCAAGCGGAATAGAAAATTTTTTACCACGGAAAACACAAATGAAATGATTATGCTCGCTATCGCGAGCGAAATTATTCTCTTCGGTCATGGAATTCAAAAAAGAGAAGAGACGTTTCGAGTTTTTTATTCGGAATCAAAGAGATTATGAATGGCTTTGGAGGGAAAAAATCGACCGGGACAATCGGTATGATTGGGAACGACTTCGCGATGCACGTGAAACGCGAGTTTCTGATTGGGCATTTTGGCTTTGAGATAAGAAAGCAATTCGACAAGCGAGGCAATTTGACGAGACGTGGGACGGGTTTTATTGTAATTACCCACCAAACAAATGCCGATACCGACTTCATTGACGCGTTCATCGGAGACATGCCCTCCTTGTAATTGTTTCATCCAACGCGAACCCACTTCGATTTCGCCGTCGCCGGAATCCGTGCCATTGCCGATGATAAAATGATAGGCTAAACCGTTTTCCATGCGACAAATTTTTGAATGATAGTAATCAAAAATTTTTGCGTTGCCGTTCGCAGTGCCGCTGTGATGCACCACGATGTATTTCCATGGGCGAAGCCGGCGCGGCGCATCGATTTTTGCGCGAACTTTGGAAATAAAAACATACGTTTGTTTTTTGGCCACAGGAGAAGTCTGCGCAAGCGGTTGAATGAGTAATTTTTGACCGATATATAATACGTCGGATTGCAAATTGTTGATTTGGCGTAATTGATCCAAGGAAAGTCCATACATGCGTGCAATTTTTATCAGCGTATCGCCTTTTTGAATCGTGTGAACATTGGAAGCCGAGAGGGAGGGGCGAGTGCGTGAAGGATAAATGACTTTGCGTTGTTCGCGAGAAGAAGTGGAAGATGAAGCCGAAGGAGTCGCCGTAGGAACAGGAATCTTCAGTCTCTGGCCGATGCGAATATTGTTAGGTTCAACATCGGGATTCGTTTGAAGAATCGCTTTTTGCGAAACTCCGTATTGCGCGCTGATCTTTGTGAGTGTATCGCCTTTTTGGACACGATGAATCACTTCGCCCCATGCGAAACAATTCAACCACAAAACACAAATGCCAATCCGCAGTAACATTGACAATAAATTTAACATGAAAGATTTAAAATTTCACTTTTTTATAGCGGAGATTTATAATGGGGATTGGCGCTGAGAGTGAGATGGCTTTCGGAAAGATAATATTGAGCGGGATTATCCGAGGGATTTTCGGAGAGGATTTCTTGGAAAAGCTTGGCCGCCGTCGCGTGATCGCCGTCCAAATGACATCGCACGGCTTGTTCAAAAACAGCTTTGGTTTTGCTTTTGAGAAAGCGTTCATTTTCCTGATCTGCCTGAAAGACTTCATAGAAGCGAGTGACTTCGGTTTTGCCTCTTAAGCGTGTTTCGCCGAGAAAGCGGTATGCAAATGTGGTGGTTTTAAAAGCAGAGACGACTTCTTGGCTTATGATGATCGGGATATTGTATGGACGCGTGAGTTGTTCCAAACGAGATGCAATATTCACGACATCCGAAATCACCGTTCCCTCCATGCGTTCTTCTTCGCCCACTGTTCCCAACATCAGAGTGCCCGTATGCACACCAATGCCGATCGCAACCGGCGGCTCGTTGCGTTTTTCGCGTGAGGCGTTCAGGTTTTTGAGATGGCGAACCATTTCGATCGCGGCGGTAACCGCATGATCAGCGGAATTGGGAAACAACGCCATGATGGCGTCGCCAATATATTTATCAATAAATCCATGCGAACGGCGAATCACCGGCCCCATTTCGCCGAGATATTCGTTCAACATGCGAAAACTATCGGCTGAAGAAAATCGTTCGCACAAAGTAGAAAACGACCGGATATCCGAAAAAAGGACCGCCATGTTGTGTTGGCGGGCATCGCCCAATTGCACATCTAAAATATTTTGTTTGTCTAAGAGATGAAAAAATTCCATAGGCACGAAACGCGCATACGAACGAGTGGTTTGCTGATGCAATTCGACCGCGTGTTTTTGATGTTCGAGATCGCTACTGAGCGCCGCTTCTTTTTCTTTTTGCAAATCCGAGAGTCGCCGCCCCATCCCTAAAGCCATTAAACACACTTGCAACAAAAGAGCGCCTTGCAAGATGTGATAAGTTTTTTCCGTGAAAGGAAGATTTTGGTGATCCCCATATAAAAAATAACCACCCGCAAACATCAATCCCGCATTGGCCAACAGAAAATATCTAGCGCGAGACGATGGATACCCTAAAGATACGACCGCGGCTGTCGCAATCGTGAGAATGGCGATAAACGCAACGATGATGATGCACCCGTGCCCAGTATTCATCCACAAGAGCAAGATCGACGCCAACACGACGCCGCTGGCGATATTCATTGGAGCGGACATCCAAGGAATTTGCCTTGGTATTTCAAGATAATGTTTGGAAAATTGTGTCCATGCCGCCAGCGCCAAGATCATAAAATAAGCCGGCGATAGCGGGAGTAACTTCATGTAAGGAAGCTGGAGATAACGAGTTTCGCTACCTGAAGCGACGACGAGAACGCAACAACTGATCAAAAAGAAAAAATAATGCAAATAGAGGGGATCCTTAAGCGAAGAGCCGAGAACCACATAATAAATCGTGAGAATTAATAAAATGCCTAGAAGAATTCCGCCGACATGAATCAGCCCTGCGTCGTTCTTGAGCACATTTTCAAATGTATTAATAGAAAGATTCAACGATTCTCTCGAATGCGTTGTGCATTTGATTTGCGCTAAAAAAACATCCCTCTTTTGTTCTTCCATTTCCAAATATTGATAAGATGGAGATATCTTTTTCCCTTCCCAACGGAATGCGGGCAGAGGCTCAAACTTATTTTTCTCCCAATAATATGCGGATACGAATACGCCGGATTCCATGCGCATGACAAAATGCCTCTTTTGAGATGAGCTATTGGTTAGCGCAAAAAGAAGCCAATAAGTTTGGCCGAATTTCAGAGGAGACTTTGCGCTTTCCGGCACAATGGACGGCATTTTTTGTAATTTTTCAAAAGCGTCGTGCTCGCTCATTTGCCCGGAAGGGTCTTCGATCCTTTGCGTAAAATCGGAAAAATCCACCCAACCATCGACATCCTCGATCGAAGCGGTGCGCAAAGCCTTCAACCAGCCTGCTTGCGAAAAAGACGCGCATAGGATCAAGAGAATGCCAATGAAAAACAGTCTGCGGCGTTTCATACGAGAGGAAAAGATGGGCAGATTTTTTGAAGTTCGCAATGATAACAATCAGGCTTGCGAGCCGAGCATCGACGGCGTCCATGCCACGTGAGAAGATGCGCGGCAAGAGTCCAATCTTTTTGAGGAACGATTTTCATTAAGTCTTGCTCGATTTTTTCAGGGTTTTTATGTTGAGAAAGTCCCAACCGCCCAGAAAGCCGAATGACGTGCGTATCCACCACAACGCCTTCCTGCAATCCAAAGGCATTTCCTAAAATGACGTTGGCGGTTTTTCGCCCAATTCCCGGTAAGACGCATAATGCCCCCATGGAAGCCGGCACTTTGCCCTGATGTTTTTCGACAATCTGACGGCTACAAGCGATGATATTTTTTGCTTTATTGCGAAAAAAACCGGTACTGCGAATCAGTGTTTCAAGCTCCGAAGATTCAGCGCGCGCATACGCCTCTGCCGTTGGATAACGTTGAAACAATTTAGGCGTCACCATGTTGACGCGCGCATCGGTACATTGCGCGGAAAGAATCGTGGCGACCAACAATTCAAGAGGATTGGAAAAAACGAGTTCGCAATGCGCATGAGGATACGTTTTTTTTAAGATGCGAAACATCTCGTCGGCGTTTTTCTGAAAAATCGGTTTTATCATGAAAGCGATGCCACAAATATTTCAACAAAAAGAATCTCCAAGTCACAGAAAAAAATCCCATATCCCGTTAAGGGGACTTCTAAATATTCCCGTGGGGCGCGCAACAAGAAGGCATAGCCTTCTTCCTTACGCTTCGCGTTCGAAAAAAAATACTTTTTCTTCGAGTGCGAAACACGCGGAAAGCGGCTGTGCCGCT
>JBMONL010000014.1:0-3328 GCA_049324635.1 Verrucomicrobiota bacterium | reverse complement strand
CGCTTCCCCCTCCTTCAATATCCCTATGATCTGCTCTTCTCTAAATCTCTTCTTCTTCATATGTCCTCCGTTTTATACCCAGAGGACTCTCTTTTCAACCGGTCCAGTTTATCGGGGGCAGGTCACCATCCTCGGGAAAAAGATGATTTCCGAGCCGAGCCAATCATTGAAAAAGTAATTTACCGCGACGTTAAATTTCGTCTCTATGGGACACCTTGTGCTAATCCTAACTGAGAATCATCCAATCTTGATTACGCATTTGCACGGCTTCTTTGAACGAGATTAATCTAAAATTGATTTCATAATGCTCCAAAAATTTAATAATAGCACCAGATGGATCATCGTCTTTTTCACTAAAATAATGATTTCTAATAATCCCTTTTTCACATAGAGCATATCCACAACATCCAGAGACTTCAGAGAGTTGTACAGCGACTACATTCGTTTTGAGCGTTTCAGCAATTTGTTGAAGGAGTGCAAAATCAATAACTTCTTTCGATTCGATTCCCGCAATCCAACCAGCGATTGAGGATGAAAGCGCCACTTTTCGTTTCGGTTCTTTTGAAAGAATTACGTCATATGAGGACGGCAACCTCCAATCTGGCTGTTGATTTATCGCATCAGGTGAAGATTTAATTCTTTGACAAATTATATCTTTCAATTTCAAAAAGTCATCTGTTTGAACGAAAAACATTTCAACATTCATAGATTTATACTAGTTCCCGGAACTAAAGATATAATCAATGCTATATCCAGGAAAATCATTTTGGAAATTTGAAGTTTGAATTGGGCGCACTGCTTTAGGAGTCAATTTAAAATCGAATATTTGTTGAGCAGGATTAAATACGACATCAGGCACAGACTTCGCTCCGCGAACTTGCAATTCTAAACCTGTAACTTTACTTCGTTCTGCCCATTTTCTCAACCAACGAGATGCTTGAACTTCTGCGTCTTTTCCTAATTGCATGCGATTTAATCCAGATGCTCTTGGATTTTTTACCGCGTAGTCAAAACTACGTTGAGCCACGTTACGAACACGCCCGACGGTTGAAATTTCGTTCTTTATTGTCGCAGAAGTAAAGGCACCTGACATTCTAGCAATTGCTGCTTCTCCGAAGCCCCAGACAAGGGTAGCGCCTTTAATAGTACCTATAGTTTGATAAACATAGTATTCTGCCAATGCTAAGTTTCGGGCATCCTCAGGATAATCCATATTTTGAGATTTTTGATACCAAAGAGCGGCCTCCTGAAAATCTTGTGCCCCTGTTGCATCACACACAAACGCCCAAGCGGCAAGCCCCTCTGGATCATAAAAATTAATCGGGTCGGCTTGGCAGTAGGCGAAGCGGTTGAGGGATTGGGGATCGGTGATGTCGCCCAAAACTGAGTCTTGTTGGATGAAGGATGCCATGGCGGGGTGATAGTAGCGGGTGCGGAGCCAGTAGAGGCCGTTGTTGTTGTCGCCGCGGTCGCACATCACACCCCATTGCCCTTGCCACAAAAACGGCGTGGTCACTGCCGCATCGCGACGAATAATCTGCCCGCTCGATGCGTAATGCACTCGGCCAAGAAGCGCGCCGGAGGGGCTGATTTCGCAGAAAAAAATGTGAAAATTTGGCTTCCAAATAAAGCAGAGAAAAAATAAACACGCGGCGAAAAACATCTTCCACGGCGCAAAAATCTCAACTCTCTCGGTCACGGTGTAATTATGATAGTTTTTTTGACAGAACGCAATTCGCGACAGCGAACATAAAAAATACGCGGGGCATCGATATCACGCTCGATCAAACAAAAGAATTTTCCCTTCTCTTGAGAGCGATTCGGGAGACGTTTAGTAAGGCGATCAAAGAGCGAAGAAAAGCAAGGTATAAAAAACCTCAATTTATATGAATCAAATCGAGATTTGCATTTTGGACAGGGCAGGAAGTTTTGCCGAAAATAAGGACGTTGCAAGAGATATTCGCATCAAAGAAATTATTCCTGCTTTGAATAGAAACGAGAAAGTGATTCTTAATTTCGAGAACGTAAGCGCCGCAACACAATCTTTCATTCACGCGCTCATTAGCGATCTATTAAGGAAGTACGGAAATGAGGTATTGGATCAAGTTATTTTTAAATCCTGCAATGGAACTATCAAAGAAATTATTAATATTGTTGTGGATTATATGCAGGAGTAATATCAAAGGCTTATGCAAGATTTGATGGCGAGGGTGGCGGAATTGAAGAAGGCGAAGAATGCCGTTATTTTGGCGCATAGTTATCAGAATAAGGAGATTCAAGAAGCCGCTGATTTTGTGGGGGATTCGCTGGGGCTTTCGTATGAGGCGCAAAAAACCACGGCGGATGTGATTATTTTTTGCGGGGTTCATTTCATGGCTGAGACCGCCAAGATCATTAATCCTTCCAAAACAGTTATTTTGCCTGACTTGGAAGCAGGTTGTTCTCTGGCGGATGCATGCACGGCGGACGAACTGCAAACTTTTTTGAAAAAAAATCCCGGCTACTACGTGGTTTCTTATGTGAATTGTTCCGCCGCGGTAAAGGCGCTGAGCGATGTGATTTGCACTTCCAGCAACGCGGTCAAAATTGTGAATCAAATCCCGCAGGACAAAAAAATTCTCTTCGTGCCGGATCGTCATCTCGGCGAATGGGCGATGGAAAAAACCGGACGCGAAATGAAACTCTGGGACGGCTCATGCCACGTACACGTCGCCTTCACGCAGAAAAGCGTCAAAAAAATCCAACTCGAACACCCCGACGCGCCGCTCGTCGCGCATCCCGAATGCGCCAAAGAAGTCCGCGATCTTGCCGATGAAGTTTGTTCGACCGAAAAAATGGTGGCTTTTTGCAAAAATTCTCCCGCGAAGAAATTTATTATTGCCACCGAACACGGCATGCTTTTTCGCCTCCAGCGCGAATTGCCGGAAAAGGAATTTATCCCCGCGCCCACCGGGAAAGCCGTCTATTGCGCCAATACCAAAAGCCCCTGCGCCGAATGCGCTTTCATGAAAATGAATACGCTCGAAAAAGTCGTCCACTCCCTCGAAACTCTCCAACCCCAAATCGAACTTCCGCAAGAAATCATCACAAAAGCCTGCACCCCCATCCAACGCATGCTCGACTGGAGCCGCCCTAATCCAGCGACGGTAACGACTTGCTCTTAAAATCTTGGTTATCGGGGGAATGTCCTGTTTTTTAAGGCAGAACCTTCCCCTGTTTTTGATGAGGGATTTTTCTAAATAGCTGATCGCATATATTTTGCGTATTTCAACAAGTGGAAGGGGTGTGTTTTTTTAAAACAGGGGAAACTTTTTGGTGGATTTTTAGG
>JBMONL010000013.1:0-24995 GCA_049324635.1 Verrucomicrobiota bacterium | reverse complement strand
CATCGCCGATGGACTCCGCGAACTCTTCCACACCCTCACCACCCCGCTTTTTAACTCCGACCCCATCCCCATCACCCCCGATCTCCCTTGGTTCTCAGACCCCTAAAAAAACAGAGGAAACTTCTGGCGATAGAAGGATTGCTTTTTGCGCGAAAAGCAGTTTCTCTTCTTTCCATTAGTTCTGGAATGAGAAGTTTTCGGACGTGCGCTCCGTCGATTTTTGAAAAAAGATCGCTCATTGGTAGAGGCGCGCCGCTCAAAAAGGTTGAACGAATTTGCCTTGTTAATTCTTCTGCTTGAATAGTTGTCATCATGTCCTTTCTGTTATTCTATTTGTGGAATGTGTTGTTCTTCTTGAAACGTAAAGTGCTTTTTTGGACGATTTTTAACCGCTCAAAGGGTCATGGATGCATAACCCCATATCCGATTGTAAATTATTGAAAATCAACAAATTTCACTCGCAATATGCCTGTGTTACAATTGTGTTACAAATATATCCCACCCCTTGACCATTCAAGCATATCTCCCACTTTTATGTTATAATAACATAGGTGGTGCTTATGAAGGTAAAAGCCGTTTTTCTTTTTATAGCAATATTGCTTTCAAGTCAAATTTGCATATTTGCGGAATGGACCACTCCAAATCCCAATAATCCAAACTACCAAATATGGCACCCTGGCCCTAATAATGCCCCTATGCCTCAACCAGCTGGATGGGGGGGAACTCCCCCATCAGGCTTATCATCTCGACCAAGCGTTCCTTCTGCAGACGTAGCTCGGTACTTGGCTGAAAGAGCAGCAAACCCTCTTACAATGGGACAACAAGATTCTGCACCGCCTCCCAAACAAGACCAACCTGATAATAATGATAATAACGAGCAGGGCACTGGTACTGGTAGTGATGGTTGTGGAGGAGATGGTAGTTGAGCGAATGGATTATTCCTCCTTTTTCACATTCACTGTGAATACAAAATGACACAGTCGGCAAAATTTTCTGATCTTTAGATTGAGGTATGTACGTTCACAGGTCATTTTTTCCGGCATAAGAGGTAGATTTTTCCTAAGATAAATTTTTTTACGTAAGAGCCGACACGGTAGGCAGGTAGGCGGAAACCGGCGCCACTTGCAAACTGTGAAAACTATCGCAGAAGCGGTGAGCAAAGGCAATTGGTCGTACGCGGGGCGTTTGGCCATGATTGCGCTGTTGCTGGAAGGCACAGCCTTTGTCGTCAAGGCGAGTGATGACAGCGTGCGCATTGCCTCCAGCGACGACATCCCCGGCAAAGGCGGATTTACCACGTGCGAAATTTTCGCCCAAGAACTCTACAAACGCCTCACGCGCGCCGGCGGCGAAAGCCATTTGATTATTTTTGAGTGGAACAACGGACGGCAGGTCGGCAAGCACGCGGCAGTGGTTTTCCGTGATGCCGGAGGCAGTTATTGGTGCATGGACAACCGTGACCGGCGTCCTCGGCGCGTGGATGGCCGTTCGGCCTCTTCATGGATAAATAACCGCTACGACGACTACAAAGTGCGCCTGATTTCCGCCAAAACCGACCGACGCCTCAAAGGTCAATATGCCAGTCTTTCCAGAGAAACGGAACGCCCTGTTTATGTAGCCGCTACCGAGCCGCCGAGAACTTCGAGAAATACGGCTTATACCACCCGACGCTCCACAACCGCGATTCGCATCCCCTCGCCCATTCCAAAACCGAGAGCCAGAGTGTATGTTGTGGATATCGATCCCTTTCTGCAGTGGCAAATCGACCGCATCCAACACGAATGGAATCAGCAAACCGGCGCCGGTTTATTTTTGCCGTCCGAGCATGAATGGATGAAGACCTTGAAACCATTATCTACAAATACGCCATTGGAAAATGCTTGGCGGATTCAGTTGGATGCTTCTTTAACGACTTCTTTCCCCTCGGTCTTAAGCGACGCAAAACGCGTGAGTGTGTGGGATAATTCCAATCTCTTCAGCGCGTCGTTCATGCCTCCTCTGGCGGCATTGCCTCTGAGATGATATTCGAGGTGCCCCCTTATTCCTTTCAAACAAATGACATTGTTTCCTTTCAAAAGGTATGTTATATTCCAATCATGACGCTCACCGATATTGACGAAACCATTGAAACGTTGCCGCCTAAAGAACGCCGTAAATTCTTGGCTTATATGTTTCAAAAATGGGAAGATTTTCTCGACCTCCAACTTGTCGATAAAATCTGCAATCAAGAACCCTATCGCCCTTGGAATGATGTCAAAAAGGAGCTTGATGCCAAATTCGCTCGATCTCGCCGCAAACGTTGATAAGTTTCTGGCTCGTCTTACAGACGAAAAACTCTATCAACGCCTTTCCAAAGCAATCGATCAATTGAAGGATTCCACCTTTCCTTATGGAGCGGTGAAGCTTGCTGGAAGCCAAGACACCTACAGACTTCGTGTCGGCGATTACAGAATCCTTTATCGCGTTTATCCCAATCGCATCCATGTCGCCTTCATCGCTCATCGCAGAGAAGTTTATCGATAAATCTTTCATTTAACAGCAACCATCTTTTCTTTGTAATCTTATGTGAGACAAAGAATAAGAGAAAGAAAACCAAACCAAGGCTTTCCGTGATTAAAAAATCCGTGTTATCCGTATTGATCAGTTAAAAAAACTCCTTGACGTTTCGTGGATATCTCACACTTATAAGATATGGAAAGAATATGCTGTCATATTCGCTTGGAATCACTCAAATCCCTCAGAAATTTTCCTCATTTTTTACCCCCACTTGCCGATAATATTAGTAGTTACAACGATACAAATAAAATTTTCACACCCCAAGGATACGCGCCATGAAAACTAATTTTTCCCACTCATGGATTTTGCTTTTTATCGTTTGTGGATTATTAACTACAGGCACTATCAGTTACGCAGAAAATCCCACGGCAACTACAGATAATCCTGGTGGGAAAGAGGAAGGGGAACCTAGGGAATATCCACCTGAAATAGAAGAGATGCTAGCAAATCAAGAAACTGCAACAGGTTTTTTAAATAGTATTTCCGCGTCCTCACCTACGGGAGTCGATGGTGATGGATTGACATCTCCTGTGACAGGTACTGATCCTTCTTATCAAGGCGATTTGGTAGGGAATTCTTTATCAGCTCTAGGTCACAAGGAACCTATAGGTCCTCAGATAGTAGGAAATGCCACCAAGCCTTCAACACCAAGTCCTGGCACGCCGTCGCCGGGGTCGCCTGGGCAACAGCAAGAAAATGGAGGCGGCTGTGGTGGCGGTGGTAGTGGTGGTGGAAGCGGCGGCGGGCAACAAGGCGGCAGTGGGATGCAGATGCCGCAGAGCGGACAGCAACAGCAAGAACCTCAGCAACAGCAACAACAACAGGATTTATCCGGATTGCAACAGCAGATTGCCGATATGCAGGATAAACTGGATGCGATTAAAGAGCGCTTAGAGGAAGAAGACGAGGAGAAAGAAAAAGTTGAGAAGAAAATGGAGGCTCTAGCCAAGGTTAATGAGATTATTTTGGAAAATTACAGCAAATTGACCGATGCCCAAAAGAAGAAGCTCAAAGAAGCCATCTCCAAGATATCCAAAGCCGACACGGTGGAAGTCAATTCCGACGGATCGGTCACAGTGGACAGCATTACCATCAATGCAGACGGCACCGTAAGTTGAAATATTGAAAACTGAAGAGGCATGATCATCTGATCATGCCTCTTTTTTTTGACTCCGGAAAACTCGGGGTCGAGTTTGCACATTCACAGAAACTGTGCATTTGCACCCCTTGACTTTTACTTAAATTTGGGTAGCTCGAAAGGTTTCGGTTTTTTGATGACGCGCTCGCCGACGCGCCGCACGTCGTAAAACGTGATGAAAAGAAAAAGTCCCATCAACAAAACGAAAAAACCCGTCTGCACGATTTGCAGAATTTTCGGTTCCATCGGACGGCGCCGGATTGCTTCGATGATGCAGAGAATAATGTGTCCGCCGTCGAGCACGGGGATCGGAAAGAGATTGATGACGGCGAGATTGACGTTGAGTACGACGCCGAAATAAATCACCAGTCGTGGATCAATGGTTAAAAGCATCATCAGTTTGTCGAAAATGCCAATCGGACCGCTCAGATGGCGCAAGCCGACATCCGAATCCGGACTGCTGACCGCGCGCAGAGTTTTGTAAATAAACGTCATACTGTTGGTGATCATTGTCCACGGATCGACTTGCGTGATTTGGTCTTCGCCCACGCGGAACGAAATGCCGAGCATTTTGGCGTAATGATAATTGGATGCTTTTTGCGGCGTCACTTCGGCGATATGGCGTTTGCCGTCGCGAAGATAGAGCATTTTGAGCGCGCCTTTTGCGTTGACGACGAGATTGTTCAAATGCGCCACGCTGTAAACAGGCTTGCCGTCCACTTGCAAAATCTGATCGCCTTCGCGCAAACCCGCTTGTTCCGCCGGCGAGCCTTTGTGCGCCATATCGACAATCAACGTGCGCGCAAAGTATTTTTCAAAACCCAAATTACGCAAACCTTCCATCTCTGGGTCTTTTTCGGGAAGAATATTAAACGTAAGAACTTTTTCATTGCGCTTGACTTCCACTTTCACGGTTTTTCCGACGCTCAATAACACAGCTTCTGTCACGCCGCCGCTACGCCCCGCCCAACGCGTAACGGGTTGGTTGTTGATTTTGAGCACTTGATCGCCCGGCTGGAGTCCCGCTTTGGCGGCAGGGCTGTTGGGCTCCACGTATCCAATTGTCGTGGTCAAAAAATCTTTGCTCTGCGGAATGCCCGTCCCCCACACGATAAACGCCAACACCACCGCCAATAAAAAACTAAATAATGGGCCATAAAACGCCGTCACGCTTTTTGCCCACGGCGATGCAGGCGGCAATTTCGACGCGTCTGTCTCGGATTTTCCTTCGACCATATCCATCGCCGCCATCTGCGGCAATTGCACGAATCCGCCGAACGGCAACCAATTCAGCGCGTATTCCACGTCGCCGCGTTTCCATCCAAATACTTTCGGCCCAAATCCAATCGCGAATCGTTCCACGACAAGTCCCATCTGTTTCGCCGCAACAAAATGTCCCCACTCATGCACCAGCACCGTGATGCTAAACACCACAAACGCCACTATAAACGTCACCAGCACTCGGAACGATTCCAATAAAATCCCCATCCGTTCAATCGCAATCAAATCCATCACCAATAACACCGCCACAATCACCAGCCACGACAACAGCGATTTCTTCAATGGCCCTAACGAATTTTTTTTCTGATTCATATTTTATGTACCTTATCTAAGAGCTACAGCCCTTAAAAAACCTCTTTGACGCGATTTCACGCGCAAGGATTCATCCATATTATACATTTCAATGACAATGATGCAATTAATTCATATCTAATTGTCATTGTTTATGATGTGAAAGCCATTGATTCACATTCGATGAATAAACGGCCGTCCTTTTGCATTTTTTCCACTTTACACGAAACGCCGAACGCCCCATTAGAAATATATCATGAAAAAAACCGTTCATCGAAAAAGCAAAGTCGTCGTGCGCGCCTCGGAAGTGGCGGGCATTTATTCGTGGATGCTTTACGTCACGGTTTTTGTCGTTGGAAATTTATTAGAATGGATTTAAGACGCGTTTGAGTTGACGAATCCTTGATTTTATTTCAGCCTTAAGAAATGCCTTACGCCAATCTCGCGCAACAAAAAAAATATCTCGCTCAATACCGTAAAAGCTCGTCGCGTATTATACGGCAATCCGAAAGCAACCGCAAAAAAGCTTGGTATGAGGCGCACCGCGAACGCGAACGCGTCAAACGCCGCGCGCGCAATTTTCAGGAACGTTATTTGCTCAAAGATGCCGTGCCGATAGTTTCCTTTGATCAAAGAAAATCAAAAACTTATTTTCTCGCGCAGAAAACATGGGATGCTTTGACGCCGCAGGAAGCGCTTCAATGTTTTTACCGCGACGCACACGGCGTCTTGCGTCTCCGCACGGAGAAACAACAATTGGATTGGATCAAAAAAAATGATCTCAGCCGCCGGAAACCCTATTCCATCATCCAAGGCAAAATCTGGTTCAACCGCGATTGCGTCCTCACCCTCTCCGAATTCAAAGAACTCGCTTCCCGCTTGCCAAGGACATAATGCCTCTGGATTTTGACATTGCGATTGTGACGGCGTTGCGCGCGCGGCCATTTATTCATCACACGATGGCGAGCGTGACGTCGGCGGATGCGACGATTTCCGAGCATTTGCCGATTCATTGTTTTGTGGACGCGGATAATGCGGATTTTTTGGAGCGATATAAAAATATCGCGCAATTAATCCCGCTCGCGCCGGAGGAAACGGAGATTCGCGCGCAATGGACGGATGTTCGCATGGCAGTGATGTATAATTTTTGGCGGTGTTTTCATTGGTTTCACGATTCGGCGAAAAAATTATTGGTGTGCGAGGACGATATTTCTTTCGCGCCGGATTGGATTCGGAAATTACAGCCTATTGTGGAAGATATTGAATCCAAGGTAGGGGATTTGTACGCGCTTACTTTGTACTCGCCGTACAATTGGCCGGAGGTGATCGGCAACGACGAGCAACCGTATGTTTTTATGAAAAAAGTGGGCTTCTACGGTTCGCAAGCGATGCTGTATTCGCCCAAAGCGCGTCTGCTCATGGAAAATTACCTCTGGAAAGAGGGCATCGAGAAATTGTGCCCGCCGGCGGATTTGCGCGTGCGCGATGGGTGCATGGCAGAGGGAATTCCGCTTTTGAGTCTGACACATTCACTCGTCCAGCACGAAGGGTACATCACCAGTGGTTCGATTCGCGAAGAGGGCGACCGTTCCTTTGCTCATCGCTCTCCAACTTTTTTCGATACTGATTCTTGACCAATAATTTAAAAGATGTCATATATTAGAGCCGTGGCACATCCATTTTTTCTAACACCCACGTCGAAACAAACGCTTTACTATTACAATAATAGTAATAATGAGCCTGTAGGACCGCTCGCGATAGAAAAATTGCGCGACATGTTTCAATCCAGTCAGCTCGGTCCGCACGTTTGGGTGATCGAAAAAGGCGGGAGCGATTGGACTCGATTGGCGGATTTGCTGGCGGCGAATCCCCTACGCCAACAGAAAAAAACAACGCCTGCGCCGTTTGTCAAAAAAACAGTCGAGCCCGTATATGCAAAAGTTTCTTCCAATATGCCTGCGCCTTCGTTTGTGGCGGCTCAGCATAAAGTCGCGCCTGTTGTAAAAACTGCGCCTGTGGCAACAATTGAACCCGCGATTCCTACGCAAGCACCGTTGTACGCGTCGCGTCCTATTTTTATTCAACCTGAACCGAGCAACATCGAGCCTATTCAAGCTCCCATGTCTGTCCAAATCGTGGCGGTGCTGAGTTTCATCAGCGGTTTCGCCAATATTTTCGGAGGCATGACATGGGCGGCGATGGGGATATTCTTTTTGAAAGTGAATTTGCTCGTGGCTTTGATTCCGGCGGCTTTCGGATTGATTGCCGGCATTTATAATATCATCTTTGCGTCGAAATTAATTTCCTCGCAACCCAGTTCCCGTCCGATGGCGCGATATTTGTCTTTGCTGGATATCGCATCGATTTCCATTTTGAATGTGCTCGCCTGCGGAATCGGCGTCATTAATTTTTTGATTCTGACGCTGAGTCCATTTGCGAGTTCTTATTTTCCCGACTCATCTAATTCATCGAACGCATGAAGCGACAGGGTTGTTTTTACGGCATACTATTCCTCAGCGGATGGATGCTGGTTTCGTGCACCTCGCCCTCTGAGTACGAACCTTCGAATACGATTCGCGTCAGCAGTCTGCCTTCGCAAAATCTCCAGCTGGCGCAAGAATCCGATAGGCTTCTGAAAGTTTACGATGAAGCTTTTTTGCGCGGAGTGATCGATGATGGCGCTTATTTAAATCAAAAAAGAATGATTGAAAAAATGGGACGCGATCAAATGGACATGTATGAAGGCGGCATGCGCGAACAAATCTTGGGTTGCCACAGCGAAAGAGGCATCGGCGCGAGTTATCTTTTCTTTGAAGAAGACATGGGTGATGACATCGAGCTTCCATACGCTCACGTCCTGCGCGACATGAGTGCATTTAAATAATCATCGATTATTTTATGGGTTGCGTCCATTCAAGGTGTTTAAAAAACTCCGCACGCCGCATAGGGTAAAAAAATCTGAAATGTTGTGCCTTTGCCTACGCGAGAACGGCACATGATGCGGCCTTGATGTTGCTCGATGGTTTTCTTCACCAATGCAAGCCCCAAGCCGACGCCGCCTGAGCGATAACTCATGAGCGGTTGGAAAAGCGTTTTTTGGCGTTGGGCTGAAATCCCCTCGCCTGAATCTTGAACTGCAATTAAAAGTTGCGAATTTTGAGATGATTTTTTTACGGAAAGAGCAATTTCGCCGCCGTTGGGCATGGCTTGACATGCATTGAGCACTAAATTCAAAAGCGCTTGTTCGAGTTGGTGACGATCGCCGAGAATGGGCGGCAAATGCGATCGGACTTGGACTTTCGGGCGAATATTTTGTTCGGCAAGTTTGTGGCGCACCAACAAAACAATATCATCCAGCATGGAAGCGACATCCACAGGTTCCATCACGGGCTCGGAAGATTTGGCAAAAGTTAAAATGCGTTCGAGAATGCGATTCATTTGTTGCATTTTGGAACGAATCAACGCGGCGTCTCGCGCGGCAGTTTTATCCAATTTCAAAGAACGCAAGAGAGAGTGAAAAAGCATTTGTACGACTGCGAGCGGATTGCGAATTTCGTGCGCCACTTCCGCCGCCAACCATCCCAAAGCCGAGAGGCGTTCCGCATGTTTGAGCGCTTCTTCCAAGCGCGAAGTTTTTTCCATTAATTGAATTTTGGTAATCGCCACGGCGGAAAGACCGGCCATGGCGTTCATCAAACGAACTTCTTCGTTGGAAAAACGATGCAAATTTGCCGTATAAACAGAGAGCACGCCGAGCGTTTGCTCCTTGAAGACAAGCGGGACCGACAACAGAGAAACGAGCCCTTCTTTTTTCGCTAATTGAGAATAATGATAACGCGCATCTTTTTGGACGTTGAGCACGGCAATCGGTTTTTGGCGGCGCGCGACGACTCCGATTAAAGAATCTGTCACCGAACGCCTTGGTTTTTGAAGATACGCTTTTGAGGCGCCGTGGCTGGCCGCCCATTCGAGCCAAGCGCCGTCGTCCGATAAGAGCATAATCGATCCCATTTTGGCGCGCATCAAACCACAGGCTTCTTTGACAGCCTCATTCAACACGTAAGGAAGCGAATCTTGCGAAACAATTGCGCGTCCCATATTCACGATCGCTTCTAATTGATGACTTTTAAAACGAAGTTGGTGGATTTCCCACACAACCATCAACCATTCCACTGCGCTATGCGTCCATGCGATGATTTTGTGTTGATCGCATTCGGAAAACGCGTGAGGCCGCTTGTGAGCCAAATATAAAAGACCAATGACTTGTCCTTTGTGCTCTAGGGGCACGATAAGTTCGGACGAAAAATAAGACGCCGTTAAAAGACTGCCTTCGGAAATACGAATTACTTCTCCGCGCCGCGCGATGTATTCCGCTTGGCGCAAAAGAAAATGCGGGCGACCGACACCATGAGAAGCTTCCACATCCAATGCGTCGGTATTGGGATTGAACAACAAAATCGCGCTATAGGAGGCGGACGCTTCTTTCAAAGCGTGTTGAGCCATCCACGCGAGCGCGTACTGAGAATTTTTGGAAAATAATCCCACATCAAAAGAAATATTTTTTTTAAATGCGCGCAATGTTTTCATTTAGGCGCCACCGCAGTTTGCAATGCATGCAAAAGTTTTTCCTGAATTTCAGCGTCAAGAATTTTGCCTCCTTGCGGAGGCGAAACATAAAATGTATCCAGCGCCGCGCCTTTTTCTGTTGTGATGCGGGAATGAAAAATCACCAGATCAAAATGAGAAAGACACGATGTGATTTCAAAAAGCAACCCGATGCGGTCCGGCGTGCGCACGTGAATCAGCGTGTACCGGCTGGAAGTGTCATTGTCGACTTGAATCCAAGTGGGAAATTCCGCGCCCTCAATCATCACGCGCGCCGCGGCTTGTTTTTGCCGCAAAGCTTTTCTGAGATCAAAGGCTTCGTTTGTCAGACACCGCGTCAACGTCTCTTCAAAAACGCGGCGATCCACTTGATGTGTCACGGCTTCGTAGCGCGGCGTGCAGACGCGAAAGGTATCGACCACAATGTGATCTTCGCGCGTAAAAACATCTGCGCTTAAAATATTCAATTCCGCCATAGCAAAAGAACCCGCGATTTTACTGAACAATTGCGCGCGATCCCACGTGACAACGATGACTTCGGAGTGACCTTCCGAAGGTCTGTCGATCCATTCCACCAAAGGTTTAAGCGCTTCTTGATCGGCAGATAGACTGCGCATGAGAAAATCGCGCACGCGCTCGATATGGCGCGCGATGAGCGCTTCGCTTGTGGAATGAAAATACGCCTTGGGCAAAAGCGTGAAATGAGCCGCTAATTCGTCGTCGCCGATCGCGCGCGGAACAAGTTGACGCACCTGTTTTCGTATTTCTTCGCGCTTCAATTCCAATTTTTTAAGAAATTCCTCTTCGCCTTGAAGCATCTGTTTGGTTTGGTAGTATAAATTCCAAATCAAAAGTTCTTTCCAACTCGACCAATTGGTGCCACCTGAGGTGGCATGCGCGTCCGTGAACGTCATGAGCATGAGCATATCCAAACGCTCTTCGTCTTGAACGATGCGGGCAAATTCGCGGATGGTTTCCGGCTCTTCGAGATTGCGGCGTTGCGCGAATTCGGAAAGCGTACCGTGATGATAAACCAAAAAAAGCAAATTTTGAAGCGGACGTCCTTTGATGCGCAATCGCCGCGCCATTTTGGCGGCCAACTGCGCGCTGGCTTCGTTATGGTGCGGCAGATTGTTGATTTTTCCCGCGTCATGAAGAATCAAGGCCAAATAAATGACTTCCGGATAATCGCATCTTAAAAATAAATCCCGATATTTAGGAAAAGGCTCTTCCGCGCAATCCACCACTTTGTCCAATTGCTCCAAACAAATCAACGTATGCTCGTCGGCGGTGTAAACATGAAAAAATTCATGCTGAACCAAGCAAGTCAACGGTTCAAATTCGGGAATGAATTTCCCCATTAATTCCACTCGATGCAACATGCGCAAGACGCGCCCCACTTCGCCTTTTTTTCGCAAAATATTCAACAACATCTCGCGCACTTCCGGAGACCAATAAGCGCGGCGATGAACAGCGTTTTGTTTATGCCGAAGAGCGGTTTCCAATTCCGCGCTTAATTCCAAATGCCGTTGTTGCATGACTTGAAAAACACGCAAAATTTTCGCAGGATCGGACAAGCCGCCCTTGGAATCAACGTAAAGTTTTTTTCCGCGAATCGTCATGCCGTCGATGGGAATCGGCCTTTCTTTTTTAAAACGGAAAAAATCCAAAAAATGTTTTTGAGAACGCCGTTCATTTTCGGAGAATCTTCGAGCCAACAAACTATCCATCTGATACAGAGTGTTTGCGGCTTGATAATAATCGCGCATGAACGCTTCGATGCGCCGCAGAATATTTTTTTGGGCATAGCCGAAGGCATCGGCGACTTGGCCTTGCATGCGCAAAGTCAAAATATCGTCTGCGCGTTTTTGTTGAAAATGGATTTCATTGCGGATGCGAAGCAAAAAATTATACGCCTGATCCAAATGTTTGCGTTCCGCTTTGGCCAAATGACCGTGTTGCATCAATGCCTCGGTGGAATTCAATCCATGGCACACGCGCGCGGCCCACAAAAGATTTTGATAATCTCTCAATCCGCCGCAACTATTTTTGATATTAGGCTCTTGGACAAAAACGCTATTACCATATTTGCGGTGACGTTCGTCCTGATCCTTAAGCCGCCATTGGAGATAATCTTTTTCTTGGCCGGTAATGCAAAATTTTCTAAAACGGCGTTGGAATTCTTCGTAAAATTTTTCCGAACCTGCAATCAATCTTGCTTCCAGCAGAGCGGTTTTGGTGCGCAGATCGGCATTGCCTTGCTCCACGACTTCATCGAGCGTCCGCGTGGCATGACCTACTTTAAAATCCATATCCCAGAGCACATACAACATGCGTTCAACAACTGAGGTGAGTAATTGCGCTGTGGGCGAATCTTGCAAGGAATGAGCGCTTAAAAAAAGCAAATCCACATCGCTATAAGGACAAAGTTCTTTGCGTCCATAACCGCCGACGGCCACCAACGCGAGCGCATGTTTGTTTTTCGATGCATCGAGCGGTTTTAAAGCCGCCTGCCAGATATGACGCAAAACAACATCCAACATTTCCGCGCGTTTTTGAGAAAAACTTAATCCCCCTTCGCCGGCATTATGCGCCAAGTAAAGACGATGCTCTTCAAGTTTGAGAAAATCGCGATACACATCCAATGAGGCTTGAGGATCAAGCTCAGCGGCCTTGCTTAATTTTTGAGCGGCATGACGAAGAACTTTTTCCAAATGAGCAGGCATATATTTTCTTAGATAGAACGCATACGGTGTTTATTCCGCCTAAAAATCCTATGAATTCTTCAAAATTTTCTCAAGTTCTGAAATTCTTTGATCGAACAGGCGAAGCGCGGCTTCGATAGGCTTAGACGAGGACATATCGACGCCGACGTCTTGAAGCGTTTCAAGCGGATAACGCGAACCGCCGGATTTCAAAAAATAAAGAAAATCCTTGAGTTCGGCGCGTCCGCCGGAAAGCACGCGTTGCGAAAGCGCAATGGCGGCGGATAATCCCGTGGCGTATTTATAAACATAAAAGGCGGAATAAAAATGAGGAATGCGCAGACATTCAAGATCGAGTTCCGCATCGATCACGATCGTGTCTCCGAAATAATCGTTTAACAATTTGCGGTAGAGCGAGCGAAATGCATCCAGTGTTAGAGCTTCGCCGTTTTCCTCCATCGCGTGCGCGAACATTTCAAATTCGGCGAACATAGTTTGGCGGAATATCGTGCCGCGAATTTCATCGATCTGCCGATTAAGAATATACGCGCGCATGAGAGGATCGCGAGTGGTTTGAAGCATGTGATGCGTCAATAATTCTTCGTTAAAAGTCGAAGCCACTTCCGCGAGAAAAATCGGGTAACGATAATCTTGGAATAATTGATTTTTTTGGCTGAACCAAGAATGCATGGAATGTCCCGCCTCGTGCGCCAGCGTATAGACATCGCCAAAAACGTCTTCTTTGTAATTCATCAAGATGTAAGGATAGCAATCGTAACTGCTACTGGAAAATGCGCCGCTTCGCTTACCCTTGGTTTCGTAACGATCGCACCAGCGTTGATCCGTGAGTCCTTTTTTCAGAATAGAAACGTATTCGGAGCCCAAGGGATGCAGGGCATCCAGAATTAATTCCACCGCTTGATCGAATGGGGTGACGCGTCGAATCTCCGAAACCAGCGGCACATAGAGATCGTACGCATGAATCTTTTTTAATTTTAATATGCGGCGGCGAAGCCGGTAATAACGATGCAACGACGGCATCCATGCGCGAACGGCCGCAATGAGATTGTGATACACTTTTACCGGCACGGCATCCGGAAAAAGCGACGCTTCCAACGCAGAAGGATAATTTCGCGCGCGCGCATAAAACACATCGCAACGCACCGAATTACCCAACGCCGCGGCCAGCGTAAATTTATGCTCGTCAAATTCCCGATAATATTGATGAAAGGCTTTTTGACGAAGCGAGGAGGAAGGGTTTTCGAGTAACGACGAAAACACTCCATGACTTAGCTCGATACGCCCTTTGCCCTTGAGGCCGATCACGCCAAATTTCATATCGACGTTGGTGAGTTGGGAAAACACTTCGTCGTATCCCTCTAATGTCGGTTTTCCCAGAGCCAAAATACGCTCTTCAGAAGCCGAAAGCGTGTAAGACTTGAAACGACGGAGTTTCTGCAAATATTTTTTCCAAGGTCGCAACGAAGCTGATTGAAGAAAATTTTCAAACGCCGCATCCTCGATGGCCTGAATTTCCGGATGAATGAAAGAAGACGCTTCATCGATCAGCGTCGCTAAATTTTGAAGGCGAGCATAGCGTTGAAGATAATCGGAATTTGCGCCGTCTTCGGCGATTTGAAGCGAAGCATAATGTTGCAAACGCTCCATTTTGAGGTCCAAGGCGTTTCCCAATTCCAAACACGCCAAAAGACTTTCGGAAGAATTGGATAATTTCCCTCGATATTGTTGGAATCGGGGGATTTGTTGCCGACACGCTTCAAAATCTTTCTCCCAGTGCGTATTTTGGGCATAGATGAGCGATAAATCCCATTGATCGATTTCCGCTATTTGTTCTCTTAAAAGCACTTTTTTTATTTTGGCTTGAGAATGTTTTTTCATAAAAAATCGCAACCATAACTTTACACATGACCATTCACAAAGTCAGCGAGAATATAAAAACAAATGTCTCATGCGATTACCGTCGTTGAATCCCCTGCAGGAATCAAATATGCCGTTCACGGAGTCACCGGATCATCCTATGTCCTTGCCCAACCTTTAGATACAGTCGCCAGTCAAATGCAGAGCAGACCATTGACGGGATATTATGGGTCTGTCGCCGAATAGGAGCAGGCGGCGTTGCGAGGGATTTTTATTTTCTGCAAGGCGCGACGAAGAAGAATATTGAAACCAAATATTCGACTGAGAAGCAACGCGGCAGAAAATAAAAAGAACCGCAACCCGAAGGACAAAAAGGATTTAACGTATCTGGCTTTGTTGCTCGTCGGTCAGATATTGATTTTCAATATCTTCCCTCCTCGCGCCTCGCCATCTACGTCAACTCCTTTTTGCGCCACCTACTCTTATTCGGCGACAGACCCTTTATGTTAAAGATTTATCTCAATTTCCGAGCATTTCCGGTCCCCAATTGGGAAGCAAACGCACTCTCATAAGATATGCAGGCTCATCCGGTGGCGGATAATATTAGGGCATTTTGTTGTAAGACATGCAAGTTAGCGACAACGTCCGTTTCTACGTCTTGGAGCATGAATGTTCTGCGGTAAAGAAATAATGCTTGTGTATTGCGGATGACCGTGTGAATCAATAAAAACGGAATGGCGGATACCTTTTTCCGCGTCAGCGATCATTTTTTTAACTTCTTCCGGAATGCCTAAAGCAGTTTCTCCAATAGAATGACAACCGTTGAGCGGATTGATAAATTTTTGAAATTTTATCATCTCCTCCAAGGTGCCTTCGCGTTCGATCTTAGCGCGGAATTGTTCGTATTGATCCTTGTTTAATTTACCTGCGGCAAAGCAACATTCTAATCCATATAATTCCTCGGCCATCACTTTTTCGGTGGTTATGCTATTTCCGGCCAAAGACATCGTCTCGCCCAAATCCATGCGCGTTGCCATATATCGCGCGGCGATAAGTTCTGGAATTTTTGATCCGTGTTTCATTTTTTCGTAGGCGTCAAAATATTCTTTCTGAATCTTAGGAAGAAATTTTAAATAAGTGGCGAGAACGCATTGCGTTGTGAAGTAAGCATCTTCTTTGGTTAATTTCAGAAAAGGGCTATTTCGCGCGACGATCACCTCGCCGTCTTTTTCTTGAAGCCCCACCATGCGCAAAGAGCGGCGTTCGACTCGTTCAGGTTCGCATCCTTTTAATAATTCATCAAAAGGACCGAAAATCATGGGATGTTTTTCGTCGTGTATCAATCCGCAATTATGAAGATTATAACGCGCGCGTTTCGACAGACCTTCCTTGAAAGACAAAGCCGCATAAGCCACAAAATTACAAGTATGTCTAACATTATGATATAGATTTTTCGTATTACGCGCGGCGACCTTTGCTAGTTCGGATGAAACTTTGAACTCAACAGTGCCCTGAGGATATTCTAAAAAATCCGACACGATCAGCCGATTGATGACTTGAATCGGCATTTGAGTGAGGCGCAATAACGCGCAAATCTCGCCTTGATAATTCACCGGTCCTTCAATCCCTTCGCGCGAAATCATCTGAAAATTTTTCCCGGCAACGTTTTTTCCAAATCGCTCGATTTTTTGCGTATCGTATTCGCCGTAAAAAGAACTCAACAGAATATCTTGAAAAAGAGTCTTCTGCTCAGGAGCGAGTTGATCGTATTTAAGTATCTCCATACCTATCCAATGTGTTGTTCGGCCAGAAACGTCTATTCCTTAGTTCAAAATCATTGATTATTCAGCTTTTGCGTAAAATCAAGAAACCAGTTTTTATTATCTTCATTCCAAACGTATAAATCCAAATTCATTTTATTATCAAGTACTTGCATCAACTCATTACGCCAAATTGACCCGCCAAAATTCCCCTTTCTTAACACTTCGCGCGCTTTTCCCGATTGACGAAGATCGAGGTAAATTTGCGCATGCAAGATGCGGTCAAACTCATCCTTCACGCGATATTTTTTATTTTCTAACAAATCCTCATTCACTTGATGCAACACGCGCCGAATCATCAATTCAAACGACGGCTTTAAATCCACAGCGTCTTTTTTTAAATAATTTTCCAAATCTTGAGGATTTTGCCGTTCGAGCCACCAATGAAAAAACGTGTAAAACTTTTCTTCGCTCCACGCTCGGCCTTCGTCCAAACTATTCAGCGTGTAACGCAACGTCGCGTTACCGGGCGCATAAAAAATATACGTCTTCTCTAAATGCGACACCATCCGCCCCGATGGCTTTGTTTTCTTTTCGACGCGCTCGTACAACGCGGACTGCGAGGCCACTTTAGCGAGCTTCCATCGCGGATGCTGATTTAACACAAAACTCCAGTGATGATTGAATTTGCCGACGATCACATAATTCGCATTCAAATGATCCAGCGCCAGACCCAGCGCTTCGGGATGATTATCGAGGTAATAATAATACCGCATATTCTCCTGCGCGAAGCGATTAAAGCCGGTGTCCAAAAACGCGCGCAGGTTTTGCGTGTTGCCGTTAATATAAGAACCCGTGGAAATTTCCGTGAGTACTTTCTTATTCTCGTCCGGCATCGCGCGAATCAACGGCGCAGAAAATCGAATGATATAATCGACGCTGAAAAGATTGCCGGGAATCGTCGGCAAGAGCAAAATGCCAATGATGCTCAGGATCGGCGCCGCCACAAAAACCGTGAATGCCTCATCCAAGGAATGTTTAAAAAATGAAAACGGTTTTTTTGAGTCTGTATTAACAAAAATCAGGGCGCACGCCACGCATCCCACTAAATTAGTATAGCGTTGACTCTTGATGGATAAAAGAATCGTTGCGCCGAGCAACGCCATGAGCCACACGTGTTTTTTCCACCCTGCGCAAACACAAACCCACACGCCCACAATCAATGTACCCGCGATGAGCGGATATCCCCAGATCGGCAAAGGAAACATTTCGCCGGAAGTCATTTTTGACCACACCGCCGACTGCAACCGAAAAGGCTCTAATAAATACGCCGCGCCCTGCGGATTCAGCAACGCGCCGAGCAAAGATGCGAGCCCCAAAAGAATCATAGAACGCAGATTTTTGAATTTTTGATCCATGCATTCATTCATCATCCATAATCCCACCGCGCCGAACCCCACGATGAACGACGCGTGCGTATTCGCCCAAAGGCAAAACAGAACAAACAACGGCAACGCCTTGCGCTTTTCCATCAACAGCACATGCAGTACTCCAATAAAATAAACATTCGCCAATAATTCCGGCCGTTGTTGAATTCTCAAAAGCAAAAGCAAGTACGCCAGCGCTAATAAATAAAAATTGACAAAATTCCATTGCTGTTTTTGCGCGACCCAATAAAGCGCGTATCCAAAAGGAACTACCGCCAAGAGCATGAAAAAAAGCCTCAACCCAAACCACCCGCTCGCCCAATGAATAGAAGCAATAAATAATTCGTAAAAAACATATTCATGCGGAAATGGATGATTCGGCACGCCGAAAGCATTCAGCGCGCGCGCGGGAAACGCGCCATGGTGCAATATGAAATACCCCTCTTTGAGTTGCCACCAAATATCCGGATAAATAAACCCCCACAAACACGGCAAAAAAATCAAAACGCCAAGAAGCGCGTAACTCACAAATAAAATTTTACTGGAAAGACGTCGCATTTATTCCGCGATAGCTTCGCACATTGCAAACGTCAAAACAACTTTTTGCTTCACACCGGCAGAACTTTCCCAGTGAGGGGATGGCGTTCTTGCGCAAGACGGTCTTCGTAGGAATTAGGAAGCGCATTGGCGAAAAACGTCGCCAATCGGCCTTCCTCCAATGAAAAGAGATACACCAAAGTAATGTCGTCGAGCACGATCAAATGTTGGCGGTTCGCTTTGCAAAGTTTGGCCAAATCCAAACGGCGTTCATCGGTCAACATTCCAAAATGAAAAATAATCACCGCGTCTTCTTCGGGATCATCGCTAATCTCGGATAAAAGCATATCTTCGGACGGCCGCCCCCAATAACACGCAATACGAAATCGCCCGTTGCTCGAAGAAGTCACATACCCCGGAGGCAAATTAATGCCGCTCAAAATCGGCTGGCATGTAACCGTAAAACTAATGCGATGACGATTCTCCGGCTTGACGTCGAGAATTTCAAATCCGCATCCGCGCAAGACGGATTCTACTTCATGCGATGTGGCTTTGAGATCGCGGGTCATCGCCACCCAATCTTGCAACGACTGCACGGTGGATTCGGCGATTTCTTTCGGCAAATGGCGAAAATCCAACACGGAAGAAACTTGCCGGCGGCCAATCATCCCCATGATGATTTCGTGAAAATGAACTTTTTCAAATTCACGCTCCAATAAAATCACTCGATCCGACCAACTTTGCGGCGGCTGGATTATAGCGGGAGTTTTTTCTTTGGATGGATCGGATGGAATCCGCCCCCAACCATTGCCTTCCGTCCATTCAAACGAGCCTGACGGCGCAATGGGTTCTTCAACTCTTTCTGTTTTAACTTCTTCTTTTTTTTGTGATTTTGCCTGCGAAACAGATGCTTTCTTTTCTTTTTTAGAAGTCGTCGAAGTCAATGTGGGCAATTCAGGAGTCGCCGCGCCTTTTTCAAAAGAAATATGTCCGCGCAGAGCGGCGATCACCAGCGTGCTGTCAAAAACTTCCACCGCCGTCTGACGCAATTTTTCGCACTGTTCGTCGTCGAGCGACTCGCCTTGTTCAATAAGATCGATCATGGCTGAAAAAGCTTTGAGCATGTTTTGAACTCTCAAAACCTCAGATTCAAAACGATCCGCATCGCATGCTTCCAATCGCTCCAAAAGCTCGCGCGCTTGTTGTTTGAAAGCTTCCAAATGCGACACAAAAGCGCCGCCGCGCCGCGTAGCCGCCATCGCTTTACGCAATGGAGTCAAAGCGCTTTCACGTTCTTGTTGCCACAAAGATTCCAGCGCCGATTCCATCCATCGTTGCAAATCTTCTAAAGAATTCGCTTCACCCGATGGTTTTTTGTTCTCGCCTGCCGCACATGTTTCGCAAAAATCCAAAACTTCTTGGCAACGATTTTCAAACGCGGTTTGTAAAGCCTCGGTAACGGATAAAAATCGGATTCCAGGAGGCGCACCTGATTCCATTTGTAAGGCGACGTCTCGCATCGCCGTTGCTTGAGCAATAAATTCCCCTTTCAGTTCCTGCAATTTCGTTTGAAGTTGCACGGACTGAGCGTTTGCTTCCTTAAGAGTGATCATGAGAGTATTTACACATTGTTATATAAAAACTCCGGTTCTCTTTTCAAGGCTCAAAATGTATGCCTCTCATTTCCAATGTCCAGTTTTTTTAAAACTTTTTTCAATAAAAATTCACGCCATCACTTCAAGAGATTTTTAAATAATCCCCAAAAAAAACAAAACGAAAATTTTGCTTTGTAAAGATACTGCCTCATGAGGAGTGCACATGCACAACTTCTGTGAATGTGCAAACTTGACCCCGAATGTGTGCAAAAATGCTCTCTCCTACAGAGCAGAAAAATTTGCAGAAAAATTTCAGAGTTGAACTCATCCTCCTTCTACCTTATGCTTTCCCCTCACCACTCCGGAGTAGCTCAGTGGTAGAGCGGTCGGCTGTTAACCGATTGGTCGTAGGTTCGAGCCCTACCTCCGGAGCATGAACCGCGTAGGGTTCATGGCTCTAAACTCAATGTGGTTTAGAGCACGGATCCAAACCCTATGTAGGTTAGATAGAACAGTCCTATGTCCTATGTTTTACGTCTATGTCCTCTTGAGTCAAAAAGAGGACAAGTTTTACATAGGTTTTACAGGCGATCTCAAACGCAGGCTTAAAGAACATCAGGCAGGTGAAAACACCAGCACAAAACCCCGACGTCCTCTCGAACTGATTTATTACGAAGCACACCGATCCAAATCCGACGCCATGCGTAGAGAACTCTATTTCAAAACCACAAAAGGAAAATCCACTCTCAAACAAATGCTAAGAGAATCCCTTCTTTTGCATAAACACAACCCCGTTGCATCCTCAGCTTTTGTTTAATTTGCGGCGCATAGGTAAAGCCATGCTTGAACAACGCCACCCAAACTAAGCAAATGACCAAATGTTTGCGCGAGCCGACCAAAAAGGTTGGCCGATCCATGGAAACTAACCCCGAAGAAACCTTATTTTATCGGCAATCCACGTGGCTTTCCACGCCCTCGCCGGCAAGCTCCCCTTCTCGAATTATCTGCCGAGCAAATAAGGCATAGCACGACTGCGTATTCCCGCCGAATCGTCAGGGGCTTCTGCGCCGCCCAGCGCGGAAGCCCCCAAAAGGCGTCTTTTCCCCATTCCGCCGCCAAATCCCCCCAAAAACCGCGCCTACTTGCCCCACCTTCGGGCTTTTGATCACCCTCACCTTATCTCCATCCCCTCGAATCAGAAATTTTTTCCTCAAAAAATTTGCCCTAATCCCTTGACGATTCATGCCGAACATCACATTAAGAATAAGAGAGGTAATACCATATGAATCATCAAGAATTAAACTCGTCATTGAAAAAATTAACCAGTCAGGTCAGTACCTTGTTAGAAGCGGGCAAGGAAGACCAAGCATTGAGTGTTATGCAAAAGGGGCTTGACGCATATCGCGGTGCCAGCAAATGGTGGATGCCGGACTTATTCCCGCTGGCGGAAGCCTGTAGCCGCTACGACCATCAAGGTAACGTCTATGATGAACATGGTAAGATTGTAAGAGGTACTGAACGGACGAAGGATGGTAAAATTGCGGCGCAAGGTGAAGAACATGGAATGTTCGCGACGAACGCCCTGATCAAAAAAGCTGTTGAGGTTTTTGGAAGAGACAGGGCATATGAAAAACTTCATCGGCGCGGGCACAGTAATCCTCTTGTTTATTATATTCAAGGCGAGATGTGGTCTGGAAAATATCCGCAGGGAGTTGTGTCCCTTCGTGATCGTATGGGATACGATGCGAAAGTCAGAAAAATTGCGGAGCAAATAGTCGAAGGGCATTTTTCAAAAGTTTCTCACCCCGATGGGCGACGCGTTAAAAAGGACGGTGTAACAAAGCATCAGCTTGTGGGTTGCGTCGACTCTGTTTTGGACGAATTAGCAGATCGAATGGCCAGCATTTGCAAAGGAAACAATAAACATGTGACCGATTGCGGAAAAATACAGAAGGCGGAAGCACTCATGGAGAAAACATTTGACGCTGTCGGGGAAAAATTAAAAGAATACGGCTCCGTGATAGTTGAGCCTAACATGGAAAAATTAGCGGCGGTCTGTGTAGATAAAAAAGTAGATATTAAGCGACTCTACGACACCGGGGCGGTAGCCTTAGGGAAAAAGGCTTTCGACGGACTCCGTAAGTATCATAGCCGTTACGATAGCCCCTTGAAACAAGTGACAGATTATATTCATGGCGATCTTGCTCACTCATCACGCCATAACGATGTAAGTACCCGAATAGTTGCTCAGGGCGGCAGAGGTGGCAGGTAGAAATCAGCAAAACCCAAGTTTTTAAAACCGCGACTTTACTGCGACGGTATCATATCTATTTCATCGAAAATGTTTTAGCAATTTCTCATCAATGCAGTCTTTGACTACTTCGGCGAAGAGTTCAAAGCGCATGGGAGAGGTTTGGAGATTGGTGCCGAGGAGGGCGTTGACTTTGTGCGCCAGCACCGAGCGGATGAGGGTGAGTCGGGTGCTGATGGCGCCCTTGGTTGTTCCCAAAGAATGTGCGATTTGTTCGCAGGTTTCGCGGCGATAAACGGCGCGGATGAATAGGGTGCGGTCGGCGGAAAAATTCGAGAGCAACTTTCGCATCTTCTCGCAAAGCGAGCGTTCTTGGTGGATTGAAATGCTTGTCAGATCGCCGCCGGTTTTTACTTCCAAGCGCCCGAAGCGTTCCAATGGGCTTTGAAGGAGCGGCGAGCAATAAGACTTTCAATAAGCGGCATCAGAAAACGCTCAAGCTCGGAAATGATTTCGTTAAAATCTTTCGGCACGCGAGAAAGTTTGCTTCTGCGAATAAAACTCTTCCACAAATTCATTTTTCCTCGTGCAAAATTTTCGGTAAAGGCAACTGGATTGGACGGAAGTTCTGTTTTGCGGTTTACAAAAGTTTTCATGATGGCTTTTGATAAAATTTCTCCCTCAAAATCGAATTGCCGCGACAAAAACCAGATATCAAAAAAGTCTTTCATGCGACTGTTGAGTTCTCCCAATTTGATCATCACCTCAAATTTCTCGGCAACGACGCTTTCTCTGGGATAACCACGGATATGAAGCGTAGTTTCGTCGAGTAAAGACGGATATTCGATGTTCTGCGCCGATGGAGTGACAATGTCGCCGAACCCAATATCAATTTGCATGTTGATCCGGGCAGTTCCGAGGCGCGCTAAGAATTGAACTCGCATCCCGGAATAATCCGCATCTTCTGCAATGGGTGAGACTTTAACGCTGTCAGCATCAAATACGATGCCGTCGGATTCCACAGCTTGTGAAATAATTTTTTTAAAGATTTTTTCGATGGAAAGCAATTCATTGCTTGTTTTCCCCAAGAGATCAATATCCATTGTCGGACGGAAAAGCTCGGGACTCCAAACGGAAAACATCAAAGCGCCTTTGAGGATAAATTTGTTCGCGTAGGAAGATTGCGAAAGACGATAAAGAAATCTTTCCATCGCGTAATATTGAAGCAACTCGCTGAAAGAACGTCCGGTCTCATGAGCTTTATTGAGAAGACGCTGACGAACAGAAGCCGATAGATTCTTAATGGGTTTCTTTTTCACAGCAAAGCCTCAAGATATGGCCTCATAATTTTTTCGACTCGGCATATTCGCGCGAAATGCACAAGCGCATCGCCCTGAAAGCGTTTTTTCTTGCGGTAGGATTTCAACGCTTCGATAGCCACATCCAGCCCGATCTGATTGCGATATTTGAAACAATCAGCCAACGTTTTTTCGATGCTATAAACTCGAATGGGGACGCCGTCGAGCTTGTGATGCTCAATCCCCTCTTCAAATGTAGTCGATGAAAAACGAAATATTCGCACGGGCGGATAATCAATGCGCGGAATAGACGCATTACGAGACACGGCAAGGTAAATTTCGTGAGGAATTTGCGTTGTGATTCCATGAAAAAACAACGCCGAAATAAGGCAAAACGCGCCCTTCGGCACACGCATAGCTACCGACACAAGATCAGGATGTCCCAGAGGCGACAATTTCGCCCATCGATAAAGCCCGCGCCCCAATTGTTCAATGTCGCCCTTGCGGCACAGTCGCCGAAGTGTTTCAGGATGGATACCCAATTTTATCGCATCGCTGGTTTTCAATATCTCGCCATGCTCTTTAAAAATCTTTTGAATTTGTTTCATAAAAAGTGTGATAAACTAACTCCTCTATTTATTTTATGGAGTGATTATTTCGCATTTATAAAAAAGATATGCAAGACATTTTCACGAAAACGATGAAAAATCATCCTACAAAAATCCTACAGAAAATGCGTGACGTGGGATGACTCGGGATGAGATACTGTTTTCGTTATAGGAGTTTTACCTCTGAAAATGTTATCTGGAGTAATCTGGAGTTGTTGTAGAAGAATGATTTAGATTCGAGCCCTACCTCCGGAGCATGAACCGCGTAGGGTTCATGGCTCTAAACTCAACGTGGTTTAGAGCACGGATCCAAACCCTATGTAGGTTAGATCGAACAGTCCTATGTTTTACGTCTATGTCCTCTTGAGTCAAAAAGATGACAAGTTTTACATAGGTTTTACAGGCGATTTCAAACGCAGGCTTAAAGAACATCAGGCTGGTGAAAACACCAGCACAAAATCCAGACGGCCACTTGAACTGATTTATTACGAAGCACACCGCTCCAAAACAGATGCTATGCGAAGAGAGCAATACTTCAAAACAACAAAAGGAAAATCCACTCTCAAACAAATACTAAGAGATTCTCTTCTGCATAGGCACAATCACGTTGCATTCTCAGCTTTTGTTTAATTTGCGGCGCATAGTTAAAGCCATGCTTGAACAACGGCGCCCAAACTAAGCAACCTTCAAGGAATCCTTCATGGCGATAAAAAAATTTTGATTGGATGGGTGGGTGCTTTTTGAAAATTTAACCTCCTGCGTCAGCTCGCGTCCCCGCGAGCGCGTACTCTTGCGCTGTGGCAAACAAGATCACCACGCCGCCCGGCTCGTGAGGACACGTTGGGTGGATGTGAAGGTAAAGGAGAGAGCATTCGCTCGATCCGCCGACTTGCGATACGTCTCTGATGAATTCACGGCAACTGCTTTGTCTCACAATCTTATACTGCCCCCGAATAAGGAGAGGTGAAAGTTTGAGAGTAATCTGAGAGGATTACTGGTATGGAAAAGCGAAGATGGACGGGGCAAGCGAAGCTCCAAATTGTGTTGGAGGGATTGAAGGGGAAG
>JBMONL010000012.1:0-25772 GCA_049324635.1 Verrucomicrobiota bacterium | reverse complement strand
AGCGGCACAGCCGCTTTCCGCGTGTTTCGCACTCGAAGAAAAAGTATTTTTTTTCGAACGCGAAGCGTAAGGAAGAAGGCTATGCCTTCTTGTTGCGCGCCCCACGGGAATATTTAGAAGTCCCCTTTATTCATTCTCAAAACGGATTTTCGTTTTCGAGGAAGCCGCGAAGATGACGAATGCGTGTGGGATGCCTCATTTTGCGCAAAGCTTTCGCTTCAATTTGACGAATGCGTTCGCGGGTGACTTTGAATTGGCGTCCGACTTCTTCCAACGTGCGGGAATAGCCGTCCACTAAACCAAATCGTTGTTCGAGCACGGCGCATTCGCGATCCGTAAGCGTGCAGAGTACGTCTTTGATTTTTTCTTTCAACATCGCGTGCGCGGTCATATCCGAAGGATTTTCCGCGCTCTTGTCCTCGATGAAATCACCGAAAGTCGTATCATCGCTGTCGCCGACTTGCGCTTGGAGCGAAATTGGCTGTTGCGCCATTTTTAGAACGGCGCGGACGCGTTCGACTGGCATCTGAATTTCGTCGGCCACTTCTTCAGGAGTCGGTTCGCGTCCAAATTCTTGCACGAGTTGTTTTTGAACGCGCATGAGTTTGTTGATCGTCTCAATCATGTGCACCGGAATGCGAATCGTGCGCGCTTGATCGGCGATGCTTCGCGTAATCGCCTGACGAATCCACCACGTGGCGTACGTGGAAAATTTATAACCTCGACGATACTCGAATTTTTCGACAGCTTTCATGAGTCCCATATTGCCTTCTTGGATCAAATCCAAGAAAGAAAGTCCGCGATTGGTGTATTTTTTAGCAATCGAAATCACCAAACGCAGATTCGCTTCGACCATTTCAGTTTTCGCCTGAAGGCCTTTACGCATCCATTGTTTGAGCTCGATATAATCTTTAGCGAATACATCGTGAGGATGATGAATGGAGAGTTCGATATCCTCCAGTTGTTGCTTGGCAAGAGTCAGCGCCTCGCGATGGGATTTTGATTTCGCTTTGCCTTTGCTCAATTTTTCAATTTGAATTTTAGTGTCCAAAATTTGCCGGTAGAGATGATCGCAGACCATCACAAATTCCTCCGTCACCTTCTGTTTAAAGAAAAATTTCGGATAAAGCTTTTGTAAATCATGCATCGCCTTGTCGTAATCCTTCATGCGCCGCTTTTTTAAGGAAGGATTTTTGATGGCGTAAATTTTCGCATAAATAGCGTCGGTTTTTTGTGTTTGAGCCTGAACGTTGCGCACGAGATTGCGCAAGGTCTTCATATATTTTTCGCGGCCTTCGATCTTCTTATCCTGAATCACGCGATCAAAACGCTCTCGCCCCTGTTCGAGCTTTTCGGCAAGATTGACGTATTCTTTGGCGATGAACCCAAAGCGATGCAGATATTTTTGCCCCATCGTTTCGGCCTCTTCAATGCGTTTGGAAATTTCCACTTCTTGCTCGCGTGTGAGAAGCGGCACTTGCCCCATTTGTTTGAGGTACATGCGCACCGGATCGTCCAAAATATCAAGTTTGGCGTCAGTCCGCTCGGCATCGGTGACATCTTCCTCGCCTTCGCGAACCTTATAGCGATCCACTTCCGAAGAATCGATAACGTCGATTTCCAAGTTGCGCAAAAAACCCAGGATACCTTCGATTTCATCGACGCTATTGACGCTCTCCGGAAGCGCTTCGTGCAGATCATCAAAGGTGAGGTACCCCTGCTCCTTGGCCAGCTTGATCAAATCGCGCAATCGCTCTTGACGCTCCGCATTGTCCTTCCAAATCGCGGAAACACTGGCGTCATTCGGAATTTTTTCTTGGGGTTTTCCATTTTTTTTAAGAGCGGCCATCATGGAAGCAGGCGCGTCCATCGCGGCCGCCAAAGGAACATGATTTTTAACTTTTTCGGTTTTGTTTTTTGCGTTTGTTTGGGATAAGGAAACGCGATTCATAAGCATTTCTTTACCGGAAGATTTTTTAGACAAAGATTTCGATATATTCTTTTTTTTCACTTTTTAACTCCAGACGATTCTGACATTCCACCCATTTAGGGGATATCATTGGCAAACGATAATTCCATAGGACAAATTACTAATGGGACACTTTTAATCAAAATAGAACGAAAAACTTTGAACGAATTTTCCCTTTTGTCAAAAAACTTTTGCGCCATCAAAATAACCGCATATATATCATTGTATAAAATATTCATAATCAACAACTTGATGCGACTCTAAAATTTAATTTATTTTTATTTGCAAAGCTTAAAAACTGATAGAACCACCTTTTCATATTCTTCAGTGTGGCGTTCGCCTCCAAACGTCAAGGAGGTTTCTAAGGGGTGTCGTCACGAGAGGAAAGTGACGACACCCCCTAAGCTTTTTAGAATGAAATCATTGATACAAGAGAGACTCATTTGACATTTCAGAAGTTGAGCACATGGACACTTATGAATTTAAATCTACCCATGCAAAGCCTTGAACAGATTGTGCACATGCCGAGCTTTTTCAAGTGCTTGGAACAGAATCATCAAGATGCTCAAAAATTAAGTAAAATTCTGGAAAGAATTTTTTTTAGAGATGAAATGGAAAGATGCGAATTTTATTTGGAAGAAGTAGTCAAATATTTAAAGAAAATACCCCAAAATCCCGATTTAAAAGAAATAAAAAAAATTCGATTTGGAGAAGAAGGATTGGTGCTGATCAGAGAAGAGGATGTGATAAAAATCGTACCTTCATGGTTCGGATTTTTTACTTTAGATACGCCTCAACCGCTTGAAGGTAGTTGGTATTATCATACCGACGGAAAACAACCCTATGAAATGAGACGCTATCAAAATAGTGGAGTGTTGCTTAATCTCGATGGACGCACATCGCTTGATCGGTATTTAAAAACATGGGAACAGCATCAGCGTATTCCCGGGGTGTTGCCCCACAAAATCATGGGAGTGACTTCAAACCAGTGTCTCATTTTTGAACGAGAAAGCTGTGAGAGTGTCTCACAAGAAAACTATCCTCGCGCTTTGAGACAGTGGTTGAAGCAAAATAATTCTTCGCTCTTAAGAAGTGAATTGGAAATCGATGAATTTTCTTCCGGAAAATATGCTGAATTGGGACATAACCAACCTTTGGTCGGAAATGATCAAGGAGAATTGTTCGTTTTAGCAGACGCCCGATATGGCAATTTAGGCAAACGAAAAGGAGATTATGTTTGGAGAGATGTTTTTCATTGGAAAGTGAATATGCGGGATTTAAAAACGGTGCCGTTCCTATTAAAAGCTTTTTTAAGGCTTGATCGATTAAAGAAAAGACAAAATACCAGTTTCCAGTGGGAACCAGAATTGAATTCTGTATTGGAAAAATACCGTGAAACATTTTTTATGCGTTCAGCGAAGAAAGATTGTGCGTTTTCAAAAAAAACGAGAACTTATACTACTCATGAGCGCCGTCACATGGATCGCTGAGAAGCAGGCGCAAGGTCGTAGGAATCTTTTTTGTCGCGCATTTCCCATCCGGCGTCGGCGATTTGCTTGCGCAATTCGTCGGCGCGTGCCCAGTTTTTTTCGGATTTGGCCTGCCAACGTTCTTGGGCGAACTGACGAATGTTTTCCGGAATCTCAATGGTTTGTTTTTTTTCTTGAACATTTAATCCGAAGGCATAAAGCATGCGCAACCACCCGAACCACGTCGCTTGAAGATCGGACATGGAATGCATATCGGCTTTGTTAATGACAGAAAAAATTTCTCCCAACGCTTTCGGCGTATTCAAATCATCGTTCAGCGCATCCCAAGCTTTTTGAAACAGTCCGTTTTTCGGAGACGTTTTATCGGTTTCTTTATTTACCTCGCGGATCAACGTGTCAAATTTTGTCATTTTTTCCAGCGCGCTACGCGCGGCGGTAAGCGAATCCCACGTAAAATTCAACGGCTGGCGATAGTGCCCCGAGAGCAATACATAGCGCAATTCCATCGGCGTGAAGCCTTTTTTTTGAACATCATTTAAAGTATAAAGATTGCCCAAACTTTTGCTCATCTTGTGGCCATCCACGAGCAAATGCGTGATATGAAACCAATGTTGCGCAAATGTTTTGCCGGTCGCCGCTTCGCTTTGCGCAATTTCGTTTTCATGATGAGGAAAACACAAATCGACGCCGCCCGAGTGCAAATCCATCGTTTCTCCCAAATATTCCATCGCCATCGCGCTACACTCGATGTGCCAACCGGGACGGCCTTCACCCCACGGACTCGGCCAAAATACGTCGCCGTCTTCGGGTTTGCGCGCCTTCCACAACGCAAAATCCGCCGCGGACTCGCGATCATACTCATCCGCATCGGCTAAATGTTCCTGATGCGTGGTGATTTCTCTGGATTCCAGATGCGAAAGTCGCCCGTAATTTTTAAACGAATCCACCTTGAAATAAACCGAACCGTTTTTTGCATAGGCATGGCCTTTTTTGACGAGCGTGTCGATGAGTTTGATCTGATGCTCGATGTGCTCTACCGCGCCCGGCTCTACGTGAGGCATCAAGAGATTCAACGCTTCGCAATCCTTGTGAAATTGATCGTACCAATAACGCGTAAATTCCTCAAGCGTGCGCCCCTCCGCGCTTGATTGACGAATCGTTTTATCGTCCACATTGGTAATATTGCGCACGTGCAAAGTCTCAAAATTCGCGGCTTCCACAGTGCGACGAAACACATCTTGAATCACAAACGTGCGAAAATTTCCGATATGCGCCGGCCCGTAAACCGTCGGACCACAGCAGTAAAATCTCAACACTCTTCCCTGCGAGGGCTGAATGATTCGCTCCGCGCGCGAAAATGTATCAAACAATGTCAAAGGCATCACCTTTTATACTGGCAGAAAGGCAAAAGGGTCAACTCCGCAAATTTGCCAAGAGAAATGGTGCGTGAGTACGGGGTAGTTTATTCTTGAATCATCTTTTTTAACAGAGAGATCACTTCTTGATAACCACCGACCCAATAGGTCGCCATGCTCTTTCTAAAACCGACTTTGATGGAGTGAGCGGAGGCCGGCAGAACTTTAAACATATCTTCATCGGTATGATCATCGCCGATGGCCAAAATAAAATCATGCATGGGAACGCTGATGACGGAAAGAGCGGCGACGCCTTTGTTGATGCCGTTATTTCGAACTTCGATAATTTTATTGCCTTGGATGACTTGCACATCGACGTTGGCGGTAAAGCCCACCAGATCATCGAATAATTCTTGCGCGCGCGTCTGCACTAAGTCCAAATCTCCTTGCGCCGAGCGGTAATGCCAAACGACGGAATACTCTTTCTCCTCGTAAAACGAACCCGGTACGCGTGTGCGATACTGATCAAAAATAGCGATGATTTTTTGTTTCCAATTGGAATCCGTTTCTTTCAGCGTGCTCCACATTTTGTCATTTGCCGTGCGAATGAAGGCTCCGTGCTCGGCGATCAATCCGATGGGCAGATTTTTGAACCATTGATCCAGAAAATCTTTTTTGCGTCCGCTAATCACAAAAACCAAATTATTGGGAAGAGAAGAAAGCCTCATCAAGAGATCGAGCAAATCTATATCGGGCACGGCTGACTCTGGATTTCGAGCAAAGGGAACAAGCGTTCCGTCGTAATCCAACAAGATCAATCGTTGTTTGCCGTCTTTGAATTTCGCTACGATTTCGTTGGTTAAATTGGGAGAAAGATATTTTGCGTTCAAGCTACTTTGCTTGCTCTGAGTGACGTTCAGCGTCGCCAACATTTCATCCGCCCATCGGACAACATCGTAATTTTTTAAATGCTCCTGCATCGCTTCATTTCTTTTGATTTGCTCTTCTTTAGGCATCATGAGCGCTTGCTGAATGGTCTGTGCGATTTCTTCAATGTCGTTAGGATTAATAAAAAGCGCGCCATGCAATTCTTTGGCCGCGCCGGTCATTTCGCTCAAAATCAAAACGCCTGTTTTATCAGGGCGGCACGCCAGATATTCTTTCGCGACTAAATTCATTCCATCGCGTAGCGGTGTAATCAAAGCAATATCGCCATCGAGATAAGTTTTAATAAGATCGTCAAATTCCAGAGATTTGTACTGATATAAAATCGGCGACCATTGCGTTGTTCCGTAATTTCCGTTTACTCTGCCAATCATTTCATCGAGTTTCTTTTTTGTTTGTTGATATTGCTCGACGCCGATCCGGCTGGGAACAGCGATCAAATGCAGGCTAACTTTCCCGTGCCATTCGGGATTATTTTCTAAAAATAATTCAAATCCTTTGACGCGATGGATGATGCCTTTGGTGTAATCAAGGCGATCAATCGACAAAATAATTTTGAGTCCATTTTGCGGATGCGTTTTTTTGCCTTCTTCGAGAGACGCCTCGCGGCAAGCCGCATCGCGAAACTTATTATACTCGATTCCCATGGGAAATGTGTCCGCGCGCACAATGCGATTGCCGACGAATAATTCCCCTAAATTATGTTCGTGTCCTAAAACCCTCAAAGCCGCCCGTAAAAAGTATTGCGTATAATCGTGCGTGTGAAAACCGATTACATCCGCGCCGAGTATTCCTTCAAGAATTTCCCTCTGCCATATATGAGGAAGAAGACGAAATATTTCAAATGATGGAAAAGGAATATGTAAAAAGAAAGCGATGTTGACGGCAGGAATCTCCCGCCGGAGCATCTGTGGCAAAAGCAACAAATGATAATCATGAATCCATAGCAAATCTCCCGGCCTTACGATCTCTTTGATTTTTGCACAATAGGCTTGGTTGACAGATTTATAAATTTCCCAATACCGATTATCGTATTGCGTCAAAGTCGGAAAATAATGAAAAAGAGGCCAAATGGTCTTGTTGCAAAACCCTTGATAAAATAAATCCATCTCCTTTTCCGATAAGAAAACCGGCACATAAGGAAATTTTTCTTCGATACGCCTTTGCGCTTCTTCGGTGTTTTTTACCTCTCCAGGCCATCCAATCCACAAATACTTGAACTCAGAATCCAAATCCTTCTTGTATTGCAAAAACGAGGCGATGCCCGTCGCCACTCCTCCCACGCTCGAATGAATCGTAAGCTCGTCTTTCGATTCTTGAACATGAATCGGCAGGCGATTTGAAACGATAATCATTCTCATGGCGTATTCCTAACACAAAAAACTTTCTTTGATTTTTTCACGCTCAAACAAAAATTACAAGGTAAGTTTGCTTTTTTCAGAGCATCACGTTTTTAAAAATGCAAAATCTGTCTTGATGAGATGAATGAGTCCGCGAATGGGAATAATCGCCCATTGTGGATCATACTCTAAGACCAGCGCGAGTTCGCTCACCATTCTTTCCATGAGAAATGCCTTCAATAGAATATCTTTCTCTTCGGCATTTTTAGGAATAAAGGACGCGCCTGCCGCTGTTTGAAAATAATTTTCCAAAACCGTTCGCGAAACATATTCAAACCAAAGATTGGCGTAACCCATCAAAAACTCGATATCGTCGGGGCGAAACGATCTTGATTTCATGAGCGAATGAAACGTTGCGAAGTGGAAAGATCGCATCAACATGGTAATATCTCGGAAAGGAGATCTCTTAATTTTTCTTTCGGAAAACGGGCGACGAATATCGCCTTCAAAATTGATGACAACAAAATCTTTTCCGGTGAATATAATATTCCCAAGATGATAATTTCCATGAATACGCGTGCGTGTGGCGGCGATTTTTTCTCGGGTCATATTTTTTTGAATACTCGCAATTGAGGTTTCTAATTGGATACATTCTTTCGCCTTGGACAACGCGGCTTCGGGGAAGTCGCCGATTTTTTGTTTAAGCGTACGCATGGTGCGATGCAATGTCTCGATCATGGATTGATAGGTCGAGCGTTGATAATGAAGCGAAAAATCTTCGGGCGCATAATCAGGGTTTTTTGTTTCGCTCGCCAATGCGAGGTGCATTTCCGCCGTGCGCTGGGCAAGTAATCGTGCATTATTGAGATACATGCCCTCTAAAATTTCGCGAACTTCAGAAGGAAATTCAGCGGCGGGTTGCGCATAAAGACTCACGCCATTGGAAAGATCGGGAATGGTTGCTTTTTTTGCCAAGACTCGGTCGTAGTAGCGAGTCAAGGCATCGAGTGTCAGTGTCCACGCGTCACATTCATGTGGAATAAAAGTTCGAAAAATTCCTAGGGAAATCGATTCGTCTTTATTGGATTCGTATTCGATGGCGCCTGTAACGTTCGCGATGTTTTGATAGAAAGTTTGTTGATATAAATAACGCGCACTTTCTTCCTCTGGATTACTTCCCTCCATGAGTCTGCGATAAAATTTGAGAGAAAACTGATTTTCGTAAGTGATCCAATGGCTTCCTCGATCTGTAGCGAAGAGTTGCGAGTTTTGCGGCAATTGTTTTTGTCGGGCTTCGAATAAATCTCCCCATGCGCGAAAGACGAGTTTTCCATGTTCTCCCTGTAATTTACGTCGAGAGATAGTCAATTCGAGCAGGGCGATGCGAAAACGCGAATCGTGTGTAGCGTCAAAAACAACGCCCCATCCTTCCGCAGATTCAAAACGAGCGATGATATTTTCCGGGTTATTTTCAAAAAATGCCTTACCGGTAGTTTCGTTGGCGATACCGATAGGCATGGAAATCATTTCCGTGCGTCCTTCATAAGAAATTTGTAGCAATAAAAGATACGCGCTGTCGTCTTCGGAAGAATTTAATTTTATTGGAATACATTCCCGAATAGAAATGTTGTGAATGTGAATGATTCGTTCATTCAACCAAAAACACCGTGAGAGATACGCCGTCAATGCGTAAGAGGTAAATTCTTCGTGTTGAGAAGATGTCCAATAATCCTCATCCGGTTTGTTGCGAAGCGTGTAAGGAGAGCTTAACGGTGCTCCTTCGGTTGTCGCCTTGGGTTGACGCAGTACAAACCAAAAAACATCGAAAGCGCCGAGTGTCATCACATAAGGCACATCGCGGATTGTCTCAAAACGGTTGTAACTAAAAACCTCCTCTGGCGTCCAACCCGCAAAGCGCCCCAAATCCAATTTGATCGTTTGCGCGAAACGGGAAAGATTGACGACGACGAGAATAATCTCATCCTCGTATTCTCGTAGAAAAGTAAGAACTTTATTATTTTCCGGCATCAAAAACTGAATTCCTCCGTGGCTCATTGCATTGAATTTTTTCCGCATGGCGATGAGGCGTCTCGTCCACCAAAGAAGGGAGGAAAGATTATTTTCCTGTAATTCCGCATTAATAGCTTCGTAGTGATATTCGGGATCAATGATGATAGGTAAAAAAAGTTTTTGGGGATTCGATCGGGAAAAACCCGCGTTTTTATCCGCGCTCCACTGCATCGGCGTGCGAACCCCGTTGCGATCACCAAGATAAATATTATCACCCATGCCAATTTCGTCGCCGTAATAAATGATCGGCGTGCCGGGTAGGGAGAAAAGCAACATATTGAGCAACTCGATCTTTCTGCGATTATTACTCAACAGCGGCGCGAGGCGACGGCGAATTCCTAAATTGATGCGCGCGCGGTAATCCTGAGCATAGACGCGGTACATATAATCGCGCTCTTCATCCGTCACCATCTCCAGCGTCAACTCATCATGGTTTCGTAAAAAAATCGCCCATTGGCACGCTACGGGAATCTTCGGCGTCTGCTCTAAAATTTCCACGATTGGATAACGATCTTCCATGTGCAACGCCATAAACAAACGAGGCATCAAGGGAAAATGAAACGCCATTTGACACTCGTTCGCATTGCCAAAATAAGCCACGGCATCCTCGGGCCATTGATTAGCCTCTGCCAATAACATGCGATTTTCATACTTTTCATCCACATGTTTGCGAATTTCTTTTAAAAACGCGTGCGTCTCCGGTAAATTTTCGCAATTCGTTCCTTCGCGCTCGTACAGATAAGGCACGGCATCCAACCGCAAACCATCCACGCCCATATTCAACCAAAAATCCACTACGCGCATCATCAGTTTGCGCACGGTGGGATTATCGTAATTCAAATCCGGCTGGTGAGAATAAAACCGATGCCAATAATACGCCTTCGCAATAGAGTCCCACGTCCAATTCGAAGTTTCAAAATCCTTAAAAATAATTCTCGCATCCGAGTAACGCTGTGGCGTATCGCTCCACACATAAAAATTCCTCCACTTCGAATCGGGTTTGGCATGACGCGATTTTTGAAACCATTCGTGCTGATCGGAAGTGTGATTGAGCACCAATTCCGTCACCACCTTCAATCCTCTGCTGTGAGCTTCGTCGAGAAACTCCTGAAAATCACGTAACGTTCCATACTGCGGATGCACCGCCATGTAATCCGCAATATCATAGCCGTCGTCCTTCATCGGCGACGGATAAAACGGCAACAACCAAAGCGCCGTTACACCCAAATCTTGCAAATAATCTAACTTCTGAATGAGCCCTTGAAAATCTCCAATCCCATCTCCATTGCTATCCGCAAACGACTTCACATGGAGCTGGTAAATCACCGCCTCCTTAAACCATAACTGTTTTTCTTCATTCACCGCCATGCCTTCATCATATTGAAGCAAACATTTTGGGTCAATGCATTCAAGCATACGCATAGATTTGAAAGTGTTTTGTAAAAAATTATGCCGACAACTTGTATGAAGCAGACATGGGAAAGATTATGACATCTTGTTCACGCTAAACGCCCGCTACGGCTTGTTTAACGTCGCTAAACGAAAACTTAACGAAAACTGGAAAAAAGACTGGAGATGAGAAAAACGCAAAATTATTAAGCGCAAGAACGCAAAGATCTTGAAAAGAAAAATTGGGCGCTAATAGTTCATCAGTCCTGTAAGCATTTTACAAATTTCATCCAAATTTTCTTTGAGGGTTTGGTGTTTCGCTTTATCAATAAGTTTTTTGCGCAAGCAGAGTTCCAAAATAGGAACGCATTCAAATGTCGAGCCTCGGGCAATACGGAAAAAGTTAATCCTGTCCGCTTTATGATATCTTCCGTTGCCTTCGGCTATATTGGTTGCGATCGATAGCGATGCTCTGTTGAGTTGATCGGATAAATAGTAATTCCCTTTGGGAAAATGAGTCGTGAGATCACTCGCCTTTTCAGCAAAATCAACGGCTTTTTGATAAACATCGAGATTTTCAAAGAGAAACGGCACGGGCTGAACAATAGAACAATCGAAAATAGACCGCAATCGAGGAGTTGCTTTTTATTGTTCCATTGTCTATTGCTCCGTTTAAATTTGCGATGCAAATTTAAACAGGCGGGAGTCGGAATCGCTCAAATTTAGCCCCGTAAAATTTCCCCCGAATTTTAAGTTCCTCGTAGCGAGACTTAGCAGGCTGTTAGAGAGCGTAAGAAACCATAAGTGTTTTCTGGAGATGTTACTGGAGTTGTTATAATGCCTCATGCTTACCTAATATTTTTCAACGCGAAAGTTTAGTTTGTAAGATTGGATTTAAAGGGGCGCAATCTATCGACTGTGACCCGTTCTTCTTGAATCATCATGGGAATGATTTGGCGTGTCGACGCTCTTTTGAGCTGAAAAGCCCTTTTGTTGGGTTTCGAGATATTGCTCTCTATAATAACTTTTATATGCATCCAAACTGAAAGGTTTCTTGGTAATTTCTTTAACCAAATTCAGATAATTAATATTTGCAAAACGGGTAGACATCGTTGACATGTGCCATTTTGCAACACCGAGATAATTGTTTTTGGCTAGCATTTCAGCGAGAGAAGGAGTGTTTTGTAAGACATGCAGGGCAATGGCTTCTCCCATGAGGTGCTCTTCGCCTCCAAATCCGCCAAACGCCATAAACTCTAATTTCCCTCTAGAAAAATCATCCGCAAATTCATCCATTTTGCTTTTATCCATTCCTCTTTCCGAAAAATAACCTTCTAAAATTTCTTTCACATTTCCTTCTCTTAATAATTTTCCTTTTAACTCCGAAGGATGTTCTTCTACCAAAAACTCATAAAGATCAGCCTTATCTTCGCTATACTCCGCATAACGTTTCCCGATAAGATGTTCATAAATAGCATCGCCGTTGATATTAGGACGGGCCAATTCAGGAAAATAATCTTGTAATTCATAATTTTCAATAACTTCGCGCAATTTACCTTTCGGCTGATTATCTCCTTCTTTCCCCAATAAAAATGTCCAATAGTTTCTTTGCTTTGCAATTGTCTCCCAAAGATACCCGCTCATTTCTCCTACGGCACTGAAACAATTATCATATTTACGCTCAGCTTTAGCGGCTTTCTTATTGCTGATAGCGTGTCCCATCTCATGTATTCCATAGATTGTCCTAAACAGCCAATTTTTAGGGTCTGAAGAAATATAAATTGCGCCTTCATCTTTTGGATCTATTTCAAATCCTTTATATCTTTCTTTATAGTATCCTTCAGAAAATCGGGCTTTAAAAATCTTCATTCTTGTAGCATCGGTTTCCTTAGACTCCTTAGGATGCCACAAGAGACAAATTCCCTGACATCCCTCAAGCGAGGCCTCTTTAAAGTATTTTTCGGGAACGATTTCTTGAATTCCCATTGCTTCTAAAATACAGCAGAAGAGAACCCTTTGTTTTTCAACCCCATTCTCCTTAAGCGGCATGGATAAATCCAAGGAATTCTCATCCTTCTTGGGGAATGGCTTCTTTGGGATGACTTCTTTTCTAGCTTTAACCAATTCTTCGTATTTTTCGCTCAGTCCAGGTTCTTTCGCATCAAGGCAAAAAGCATACGGATCGGCATATCCATGTTCTTGCGCTGTTTCGCGAATGTAGTTAACGACCCTTTGCAGTCTTTCAACGCCGTGTATATTTTCTTCAAATAATTCTGATAAAAAACCTTCGAAGCCAGGAAAGACTTTACTTGCCCCGGGAAAATAGATTTTCTGCGCCCCGCTTTCCTCCTTGGTAGCATAGGGCTTTAGACCTCGAGGATTAAATGCATCGCTCATATGTATTTAATGTGTCGTTCGGCAAGAAACGTCAAATATTGAGGAACAATAGAACAATCGAAAATCCCGACGAAATCGGGACAGGTAGACCGCAATCGAGGATTTGCTTCTTATATTGATCTATTGTCTATTGCTCAATTGCTCCGTTTAAATTTGCGATGCAAATTTAAACAGGCGGGAGTCGGAATCGAACCGACGCATAGAGCTTTTGCAGAGCCCGGCCTTACCACTTGGCTATCCCGCCGCTAGAAAGGATATACTCTCAAATTGAGGTTTTGTGTTACAAGCATTTTCTCACTACACTGTTATTTCACTACGCCGAATAAGCATACGTTGTGAATTTTTAAACGGTGCTTGGACGGGTAGAAACAACTGCCTCCACAAGCGCGCGAGGAAAATCTTGAAGATGGACGGTGTGGTCGGCGGCGCCGATTTCTTTTGCCGCGCGCGGCATGCCGTACACAACGCATGTTTCTTCGCTTTGCGCGAATGTCGTGGCACCGAGTTTTTTTAATTTGAGCATGCCTTCGGCGCCGTCTTTGCCCATACCGGTAAAAATTGCGGCGATGGTGGCGTGCCCTTGCACGCATTCGACGGCGGAAGAAAAAAGCACATCTACGGCTGGACGTTGATGCCAGACCGTCGGACCTTGTTTGATTTGCACTGAGTAATGAGCGCCTGTCCAACGAAGCAACATGTGATAATCCCCCGGTGCAATCAACGCGAGCCCGGGTTTAACGACATCGCCGTCCACGGCTTCACGCACTTCGATTTTGCAAAGCGAATCCAAGCGTTCCGCAAAGGCTTTTGAAAAATAGGCTGGGATATGCTGAACGATACATATCCCGGGCATATTTTGCGGTAATTGCGTCAGCACATCTTTGAGCGCCTCGGTACCTCCGGTGGAAGCGCCCATGAGAATGATTTGGCGAGGATGAGGCGGTAGTTCCGAAGAAACAATCGCTGTAGACGCCACAACATGCGCTTCCGTCACGCGGCTCACCCGAGAATGCGCCGCGGCTTTGACTTTATCGATGAGTTGCTCGGTGAGTTCGCCAACAGAAAACGATCCGCCGGGTTTCGCCATGACTTCCACCGCGCCGTATTGAAGCGCTTTCATCGCGTATTCGGAATTTTCTTTGCTGAGCGCGCTGATGAGAATCACCGGTATGGGTTTGTGTTGCATCAAAATTTTCAGAAACGTCAAACCGTCCATGCGCGGCATTTCAATATCGAGGGTGATAACATCGGGGTCGAGCTCCACAATTTTGTCTCGCGCGATATACGGGTCCATCGCCGTGCCGACGACCTCGATTTCTGGGTCTTTGCTGAGGGCATCGCTGATGATTTTGCGCACCACCGCTGAATCATCCACGATCAGAACTTTGATTTTTTGAGGCATCTTAATCGGAAATTTTTTGATAAATTGAGGGTTTGATCATGCGGTAAGGATGGCGAATGCCGGTGAGACTTTCTGCGTGACCGATCATCAAAAATCCGCCGATGTGAAGATGGTGATGCAATTGATTGATGAGTTCTTCCTGAGTAGGACGGTCGAAATAGATCATGACATTTCGGCAAAAAATCACGTGAAACGGCTCATGAAACGGATACGGGTATTGCAAAAGATTTAAATTTGAAAAATAAATCCGGTCGCGTAGTGTTTTTTTGACTCGAAAATAGCCGTCCCAATCATGGACGCCTTTTTGAAAGTAACGTCGCAATAAATCGCGTTGAACTTCTTGCACGCGCTCTTTTGGATACACCGCTGTTTGAGCGGTTTTTAACACTTTCGTGGAAATGTCCGTGGCTTCTATCCGCCAATCATAGCCTGCTTTGCCGGTAAAAAATTCAGCCAATGAAATCGCCATCGAATATGGTTCATCTCCGGAAGAGCAGGCGGCGCTCCATGCATAAAAATGCCTCTGTCCTTTTTCGCCGAAACGCAAACAAAAATCTGGCAAGGCGCGTTCGCGCAAGAAATCAAAGTGTTTAATTTCGCGAAAAAAATGCGTGTGATTCGTGGAGATACAATCCACCAGATGCACCAATTCTTCCTCGCTGTTGTCGGATTCAAGATACTGACGATATTCGGCGAAGGATTTTAAATTTAGCGCGCGCAGACGCTTTCCAAGCCGCGCAGTGACCAATTCCTTTTTGTTATCGCCCAGACTGATCCTGCTAAATTCGTACACCAAATCGCATATAAAGCGATAATCTCTGTCCGTAATATAATTGGCGCCACCCGGTATTTCTTCGACATGAGGAACGGTTGAACGGCGCATTACACTTCCACCTCCCTGTCACGATAAAGATTGGCTTCTTGCTCCGTAATAAGGCGGCTTTGCATGTGCAGATTAAGCGCGGCATTCCAATCAATCATGCCGAACGGACGATTGCTGATCATGACATTATTGATGTCGCGCACTTTGCCGGAAGAAATGCACGAAATAACCGCATTGTTGCGAATGGCGATTTCGCGGCACGGCACAAGGCCGCCTCCGCGACGCTGAAGCAGATTTTGACAAAGAATCATCAAAATATTTTGCGCCAGCGCATCCCGAATGGCATCACGCTCACCGGGTGGAGCCAGTTGAAGCAACCGATTCAACGTAGTATAAACTCTGCGCGTATGAAGCGTGGCAAACACCAAATGCCCTGTCTCGGCCGCTTTGAGCGCGGTAGACAACGTCGGATAATCGCGAATTTCTCCCACAAAAATCACATCCGGATTTTCACGCATCGCGCTTCTCAGAGCGGAATCAAAACTCTCCACATGATCGCCCACTTCGCGTTGACTAAAAATAGAGCGTTTGGGCGTAAAAACGTACTCGATGGGGTCTTCGATCGTGATGACATTGTAACTGCAAACTTCATTAATTTTTTCCAGTAAGGCAACGACGGTGGCTGATTTGCCGCTACCGGTGGGACCGGTGACCAACACAAATCCTTGCTTGGTCGTTGTCACTAATTGAATAATTTTGGAATCAAGCATGAGTTCCGCATCCGACAAAACGTTCGCGGAAATCGGGCGAAAAACTCCGCTAAGACCCTGTAATTCTCGATAGACATTGCCTCGCATGCGCATGCCTTCAATGGTCACGCCAAAGTCGGTAGCGCCGCTTGCGCCCATTAACTCCATTAAATGCCGTTCCGAAGGAAGCGTGGAAATGAGCGCTTTTTCATAGCTTGAGGCATCCGGTTGAAAAGACTCCGGAAGCGACGCCATTTGCCAACCGTAACGCGAATAAAGTTTTCCGTTGTTAAAAATAATATTCGCCCAGCGCTCCTGCTTGGCTTTTTCCACGATTTGATTCCAATCCACAAAACCCGGGCGACTGAGTATCGTGCGATACAGCGCCAAGGCTTCTTGACCTCCATTGGAGGATTCTTGAGACGTCGAAGAATAAAAATTGTCAGACGATACGCTCATACCGGATTTCGTTTTGCCAGAATGTAGAACAAAAATTGCGCTTTGGGTAGTTAAATTGATGCAAGAAATCTCTGCAATCAAGTTTACACATTCACAGAAGCTGTGCATGCGCAACCATGCGTATACTGAATCTTATGAGCAATTCAGATTAAACGACAGTCGCCGGTATGGCAGTTTGAGATTGAGAAGGTTCTTCAATTTTGCTCATGAGCGCGGAGACTTTTTGACGCGCGGCGTCCATCTTGGGATAACGAATTTCGCGGTAACCGGTCACTTGTTCCGGTGAACGGTAAATTTCCAAAAAGTGTTCGTAAAAGGTTTCGTTTTCAGAAGAAAATTCCGCCAAGAGCCGGATATACCAATTGCGGAAAAGCCTTTCTTTGCGGTGCCATCCGGGCATGAGTTTGCGCAAAAACTTTGCGCGGCTCATCAATCGAAGCATCCAATCGCGCGTGTGAATGCGGAAACGAATTTTGAATGGACCAAAGGCAAATTCGGGTTGGTTCAAATGCCGGTATTCGATCCGGTCGCCTAACGAGGGATACACTTGATACTTCTGCCGGTCGCGCGCGTATTTTTCTTCGCATGTCAAAAGATGCGCGACGTAAATTTCGTCTTTGATTGTCATCACACGATGCAGATTGCGTAGAACCGCCTTGGTTACGGCGTAATCTTTTTGTTCGGAATCACGCTGAAAAATCGAGGCAACGTCGTCGATGTATTCCTGCGCAAAATTCACGCCGCCATATTGAATCAGATCGTAAATCCGCAGAGCCAAATGCCGCAGACTCTCGGCGTCCAAACGAATGCGCTCCACCGCATGATGCGTCATGCGTGCATAACGTTGCGCGACGCGTTCGCCGTAGAGACTTTGTTTGCGCAACATGACGGATTTCTCTTTGATGACGTCCAGATAAGATCGCTCTCCCGCTTGAACTTGCGAAGACGGGCTATCCAGATAAATTTTTCTTCCCAAATTAAACGCGCTCCAATTTTCCGGAAAGCGCTTGCCGACGGTTTCGCGCAATCCCCATTCCAGATTTTCCAGCGTGAAAGGCAAGAGTCCTGCTTGAAACGCGGCGCCAAGCATCATGACGTTCACAAATAATTTTGTGCCAAAATAACGCTCTGAAATTTCAGAAAGATTGTAACTATAAAATGCATCTTCGCGCGCGTGCTTGCGCATGGATTGTTCCAAGGTCTCGAGCGAGAAATCAGATTTGCCGAGCAACGACAAAATGGTCGGCGTTTTGAAGCGATTGATCATCACAGCAGTTTTTTGCGGATGCCCCACGCGCTGAAATTGCTGAGCGTCCATGCCTCGCGCCGCTTCCAATGGATCCAATCCCAAAATCAAATCGGCGGTTCCATAAGGAATCAGCGGCGAAATATTTTCCGTCGCATCCTTGGCAATCGTAATTTGCGAATACACGCCGCCATTGCGAATCGCCAATCCGCGTTTGTCGCAGAAAAGAACTTTATAACCTTGGCGATGCGCCGTGCGCACTAACACTGCCGTTGATGTAGCGATTCCCATGCCGCCTACGCCTGCCAGATAAGCGTGCCAGCGCGATTTGAATTCCGCTGTCGCCGGCTCGGGTAAATCTTCCGGCTGAACAGGCTTGAGATGTTTCTCTGGTTTTTGATTGCGATGAATCGTGACTAATTCAAACGCGGGACACGAATCCAATTTGGTGCACGCCAAATCGCCCACGCACCACGATAAATCGGTTTGCATTTTTCGCCCAAAATCGGTTTCCGCAAACGTCAACCCCGGACATCCAGTGGCTTTGGTGCATTCCAAACAATATTCGCAGGCTTCTTGCGCGATATTAACGTAGGTTTTTTCCGGCAAGAAACCTTTTTTTGCCAAGACAGCGTTTTCTTGGCTCTTAACGCGGCGTTGCGAAGTGATGCCGCATTCTTTATTTGCAATAATGACTTTGACGCCGTCTTTAAGAATCGTTTTTTCGAGAAGAACCTTATATTCCTCACGGTTGGACGGATCGGTGCGGATGACCACCACGTTTTCTTCTTCGACAATCGCCTGCACAATATCATCGATGTGCTGAATAAATGTTTTATTTCCAAGAATATCGTCTTCCACACCAGGCGTGGGTTGATGTCCGGTCATCGCTGTGGTTTTGTTATCGAGAATAATGTACGTGATGTCTTGATTATTTTTGACCGAATTGGAAATGGCGATTTGCCCGCTGTGAAAAAACGTGCTGTCGCCCATGAAAACGACTTGTTTATTCGTGATAAAAGGATCGATGCCGCTTCCGGTGCCGCCGCCGAGTCCCATGCCGCTGTAATTGTGCATGAGGTCTTTGGTCGGCTCAAACATCAGCATGGTGTAACATCCCGTGTCGCCGTGAAACACTAAGTCCACCGGCTCGCCGTGATGTTTTCGTCGCATATATTTCGGGTCGCGGAATTGCCGTTTGATTTGCATCAACACGCTCGAAGAATCGCGGTGCGGGCAACCCGGACAAAAGGTCGGCGTGCGCGCGACCAAACCTAAATTATATTTGGAAACTTCGCCGATGCCCTTCATTCGTCGCGCAATCAACGCCGAATCGCCGCGAATGGATTGGCTTTTCACCAATTCCTCAATCCACGGCGCCAATTTTTCCGCTACGATGGAAGGATTCAATCCGCGCTTGTCGGAAATTCCGGGTTGGCGATTTGGAAAAACTTTGCCATAAAGTTTGAAAGGATAATTTTGCTGAAAAATAATTTGAGCGAGTTGTTCTTCGATAAATCCGCGTCTTTCTTCCACAACAATCAATGTAGAGGTCAACTCCGCAAGCGGCGCGAGTACGCTCGGATCAATAGGATAGGTGACGCCGAGCTTTAAAATCGGAAATTGATCCAAAACACCCAGCCATTCCAACGCGTGACAAAGATAACTGTACGCCATTGCCGAAGTCACGAATGCAAACGGCGCTTTTTTGTTCGGATTGCGCAATTGATTCACGCCGTACTTGCGCGAGCTTTCCCATAAGCGTTGATACCGCTCGGTAAAAGCAACTTCGCGTTGCGAGGTGCGCGGCGGCAACAAAACATTTTTGTCCGGATTCAACGTCGAAGTATCCAGCGTGGTTTTGTGCAAGGTATTCACGCGCGGAAAATGATTGCGGCGCGTCACCACAGAGCCGCCGCCGTCCGCTTGATTAGTCGTGACAAGATATCCCATGTAAAGTTCGGATTCGGCGGAGAGTTTAAAGCCAATTTCCACCCAATCCTTCAATTCTTGAGGCGTGCTGGGTTCCAGCACGGGCATGTGAAGATGTTTGCAAAGATAACGCGAATCGGTCGGCACTTGCGTGCTGTCGTTCCAAGGATCATCGCCCAAAACAACCATCGCGCCGCCTTCGGGATGCGCGCCGGCGAGATTGCCCAGCGCCAAGGCATCCGACGCCACATGCACGCCCACGCTTTTCATCACCGCGATACTGCGCAAACCCTCCATTTGCGAACCGTTCAGTGCGGCGGAAGCCAATGCTTCGTTATTGGCAATTGTTGCGTGAATTCCGTTCTTCTTTAATAACGCCTGTATCGTCTCAATTGTGTCAAAAAAACCTGCAATCGGCGATCCCGGATAACCCGTCCACAAATGCGTGCCGCCCTCCACTTCGAGGAGCCCTTTCACCAAAAGTTCATTGCCGGTAAAAACCTCCCAGCCCTCTTCTTTCAAAAATCGCGGGTCAACCTTCATCAAAACAAATCTTACCGATCATTTCCAGAATAGCAAGGGCATACGGCATGAAAGAAAAGTTGCGTTCGTCGTTCATTTTGCTTATTTGGACAGAGCGGCTTCTGCATGGTGGGGGCGGCGATTGAAATGTTGGTTGCATTGATGTTTTTTTTATCCGGACTTGCCTTGGCATGGGGAATCAGCCTTGCTTTGGGTTCCCGATATAGCGGTTGGGGAGCATCGCATCTGCCGTCGTGGTTGCCGGCTCGTTCTATGGCCAATCATTGGGTTTGCAATCTCGATCGATCCTCATCGTTGTTTTTCATTCTTTTCTCAATCGCATGTATCTTAGCCGGATCATGGCTCCATAATGTTGTAAGCGTGTTTTTATTTTGCGGCGCTTTGGTTATTCTGGGGCCTGTGCCTGCTTGTATCGCTTGGAAAATCCGCGAAGAGATGAAACACGGCGCCAAAGAATACATCTTTTATAATGCTGTTCGTCCGCCGGGCACTCAACAACGCGATCTCGCTTTCTTTATTGAGGACGACGAATGGGCTTCCATGCCTTCAGTCACGCCGCAAGATGTTAAATTTTGGCAACAATATCATGTCACCGACGGCCTTTATATTTGCCCCGCAGAAAATGATGTTCTACAAAGCATAGATTCGCTCAATCTTTATAAATATATCGTGAATCCCGATCATCCGCGCATGTTGCATGCCTTGGCGCGCGCGCTGAGCACGACGAATCCCTCTCATACTTCTCAAAGCCCCCACGCGCGACGGACGTTTATTCAACTCCAAACTCAAGCTCAAGATGTGCTGTCTTCCAAAACACGCTCGACTCCGCAACCCGAGATTCCTCCGAGTTTTGATTTCAAATCTACTTTGCCTAAAGTTTTTTCGGAACACCTTTCTCAGGACGCACCCAAAGAAGAAGACGACGATTTTCTTTGGTGGGATAAAGATGAGGATGATGAGGATGAAGACGATGAAAACAAGGAGGCGTCATCGTGAGTGATGCACATCATTGGAAACGAACCATCCCTGAGTCTCAAATGCGTTCGCGATTTTGGATGAGTCTGATTCTTGGATGGATACTCGGTATGTTTTGTTTTATCGCAATGCTAGGCTGGCAGGAAAAACGTCCCGCAGAAACATTACCCGATTTTTTGAATGCAAAAGCGATTTTCGTCGTCGCGAGCACTCCATCCAAAGAATTATTGGAACGTCTTAACGCGGCGCATCAGAACGGTATTCGCGTGCAATTGGTCACCGAAGAAAACATGACTGCCGATTATCGAGTCAGCACTGTTCCCAGCGGGAAAATCATTCGCGATGCCATTTTATTGGATGGAACAGCATGGTATCCCCTGCCCTAACAGGGTGTTGAAAAACCCCCGCACGCCGCATGCGCGGGTTTTTCAACACCCTGTTAAAAGATTGCTTTCATGAAGAAACTCGCGCATATAAAATGAAGAAAATGAATCGACTCGTCATCGTTTTTTTTACGGCAGGCTTGCTAGCCGCATGTTCGACTCCGACAATCAAAAATGTCGATAGCAATTTTTACGCGCACAACCTTTCTTCTAAAATGATTCCGGTGGCGTTTGAAGAACGTGTGGAGGCAACCAAAAAATCTCCCACGTACTATTATTTCGTCGTTCAAAAAAATATCCTTCACGAGGGCGAATTGATTATTCCCAAAGGCAGTGCGCTGTCGTGTGTCTTATATTATCCGGATAATCCGAAATATTTGGTGGTTCACGCGCTTAAATTATCCGGTAATGTTTCATGGACGCCCGCTCAAGGCATCGTCACCGTCACCATGGGCGAAGAAGGTTACGCCACGCTTTCCCACGTCACCATTCCGCAGTGATCAAGAAGACTCTGTATTGTAACGACCGACTTTTTCGAGCGCCCATTTATAGACATTGAGATATTGTTGGGCGGAGTGTTTCCATGAAAAATCTTTTTGCATACTGCGGATTTGCATAGCGCGATATTCGTTGGGGCGGTCGTAATACGTGGCGCAAGCCCAACCGATGCTATAATAAAGCGCATGGCTTGTGGGATCATTAAATAGAAATCCCGTACCTTGATCTTGTCCTTCTCGATATTGTTCAACGGAATCCGCCAATCCCCCCGTCGCGCGCACAATCGGCGGCGTGCCATAATGCATTGAATACATCTGATTCAGTCCACAGGGTTCAAACCGGCTCGGCATAATAAAAAAGTCGCTTCCGGCTTCGATCAGATGCGCGAGATCGTTATTGAAACCAATATAAGAGCCGATGCGCCCGCTATAATACTTGGGCATTTCGCCGAATGCCCACTGAAGATCATCGTCGCCGGCGCCGAGAATAGCGATTTGCACGCGCATATTATTGACGACCGAACCCGCAATATCCTTAAGAATATCGAGACCTTTTTGACGAACCAATCGCGCCACCACGCCAAAAACGGGAATCGTTGGGTCTTCGTGTAAACAAAACCTTTTCTGAAGTTCCGTTTTGCAAACGGCCTTGCCGCTAAAATCATCCTTTGAATAGTGCGCGGGCAAAATGGGATCGGTTTCCGGATTCCAAGCTCCTGTATCAATGCCGTTCAAAATTCCGACTAAATCGCCGGATTTGAATCGAAGCACATCGTGTAAACCGCATCCGCCGACCTCTCCTTGAATCTCGCGCGCATAAGTGGGACTCACCGCCGTGACTTTATTCGCGTGAAAAATGCCGCCTTTAAGCATATTAATATGCCCCATGCATTCAAGCGAGTCGGCGCGAAATTCCGAATCCGGAATATACGCCATACGCATGAAATATTTGTCAAAAACGCCCTGATGCTCGAGATTGTGAATCGTCAACACCGACGCCGTGCCGCCGAACGGCCCATGACGTTCGCACGTATTGAGAATCACCGGAACCAACCCTGTCGGCCAATCGTGCGAGTGAATCACATCCGGATACCAATGCAGATGATGACACAATGCAAACACTGCGCGACTCAAAAAAGTATAACGATTCGGATTATCGCGATGCCCGCCCCACGGTCCGGTATAAACTTCATGGCGATCAAAATAATCCCGGTGCTCAATAAAATACGCGATCGCTTCGCTCCCCGGAATTTTCGTTTCCCATATCCGCCCATAATGAATGCCTCCGCCCGTGTGCACGACAAGCGGGGACTCGTGACCGTACCAGCCTTCGCCGCCGTACCAAATGCCGCCGTAGAGCGGGCAAATCACGCGCACATCGTGCCCCATCGCCGCCAACTGCTTCGGCAAAGCACCTACCACATCCGCCAAGCCTCCGACTTTCACGAAGGGCGCGATTTCCGGCGTTGCCATGAGAATTTTCATGTTTGTGCCCTTTCGCTTTTTTCAAAAACATACTCGTCCACATCGCATACTTTCATAAAACCAATTCTTTCGTACATGCGATTCGTCATCACGTCGTCGGCTTCTGAAATCGCGGTGCAAACTTTGCATCCGGCGTCCAAGAGCATCTTGGTCACACTCGCCGCGCAGATGGAAGCATAGCCTTTGCCGCGAAATTCCGGCGGCGTGTAAACTAAAGAAATGCGAACGCCGTTCATGCCCGCAGGCATCACCGCCACAAGCGAAACCGGTTTTTCGTTTTCCCAATAATAAACATCGCAGGCTTTGATGCGCGCTTCCACGATCTCGCGCGGCGAAGGAATCTCCCGATCCGGCAATGCTTCTTTTTGCGATTGATGAATCCACTCGGTGATCCAATCCACTTCGCTCATCGAAGCCGGCTTGAGCTTACCCGGCACATCCGGAGGCCATTGAAGTTGCTTGATTTCATAAATCACCAGCGCTTTGCCTTTAACAAATTTTACGCACGCCAAATTCGCCCAAATCCCGGCAAATTTATACACCATCACCGATGGCCCAATCACGCCCGGCACCGACCAACGCATTTCCAAAAGATCGCGCGCCACGCCTTCGATCCATTCATTTAAGTCGCCGCCTCGCCCACCCAAAACAAGATGATGCGGACGCGCCATCACCGCGGCCAAGAGCACACCGCCGTCGCCATCAACAACCTTAAAATAAGAATCCGGCAAAAATGCCTCGGGGAATTTTTTCAAATGAGCGCAAAGATCAAAAAGAATTTGATGCGCGGCTTCCTCTCTTTCAAGCAAAGCTTGCGTCTGCGATAAAAACTCATCCACTCCATGAATGCGAGTCGCAATTTCCGGCATCCGCTTATTCAGAAGCAAATTGCCAAAGAATTCAAGCGCTCAAACATAAAATTTTTCGTGTACAGGACGTAACTTTTCCCGATCAGAAGGCTTTTTAATATATTCCAAAGCACGCAGACGAACTTGTTCGGCGTAAACAGGATCGGGAGCAAGTTCGCGAAGAATACGCAAAAGTCCTTCATAAGCTTTGATATTCTCAGGATCATTTTTAAGGATTCGCTCGTATTCTTTGATGGCTTCTTTGTAACGACGTTTTTGAACCATCCATTCCGCAGAACGGCAACTCAGATGAGTTCCAGAACTTATTTCTTTCACTCCAAACAATTCTAAAAACCAAATTGCCAAAGGATTCGCTACTAAATAAAGCGCGCCAAACACAAGCGTTCCGACCGCCAACAAAACTTCCCCTTTCCCCCATCCACAACCCGGCGCTCTTTCCCAAAGCCAATTCGCCCCAATCCATAACAACACCGCCAACACCACTCCGCGCGCCAATTTGTGCGATAAACGCTCTTTCATAAATCCCAAATCCCAAATCCCAAATCCCAAACAAATTCCAATGTTCCAAATCCAAAATCTTCAACATGCGAGTCAGCATCGAACTTATTACGTCGGTGAAAAATAAATGATCCTCTTAAAGCGTGATCTGTCTTGCTTTGTAGAAATGATGCCCCCTCATGTGTGTAATGTGACTCTGTTTTACAGAGCAGAACTATCTCAAAAAACATTTGAACCCAACCCCTACGCCATTTTGAAATTTGGAATTTGAGATTTGTTTGGGGTTTGGGGTTTGGGATTTGGGATTTTAAACAAAAGAATTCTTGTCTCATCCGAAATAACATGGACTTCTACTTTTCCATCACAGCATTGAGAAAGGTTTTTTTAAAATTTTCGACCATGAAGGGCTTGGCGATGAGAGCGTCAAAACCGAAGTCGGTGCACTTGGCTTTGCCAAGGAGAAGCGAGGGATGCCCCGTACAAAGAACAACAACGATATCTTGTTTTCTGCGTTTGAGATTGCCGACAAGTTCTTTGCCGCTCATTTCAGGCATGATGAGATCGACGACTGCCGCCGCAAAATTTTGCGGCCCGATGGAATCGAAAAGCACGACGCCCTCCACACCGTTGGCGGCGGGCACTGGAGTGAAATTCATATCTTTTAATAGATCGCATATTACTGTGCGCACCGGCAAATCATCATCAACAACAAGAACAGAATCTCCCATATCAAATTACAATAAATCGTTTTTGGCGATTTTGCCACAAAAAAAGCAGTTGCATGAGTTCCTGAACCATGAGTTGCTCCGATTTTTTGATACAAGACAAAATGTACTGCCCCCTCATAAGTCGAGTGAAAGTTTGAGAGATTTTGTTTGCTCACCGCGGGTTGACTCGTAGTCCGTCGGGGTGAGGTAGCCGATGGACGAGTGAGGGTAATCCTCGTTGTAGTTTTT
>JBMONL010000011.1:0-3472 GCA_049324635.1 Verrucomicrobiota bacterium | reverse complement strand
TCTGCCTCCAAACCTCCGCTAAAGGACTACTGTCCTTTAGAATCCTACTTGTGTGCGTTTGTTTGCGCGCGAAGCGCGCTAACAAACAAACGCACACATGAAGGGTTTCTTAAGGGCGGTAGCCCTTGAGTGGGAGTTTGAGGGCAAAGCCCTCAACATTCCATTTGCCTTTTTAATTCTTGGATTTGATCGCGAAGGAGGGCGGCTTTTTCGTATTGGAGATTTTCGGCGGCTTCCCACATTTCTTTTTCGAGTTCGGCGAGGGTGGCGACGACATCGACGTCTTTCACGATTTTTTCTTCCGGAGAGTAAGCGCGCAAGCTTTCTTGGATGCCGCGTTGGACGCTGTGCGGAACAATGTGATGTTTTTTATTGTAAGCGATTTGTTTTTTTCTTCGGTATTCGCTCACATGAATCAAATTTTTAATTGCGCCGGTCATGGTGTCGGCAAACAAAAGCACGGTGCCGTTGATATGGCGCGCGGCGCGTCCGGAAGTTTGGATGAGCGAAGTCGCCGAGCGCAGAAAACCTTCTTTGTCGGCGTCGAGAATGGCGACAAGCGAGACTTCCGGCAAATCAAGCCCCTCGCGCAATAAATTGATGCCGACGACGACATCGACATTACCCGCGCGGAGATCGCGCAAAATTTCCACGCGTTCGATGGCATCGACTTCCGAGTGCAAATAAATCGCCTTGATGCCGGCTTCCTTCAAATACTCCGCCAAATCTTCCGCGGTGCGTTTGGTAAGCGTGGTGATGAGCACGCGTTCCTTGCGTTCGATTCTGCGTTTGGTTTCCGCAATGGTTTCGTCGATTTGTCCTTCGAGCGGTTTAACGATAATTTGCGGATCGAGCAATCCTGTGGGACGCACGACTTGTTCCACAACTTCGCCTCCGGAATTTTTTAATTCATAAGGACCGGGTGTCGCCGAAACATAAAGAATTTGATGCGTCATCGCTTCAAATTCCGCGAATTTCATCGGACGATTATCCAACGCCGAAGGCAAACGAAATCCGTGCTCGACGAGAACATTTTTGCGCGAGCGATCGCCTTCGTACATGCCGCCGATTTGCGGTACAGTGGCGTGCGATTCGTCCACGATGAGCAAAAAATCTTTCGGGAAAAAATCAAACAACGTAAAAGGACGCGAGCCGGGCGCGCGGCCCGTGAGATGCCGCGAATAATTTTCGATGCCGTTACAAAATCCCATTTCTTCCATCATTTCCAAGTCGTAATTGGTGCGCATTTTAAGGCGTTGCGCTTCGAGGAGTTTATTGTTTTTTTCCAATTCCTGAATGCGTTGATCGAGTTCTTCGCGAATGGCAATCATGGCGCGCTTGAGTTTGTCGTGCGGTGTCACGAAATGTTTCGCGGGGAACACGGTAAAAATATCCAATTTCTCCAGCGCGTGGCCGGTGAGGGGATCGATGCGCGTGATGCGATCGATGCTATCGCCAAAAAATTCCACTCGCACGGCTTCTTCGCTACCGGCGGGAAATAATTCCACGACGTCGCCGCGCGCGCGGAATTTTTTTCGTTCAAGCGCGTAATCATTGCGTTCGTACTGAATATCAATCAACCGCGTCAAAAAATCTTCGCGGGAAAGCGCGTCGCCTTTTTTCAAAGAAATAATCATGTTCGCAAAATCCTCCGGCGAACCCAATCCATAGATGCAGGAAACACTCGCTACAACAATCACATCTTCGCGTTCCAAGAGCGCGCCGGTGGCGGAGAGGCGCAAACGTTCGATCTCGTCGTTGATGCTGGAATCCTTTTCGATGTAAGTATCGGTTTGCGGAATATACGCCTCCGGTTGGTAATAATCGAAGTAACTCACAAAATATTCGACGGCGTTGTGCGGAAAAAATTGTTTGAACTCGCTGTACAATTGCGCCGCGAGCGTTTTGTTGTGCGAAATCACCAACGTCGGACGATTGATATGCTCAATGAGATTTGCCGCGGTAAAAGTTTTTCCCGATCCGGTCACGCCCAAGAGCACATTGTGCTTTTCTCCGGCGTCCAAACGCCGCGTCAACGCAGAAATCGCTTCCGGCTGATCCCCCGCCGGTTGATAAGAAGAAACGAGCTTAAATTTCATAACGGCATTTGTAAGTATGATTCGTCGCAACGATTAAGTTAAGGAAGATTTTGACAGAATTCACAAAATTAACAGAATTATTGCTCCGCACCCCTTACCCTTTTCTGTTACAAAGCATAGGGACTAAAGGAACGGAGTAATTTTGTAAATTCTGTCAATTCTGTCAAAAAAATCTTTGCGTCTTTGCGCTCTTTGCGCGAGATAACATGCGCATTGAATCTACGGCAAATGCCACGAAGAGCGAAATTCTTTATAGACGGGCGCGGGCAAAAGAACAAAGAGAGGTTTTTTTTTCGCGTCGAGCCAACTGATGAGAAACCGTAAATCGTATTCCGACATCGAGGTGCAACCGGCAGTTGGATTTTGTCCGTCTTCGCGCCAAATATGAAAAAAAATCGCGCTTCCAAAACCGGGTTTTGTGTTTTTTCCGGAATTGTGATGAATAAAAAGTTTCAAACAATGCGCCGGATCAGCCTGTTTCATTTGTTGACGCCGCGCCCACGCGCCGATAGCGACGTTGTCTTTGAGGCGAACGTGCTTATTATAATAAGGCGAATTGATGTCCTCGATCCAGAGATCCCGTTCGGTTACTTGAAAATAACCCAAATTGGTCTTGAGAGGAAATTCCTGCTGATAACCATACACGCTTCCGAGTGAAAAAACGCCCGCGGGCGCACGCCAATCGCCCTCGCGCTTGACCGGCTCGTCGCGTTGCGCCGCCACACCCGGATGCAACCCCCTGCCCCATGCAAGCCCATTGCGCCCAACGCGCCCTTTCCACGGTTTGCCGAATTCTTTCCACTCGCCTTGAACTTTTTCCCACTTTTGCAAAATCACTTCCGAACTATCCCAACCCGGCGCCAGCCCCACCACCATCTGCCCACAATCCATCGGAAGAACAAAATCCCCCGCCCATAGTATATTCACCATCACTACCAACCCCAAAAAAATTCTCTTCACCATGCCAGCTTATCTAAATGCGTTTTTGCTTGGCTGTAAAGCGCTGTTGATTTCAATCGTTCAAAGAAAAAAATCCGAAACTAATCACTCGTATGCTTTATAATTTTCAAAAAAAGGTTACATATTAATTCATAATACTGGTGATAATCGTCTTTCAACGCAGGTTGATTTCTCAATGTAACATCGAAATCGTGTGTTAAATCGCATCTTTTTTTATAAAATTTATTGAGAACTTCTTGCTCTTTAAGCGTCATTGACAAAACCAAACCAAATTCTTTAAAAGCGTTTGTACTGCCCCCTCATAAGTCGAGTGAAAGTTTGAGAGATTTTGTTTGCTCACCGCGGGTTGACTCGTAGTCCGTCGGGGTGAGGTAGCCGATGGACGAGTGAGGGTAATCCTCGTTGTAGTTTTT
>JBMONL010000010.1:0-26595 GCA_049324635.1 Verrucomicrobiota bacterium | reverse complement strand
TAAAAATCCACCAAAAAGTTTCCCCTGTTTTAAAAAAACACACCCCTTCCACTTGTTGAAATACGCAAAATATATGCGATCAGCTATTTAGAAAAATCCCTCATCAAAAACAGGGGAAGGTTCTGATAGTTTTTAATCCCTCATCGAGCCAATTTAATAATTGGCCAATGGTTTCCGGAGTTTCGTCGCCCATGTGCGAAATGCGGAATGTCGCTCCTTTAATTTTTCCGTAACCGCCGTCGATCATGCAATGTCGTTCGCTTTTGAGCCACTGATTCAGCGCGGCGACGTCGATATTGCGCGTATTTTTCACACACGTGAGCGTGACGGATTCGTAACTTTTTTTCGGAAATAACTCGAAACCATTTTTGAGCGCCCATGAGCGCGTCATTTCCGCGTTTTTCAAGTGCCGTGCAAAACGATTTTCCAAACCTTCGGCGAAAATATCCTCTAATTTGCTTTTCAGCGCGTAGAAATGCGAAATGGAAGGCGTGGTCGGTGTCATATTTTTTTCTTGGTTCTTTTTGAATTCCACAAAATCCAAATAATAGCCGCGGTCTTTCAGCGTTTCCGCTTTGGCAAAAGCTTTTTCGGAAACCGCGAACACCGAAGCGCCCGGCGGCAAAGCCAACGCTTTTTGCACGCCGGCGAGCATGACATCCAGTTTCAATTCATCGAATGGAATTTTCACCGCGCTGAAGGACGAAACCGTATCCACAATCGAAATCACATTCGGATATTTTTGCAAAACCTGTGCGATTTCGGCGAGCGAACTCATCGTGCCGGTCGAAGTTTCATTATGAATCAATGTCATCGCGTCAAATTCCCCTGTGGACAATTTTGCATCGATCGCCTCCGGCAAAATAGGCTGTCCCCATTCCACCTGTAATTTTTCCGCCGCCTTGCCACACTTGAGCGCAACATCATACCATTTGTCGGAAAATGCGCCGTTCATGCAACATAGTACTTTTTTAGCGACGACGTTTCGAAGCGCCGCCTCCATCACCGACCACGCCGAACCGGTATTCACAAACACGGGTTGTTGCGTGTAAAAAAGTTTCTGCAATCCCTGTTGAACATCCTGATTCAGCGCTTGAAAATCTTTGCTTCGATGTCCCATCACAGGCGAACGAAACGCTTGATAGGTTTTTTCCGAAACTTCCACAGGACCGGGAATAAATAATTTAATATGCGACATAAGTTGAAATCCTAACGCATTTCTTTAAACTTTCCAATATGGAAAATTGCCTAAGTTGTTTTCAATTCCAACAACAATTATCGCGAAGGTCGAATTCATACTCAAAAATCCGAAATCCGAAATCCGAAATCCGAAACAAATCTAAAATTCAAAATTCAAAAAAGTTATATTCCCCATTCCATGTTTTAAGATTTTTTTGGAATCCATCAGGGAAAACAAGAAATACTGATTTTCGAAGTTCAATCTATCAATATGGTAAAATTCATGTTTTGAATTTTGAAATTAGAGTATTTGGATTTGTTTCGGATTTCGGATTTCGGATTTCGGATTTGAAAAAATTTTTCAAAATCTCTTTGGTCTTTCTATTTTCGACAATATCGTGTTTTGCCTCCCTTAGCGTGGAAGAAATTGTCCATAAAGCTCTTGAACAAGATGAGCGTCTTCGCCAAGTTCGCCAAGTTTACGAATATGATTTGACTGTTCTCACCGAAAAAATGGATCGGGAAAACAAAGTTTTTGAAACGCAACAATCCAAAGCGGTCGTGCGTCCGGGAAAACAAATCGAATGCGAAATCGAGGACGCGGCTAACAACGAAAAACGCATTAGCGAATCCCGAAAAATCATGGCGGTCATGGATCTGAAAAAACTGGCGCCGCGATTTCTTTTGACGCTGGAAACAGACGATATTGTGCGCCAGACGCCTTGTTATGTCGTGCGCTTCGATTCCAAACCGGATCAACCTTACGATTCGCGCGAAGAAAAAGTCATCAACAAACTCTCGGGTAAATTCTGGATTTCAAAAGATGACTTTTCCATTGTCAAATCCGAGGGGAAATTAACCGAGCCGGTTGCCGTCGCTTGGGTTTTTGCCACCATGCGCGATGTGCATTTTCTTTACGAAGCAAAGCCTTTGCCCAATGGCGATTTCGGCCCCGCGTCTTTTGAATTGCTCTACGATATCCAAACCACGCTCGCCTACCGTCGCCGTAAACAAATCTCTTCCATGCTCAATTACCGACTCGCGGACCCCTCGGCCCCCAGCGAATCAGCGTCCGTTTCGCATGAGGTGAAGTCTTCGGATAATCGCTTGTGTAATGCAAGCCGCGGCTCTCTTTCCGGTGCAACGCCGCCTGCACAATGAGATACGCCGTCAGCGCAAGATTTCTCAGCTCGAGTAAATCGCCCGTGACTTTAAAATCCCAATAATATTCGTGAATTTCTTCAATCAGCATCTGTAAACGTTTTTCGGCACGCTTGAGCCGCTTGGTCGTTCGCACAATGCCCACGTAATCCCACATGAGTTGGCGAATTTCTCTCCAATTGTGGGTGATGATGACCAATTCGTCCGAATCCGAAGCGTCGCCTTCCTGCCACGCGGGAAGTCGAACGGATCGTCGAAGCGTCGAAAGATTTTTTTCCATCCATTGCGCCGCGCGTTGCGCCATGACGACTGCTTCCAAAAGCGAATTGCTCGCCAGCCTGTTCGCGCCGTGCAATCCCGTGCACGCGACTTCGCCGATCGCCATCAAGCCATTCAATCCAGTCGTGCCGTCCAATCGCGTGCAAATTCCGCCGCATTGATAATGCGCCGCCGGCACGACGGGAATTTTTTGCGTAGCTATATCGATCCCTAAACTCAGACACATGCCGTAAATATTTGGAAAACGTTTCTGCAAAAAATCGCGGTCTCGATGGGTGATGTCCAAATAAACGCATTCCGCGCCGCTGGATTTCATTTCCGCATCGATCGCGCGCGCCACAATATCGCGCGGCGCGAGCGATCCCATCGCGTGATATTTTTTTGTGAATTCTTCACCTTGCGCGTTGACGAGCACCGCGCCTTCGCCGCGCAATGCCTCGGAAATCAAAAAAGACCGCGTCAAAGGATGGTAAAGACAGGTCGGATGAAATTGAATAAATTCCATGTTGCACACCGGCACGCCCGCGCGATACGCAATCGCCACGCCGTCGCCCGTCGCAATCGCAGGATTCGTGGTGTAAAGATAACATTTGCCGCAACCGCCCGTCGCCAACACCGTCACCGGCGCGCTGAACGTGCGAACTTTGTTGGCTTTGCAGTCGAGCGCGTATAACCCGAGACACCGATTCGCTTTTTTCAATCCCAATTTTCTAGAAGTAATCAAATCCACCGCGTGATGATGTTCGAAAACTGTGATGTTGGAATTTCTTCGCACCGCTTCCACTAAAGTTTTTTCCACTTCTCGTCCGGTGATATCGCCGACGTGCAAAATCCTGCGCTTGCTATGGCCGCCTTCGCGCCCCAAATCAAAACCGTCTTTGTCGATGGCAAAACGCACATTGTATTCCATGAGCGCGCGAGCAATGTCCGGCCCATCGGAAACAATCGTGCGCACGGATTCTTCATTGCACAGCCCCGCGCCGGCGAGCATCGTATCTTTGACGTGATCTTCAAACGTATCCTCTTGATTCATCACGCACGCAATGCCTCCTTGCGCGTAATTCGTGTTCGATTCTTCAATGTCTTTTTTGGTCACCACGGCGACTTTTCCAAACCTCGCCGCCTTCAGCGCAAAAAATAATCCCGCCAAACCGCTTCCCACCACCACGGCGTCAAATGAATAAATCTTTTTCATTTTTTCAATCAATTCCTACACATGAAAAATGCGAAATGCATTTTTGGCTCTCTTCTTCGAGAAGACACAATAATCGCCGGAAAGCATGAAAATCTTCGGTTGGATCGACGGCGGCTTTTACATTTTTCAATGCCGCAGGAATGTAACTCAAAAAATGCGTCTTTTGTTTTTTAATTCCCAAAAATCCGTAAGCGCCCAATGCTTGTAATAATCGCTGAATCGACGCCTCGTAAAACGCCTTTTCAAACGATACCCAATCCATGGCTCGCTTGCGCAATTCATAATAATATCGCAACAGTTCCATGCGTTGTTCCGGCGAAAATTCCACATACGGATCAAACAAAAGCGATCCTAAGTCATAAAATTTTGTTCCTTTGCGCATGCCTTGAAAATCGATGAAAAATACTTTTTCGTCGTTCAACATGATATTTTGCGACTGAAAATCGCGGTGCACCAAACCCGGCGGCAATGCGCACAAATGTTCGCTGAGCGTGTGCAGTTCGGCTTGAATCCGGTTTTTTTCAGAAGCATTCATCTCAACATGACAAGCATCTTCCACAAATTGTTTCCAAAAATAATCCTGCTCCCATCGGTACAATTCCGCGCCGAATCCATCCATGAGCGCAAACGGCTTTTGTTCCCATTGCCTCAACCCATCGTCATGCAAACGTTCGATGGCTTCCAAAGCTTGCCTGTACAATGCGCTTTTTGTCGCCCAATCCCGATTTCTCCGCGAATACAAATCCGCTTCCCCTAAATCTTGCATCCAAACCACGCGATTTTTTTCGTCGTGCGCCAAAATTTCCGGCGCCGGTACATTGAGCGTTTTAAAAAATCGCGCAATATCGACATAATAAAAATTCTCCTGCTTTTCTTCGCCGTAATGCATGAGAATGCAAAATAATTTTCCTTGGGATTCCAAATGGTAAAAATCGCGGTCGGAACCGCCTTTCAAAATCGGACGCAAAACAACCGTTTCTTTTTCCAGCGAAAATTCTTCCAGTGTTCTCGCTTTTAAAAAATCCATAATCTGATTATCCATGCCAGCCGTCCTTCAATTTTTTGTACTCTTCCACAGTCGTGCCGATATCATGCCACACGCCCTCATCGAGCACAACGCCGCCCAAACTTCCCGCATCGCTCCGAAGCATATCCAAAAAAATCGGAATCACCGAGATTTTTTTTCCTTGCTCAAATCGCGCCAAAAATCGGCGATTCACCACATACAATCCCGTAAACAGACACCATTGAAGCGAATCGCTTTGTACATCCCGCTTGATTTTTTTAATTTTTCCGCTTTTTGCGTCAAACCCGATGTCTTTCGGCTCTTCGCGCGTCCGCAATCCCAGCGTCACTTCGTTTCCCGATGTTTCATGATACTCCGTCAATTTTTCCAACGGCAACGTGGTTAAAACATCTCCGTTGTGCACGAGCAAATCTTCCTCCTTGCGCCAAAATGCTTCCGTATTCTTAATTCCTCCTCCCGTCTCCAACAAAATCGGCTCATGCAGAAAAATCAACTCCGCGCCCTTCCATTCTTTTTTTGGAAAAACTTCATCATACTTCTCCGCGCAATGATGCGTGTTGATGATAATCCTCTCCACTCCCGCTTCCACCAACCGATCCAACGTCCACATCACCGCCGGTTTTCCTCCCACCGGCAATAACGGTTTCGGACAGTCCGCCGTCAATGGTCTCAATCTCGTCCCCAACCCCGCTCCCAACACAAACGCTGTTTTCATAATTTTAAATCTTGGAGGCTCTGCCTCCAAACCTCCGCTAAAGGACTACTGTCCTTTAGAATCCTACTTGGGTGCGTTTGTTTGCGCGCGGAGCGCGCTAACAAACAAACGCACCCATGAAGGGATTCTTAAGGGCGGTAGCCCTTAAGCAGGGGGTTGGGGACGGAGTCCCCAAGCTTTATTTAAACTTTCAAAAAAATATGGTATGGATAAAATAGCGCAATGGCACTTTACGAAGCGAGATTCTTTATTATTCTTTTTATCGTTTTGACGCTTGTTTTGATTTGGTGGTATCCGCCGATGGCGCCGATTCCCGCCGCGCTTTTATTTTTTGTGATTTATTTTTTCCGCGATCCGGAACGCGTTGTGCCTGACGATGTCAACGCGATTGTCAGTCCAGCCGACGGCAAAGTTATTGTCGTGGATGAAATCGAAGAAACTTATTTCACAAAACAAAAAATGAAGCGGGTGGCGATTTTTCTTTCCGTCTTGGATGTTCATGTCAATCGCGCGCCTTATGCTGGAAAAATTCTCGCTGTGCAATATACGCCCGGAAAATTCCTCGACGCCCGAAATGAAACTGTCGATGTGCAAAACGAAGCGCAAAACTGGCATTTCCAAACCGCTCGTGGATCGTTAGTCGTCCGCCAAATTGCAGGACTGATTGCGCGCAGAATCGTCGCTTGGAAAAATATGGGCGATGAACTTTCCACGGGCGAACGCATCGGAATGATTCGCTTTGGCTCGCGCACGGATTTATATCTTCCTCTTGAATGCGAAATTCTCGTCAAAAAAGGCGACCGCGTTCAAGGCGCTTCCACCATCATCGCAAAATGGAAAAATCTATGAATACAAATCCTTCCTCCAACGGTCAGAAAAAAGTCTTTTTGCTTCCCAATCTCATGACCGCCGGCAATCTTTTTTGCGGCTTCATGGCGGTGTTGCAAATTTTTCAAGGCTCGCTGATTCGCATCACCGAAACCGGCAATTGGGCGCATCATTATGAGAATAGTCTCTTTCTTATCTTTGCCGCTTTTATTTTTGATTTGCTCGATGGGCGTCTCGCGCGTCTCGGCGGTCAGGAAAGCCCTTTTGGCCGCGAATTTGATTCTCTTGCGGATTTGATTTCATTTGGCATTGCGCCCGCGCTTTTGGTTTTTCAGATTGTGCTTTACGAATTGCCCGATCGCATCGGCTGGATGATTGCATTCGTTTATCTCGCATGCGGCGCAATGCGTCTGGCGCGCTTCAACGTCCACGCCGCCGAAGTCCTGCCTGGTTCCGTTCCTTCAAAAAATTTTACCGGCTTTCCCATTCCTGCCGCGGCGGGCGTAATCGCTTCCATCACGATGCTTCTGCTTCACATCTACAAAGCAGATCATGCGATCGGCAATTGGAAATATCTCCTCGCCGGACTCATGCTGTTTTTGAGCTTCATGATGTTCAGCAAATACCAATACCCTAGCTTCAAAACTGTCGATTGGCGCACGCGCTGGCCTCTCTCGCGCCTCGTGCTCATCACGCTTTTCATTGCAGTGGTTATTATCTATTACCGCTTTTCGCTGGCGCTCGTCTTCACTGCTTATCTGCTCTACGGATTTCTCCGTCCTTACCTCTCCCTCGCGTGGCGCAAAGAAATCGAAGAAGAAGACCAAGACTCTTCGTAATTCAGGACAAAATCCACCTGTATTTATCTTATATACCTCACTTATTTCCGAGAACGCGATTGCGTGTAAGCGAGATTACATTCTTTGCAATCACAAGCATTTTGTTGGTGAATTTAACTTGGCTCTTTTTGACGAAATCCCTACGCTGAGTTTTCGAAAATCCAAGGAGATGCTTTATGGCTGTTATTGAAAAAATAATTTCCGACATTAGCAATTTGGTATGGGGACTGCCACTCATTATTCTTCTTATGGGCACGCATCTTTTTCTGACGTTCCGGCTTGGATTTATTCAACGTTTTATTGGATACGCTATCATGCTTTCCTTTAGACGCGAAAAGGGCGAAGGCGATGTTTCTCATTTTGCTTCGTTAGCCACTGCGATGGCGGCGACGGTCGGCACTGGTAATATCGTCGGCGTGGCAACGGCGATTGCGGCGGGCGGACCGGGCGCGGTACTTTGGATGTGGCTCACAGGTGTATTTGGTATCGCCACCAAATACGCCGAAGCGCTTCTTTCCGTCAAATACCGCATCAAAGCGCCCAACGGCGAAATGGCCGGCGGCCCGATGTATGTTTTGGAACGCGCGCTGAATCTTAAATGGTTAGCGATATTATTTGCGCTTTTTACCATACTCGCTTCATTCGGGATAGGAAATGCGGTTCAAGCCAACTCCATTGCTCAACTTACAAAGAGCACATTAAATATTCCTCCGTGGATGACGGGCATGGTGATGACTCTTCTCACCGGCGTGGTGATTCTAGGAGGGATTCAATGGATTTCAAAAGTGTGCAGAATTTTGGTGCCCTTTATGATTTTATTTTACGTCACCGGTTGTTGTGTGATTCTGGCGTCAAAATTTAACACGCTTTCCGATACGATTTATCTCATCATCACCAGCGCGTTTAGCGGTCAAGCCGCTATCGGCGGATTTGCGGGTGCGGCCGTTCGCGACGCTCTACGCTACGGTATCGCGCGCGGACTCTTTTCCAATGAATCCGGTATGGGAAGCGCGCCGATTGTCGCCGCCGCCGCAAAAACCACAGACCCCGTCCGCCAAGCGTTGGTTTCTTCTACCGGCACATTTTGGGACACCGTAGTGATCTGTGCGCTCACAGGCATTATGCTGGTGAATTCCGGCGAATGGCAAAACGGTTACGACGGCGCGCATCTTACAAAAGCGGCTTTCGAACAAATCCCCGTGATTGGACCGCTGGTGCTTAATCTAGGTCTTTTCACGTTTGTTTTTTCCACCATTCTTGGTTGGGGTTATTATGGAGAAAAAGCCGCTGAATATGTATTTTCCACTAAAGCGATTATTTATTATCGCTGGGCGTGGACATTGGCCGTGATGTTTGGTTCTGTGGTTTCAGTCAAAATGATCTTTGATCTCGCCGATATTTTTAACGGCCTGATGAGCCTTCCAAACTTGATTTCGCTTTTGTTACTCAACGGCGTTGTCGCGGCGGAAACCAAGCGCTACTTTTCTCAAAGAAAACGCATGGATTAGGTCCATCATTATAGCAAACAGGACATTCCCCTATTTTTTGAGCATGAGTCAAAGATGAAGCAAAATTTAAAATCCTAAATCCCAAACTCCAAATCCCAAACAAATTCCAAAATATTTGAAAAATTTAAAAAATAGAAAAACTCCTTCCCTTGGAATTCACGACTCTAACTTATCACGCAGAAGATGAGAAAGAGATGTGTTTGAGATTTGGAATTTGAAATTTGTTGGGGATTTGGAGTTTGGGATTTAGGACTTTAAGTTCCGCATGTTTCAGGAGATGACATCGGATATCCCATATGTCTCAAGACCTTCCATGATTCGCTCTTCAAAAATCGAGGAAACTTCTGTTATAGCAATCCCCATAAATTTATGCGGATTGGGAAATGAAAAGCGCAAGCTAAACCATCTTGCGTCGGCAAGATGGTTTATTGCGAGGAGCGAAGCGACGTGGCAATCTATCTCTATCGTGTGTATTGCGTTTTTTCTGCGCGATTCATCCCCGTAGCAAGCTACCCTTTTCGCGCAATTTTTCGCTTCGCGAACCGCTTGCGCTCTTTCATGGCGAGGCGTCTTTCGCTTGTCGAAAACGCCGTGGCCATCTCAAAACTATCCTGTGTACAGCATTTTTTTTCGCAATTCCTCCCCGATGCAAGCATCGGGGTATCCTTGCGTCAGAAGATGAATTGTTTGAGTAGGGAGTTGAGGTGAATGATGAAGTTGCCGATTTCGTGTTCTTTGAGATGCGCCCAAATGTATTCGACGGGATTGAGTTCGTGTACATAGGCGGGGATTCTCTCGACGAGGATGTCACATCATAAGCTGTTAAGGAATCGAAGTGTTGTTTTTTTTACTTCGACTTTTTACGTAGGATTGATTAAAATGTGGCTTAAACCGTGAAATTGCAGAAGTCTAAACCGGGTTTTCAACGACCTAAGCCTAAGGGTGTGAAGTATGGGAGAGTATTGGGGATGGGAATGCTCTTGGCTGGGGTGGTGTTGCTTGGGATTGGCGCGTATGTGATTTTGTTTCCGACGCGGACGTTTAATTATTTCGGATCGCCATTTGGGGTATCGGCGGGAAAAATTCGGTTTCATTATCCGAATCAACTTCAAGTGGAGGGGTTGCAAGTGGAGAAATTCGGAAGGGTGGGGCAGGCGAATCTTTTGTGGCAGTGGAGCGAGATTTCTCAGCGCAAAATTGAATTTTTGGAAATCAGCGATTTGAGCGTTGATCTCAAAAAAGATGAATCCATTGTTGATGAGAGTGGCGGGGTCAGGTCACCACGCACACGAAACGAGTGCGAGTTGACCAGACCTCTTTCGCTACAGAATTTTCATCCGCCGTTCAACGTGAAAAATCTCATCATTCATCGCGCGGAAATTATTTTTTCCGAACAGCAAAAATTGCAAATCGAAAAAATTCATCTGACGGATACGGATTCTGTTGCGCTTCGCATTGAACAATTGCGCGTCGGCGAAACGGTCGCAGTGGGGCGCATTCAAAGTCAATGGCGTTGGGGCGAGTTGGCGCAACGCAAAATAACTTCGGTGCGCATCAGCGACGCGAAAATCGACGCCACGCATCTTGGAAAAATTTCTTTTTCCGGCGCATCGGCGGTGGCTTCCGCGCCGCAAGCAAAAGCGCCTTCCTCTTTTTTGCCGCCTGCGATTATTCAAAGTCTTATTTTGGAAAACGTGGAAATTATTCTTTCGCCCGGGCGCAAGGCGTTTTTTGAAAAAGCGGAGATGCAGGGGAGCCTCGAAGATGTTTCGCGCTTGATGATTCGTAATTTGAGCGTCGGCGATTTCGCAAAAATAGAAACCATCAAACTCGATTGGACATGGGAAGGACTCGCTCAGCGCGAAGTTCAATATGTGGACATCACCAACGCCCATATTTCTCTCGATCGACTCATGGCGGCGTTGCCCGCCAAGGACGTCCATGCTCCCGCCGAAGAATCCAACGGATTGCAAACGGGTTTTCGCTTGAAAGAACTTCGCATTCGTCAAAGTCAAATCACCAAAAATATTTTTGGTCCGCGTATGCCGGCATTTGCGCTTTCGATTGCGCAAGCCGCGCCGGATTTGGTGTTTCGCGATCTTTATCTCGGCGGGCCCGCCGATGATCCCGCCGCCAAGGAACCCGTGGAAGCGGTGATTGAAAATTACACCATCACGTCGCCGTACGACGGCATTTCGCCGATGATTACGTTTGGGCAAATTCGCGTTGTGTTTTCGTGGGCTGGGATTCAGGCGCAACGCATCGATCAGTTGCACATCGTTGATCCGGTGATTCACATCGGCAACGATCTTTTCTGGTTCACCAACGACATCAAAAAAGCACAAGCAGAACTGGCGCCCCAAGAGGAGGCAACGCCGAGCAATCCTTGGAGCATCGGAATTTTTTCGCTCTCCGGAGGAAAGATCGCGCTCACCGCTTACGGGCGCGAAAGCGTGAAACTTCCTTTTCACTTCAGCATCGAACCGCATTTTGATTTGGTCGTCGGCGATTTTACGCAACTGCATCTCAAAACGCAGTGCGAGATTCCTCCCACGACGATCGAATATCCCGAATACGGCATGTTGCGTTTTGTGAATCTGCGAGGGAAAATGGAATTTAGTTTACCGCTCGACGATAAGCAGGCGAACAACATCGTCAACTCGCTGAAAATCGACAGCATCGAGTGGAAAGGCGTCAAAGCGCAGGAAGGACAATTGTGGCTCACGTACGACGCGAAAGGCATCTACGGCGGTTTTTATGCGAGCGCTTACAGCGGCTCCATCGGCGGCGACGTCACGTTTTATTGGGACAATGCGCTGAGTTGGATCGGATCGTGTTATACCAAGGGCGTCGATATCGAGCCCGCCACAAAATTGCTCTATCCGGAAAATTTCCTCATGTCCGGACCGGTGGACAGCCGTTTCGTTGTCAAAGGTGAAGCGCGTGAAATTCTCGGCATGGGCGGTACGGTGAGTTTGAATCAAAACGGAAAAATGATTATACCCGCCGTGGACGATCTTTTGCAAAAAATTCCTCCCGAATGGCCGCCTTTCAAAAAAGAAATCGCCTCCACCGCGCTCAAAGCCTTTCGCAATTATGATTATTACGGCGGCGTCTGCGATTTTGCTTACTCGCCGCCGAAAAGCTTTCTCAAGCTGGACTTGAATGGTCTTCAAGGAAAGCGTAACTTTAATATCACTTGGAACGACGAAACTTTTAACCACATTACTTTAGAACCATGAAAAAAATTACGCCCTTCTTATTATTAGCGCTTGTGTCTTGCTCTCCCACCGTGCGTCTCGATACGCCCGAACCGGTCAAAATCGACGTCAACATGAAAGTCGATGTCACCACCACCGAAGCGCGCAAAACGGCGGAATCCAAACAACCTTCCGAAAATAATCCGCTCCAAACCCGCCGTCAGCGCATGGCGGAAATTCAGGATTTGAAAAATAATCGCATCGCCGGCGAATCCAACAACGGATTGCTCGTGATTGTGAAATCCCCCGATGATCCTCAATGGAAAACTTACGCGGAAAAACTCATTCAAGAAGAAAACAAAGACCGCGCGGAAATTTTTGCGCAGGAATCCAAAGCCACCGGCAAACCTTCGGAACTTGTCGCCAAAGATTTCGCCAAGAAAATGCGCGACGCGGCGTTTCCCAACGAATGGATTCAAACCGAATCCGGCGAGTGGAAACAAAATTAGACTATTTCAAGAAAATAACTTTACAAAATCAAATTGAACGTTAAAATTTCTCTATGGCTTTTGAAAGCCGCAAAAGCCATAGAGGAATTTCTTAAAAGTTTTTATCATTTGTAAATTTATTTTTTGGATTGGGTATTAGACAGAATGAACAGAATTACTCCGTGCCTCGTTTCCCTTTTTAACCACGGAAAACACGGAGTACACTGATTTTTTACTCCGACTTTCTCACAAGATTTTGCACGCGGGCGGGGTCATGACCCCAAAGCTCTGTTCAGAGGCACGGAACTAATTCTGTTAATTTTGTTAATTCTGTCTAAAATTTTAATTATTCCGCTACGGATAGAGTGATTTCATCGCCATTACAACGAATTTCCGGCACGTACATGGCGTGTCCCAGAGTGGGTAATGCGCTGAATTTTCCGGGTGTTTCCACTCTTAATTCGTAACTCAACCGCCAGATGCCCTGAGGGAGTTTGTCGATGAAAAATACCGCTTGGCGGTCGCGCAATTCCTGATGGACAGAGCGACCGCGATTTGTGAAATCCGATATGTCGTCCGGATTCGGAGGAGGAATGATACGGCGCATTGTTTTTGCCATGAGATTTTCCGGCGTAGCCGGCGAAGTGGGAATCACATTTTGAGGGGGAAATTCCTTTTGAGCCGACGAAGTTTTCATTTCGCGAATCCAGAGAGGTTTTCCGCTTTGAATCTGCACGGCCTCAAATCCCGAAGGCTTCAAATCTTCCAACACCAGATATTCCATGTCGTTTTTAGTTTCTATAGTCAACACGACTTCCAAACGGTCTCCGCTTTTGACCATATCGCCATCTTTCAGGAGAACATTTTCATTGATGAACCCTTTTAACAGCGTTGGACGCGCGATTTGTTTGAAATATTGCCGCTTAATGAAAATTTCATTGCCCGCCGCGCGAATCGGTTTTTCCTGAGTGAAAAATACGGCTTGCGCGGAAAAATAAAGCGGCGATTTTCCTTTTTTGCGAAGCCGAATTAAATTCGCGCCGTCGCGAAGCACGCGCGCATCCACTTCAATGCGGCGCGGCGCTTGAAACATATTTGCGGATGAGATTTTTTGTTGCGCGATCGATTGTTCATTCACAAAAATTTCGTATTCCGCGTCGGCTTGCAGTTCTTTAGAAATTTTTAAATAATCCGACAGTGCCAAGATGGCGATGGCGGTGTCGCGTGTATTACTCCATTGAGCGCCGCGCCGATTTTTCACCAGCCAATTCATGACGGGCTCGACAAGTTCGTTCTGCGGATCGATCGCCATCAGCGCTTTAAGCGCGAACGCTGTGGTTTCTACGCCGCTTTCAGACCAGCGATAAAAAATACCGTTTTCACCCCAATGCGCCGTCGGCAATGCGGCGACCGTGGGACGTTGCGTGCTGGGATCGAGTAAAGCTTGATCCGGCGCATGGTCTCTTAAAACGCCGTTTGCCAAATTGCGCACAGTTACTTGCGCTCTTTCTAGATCGCCATAAGCGTGAAAGGCGAGAGCTAATAATGCGCGCGAATAAGCATTGAGCCGCTCGCGATGCTCCCAAAGATTATCGAGAGCTTTTTTTTCAGCTTGGCTGATTTGATGTGTGATATTGGGGGTTATGCCGGACGCCAACGCATGAAGTATCCACGCTTGCAAGTCCCATTCTTCTTCTGCGGTGACAAGCATTTTTCTCAAATACTCCACGCCGCGATTCATCACATCCATGCGCACATCCAAACCCGCTTTTTGCGCCAAAGCCAATCCCCACATCACATACGCGCTCATCCAGCGATCGCTTTCACTGTCTTTCCACCAACCCCAACTGCCATCGGGCTTTTGCGAGGCATAAAGTTCCTCCAATCCTTTGTGCGCTATGGAATCCATGGCATCCAGATTACGGGTTTCTATCGGGTGAGTTTGTTCAATAAATGTTTTTTCAATGCCGCCGAACGCTTGATTCAAAACAGTCTTCGATAAACCGAGTTCTTCGAGCGTTTTTCGAACAATCACAGTTGGAACAAATCGACTCATCGTTTGCTCCACGCATCCGTAAGGGTAATTGGCCAAATAAGGCAATGCATCGAGCATCATTAACGCCAAACTCGGCGAGACTTGCACGCTGACGGACGTCGAACGTCTTTCATTCGGCAAATCAATCGCCACGGCCACATCGGCGTCTTTAATTTTTCCTGCTTTATAGATGAATTTCTCAATACCTCGCTCATACACCGGATACATTTTTTCCATCGCATCGGTTTCTTTTTCGGATTCGGCGATAAAGCGCAATTGAATTTGACCGGCATTTTCAATAAACACGCGCCAGTCTGCGCGCGCTTGATCATGAGGAGGTATTTCGATGGGCGGTTTGGCATTTTCAGTCGTGCCGTTGATGCGTTCGCCGTTTTCGCGAACATCTGAAACCACCATTTTGGATTGGACGGTCATAGGAAAATCGGTGTTGTTATTTACAACGCCGGCGAGCGTGACTTCATCGCCCACCACGAGAAATCTCGGCGCTTGCAAACGCGCAACGAGCGGCTGAGTGGTTTTTGCGAGAAAATCAGCTTGGCCGAATTGATTGCTTGTAGTGACGGCGCGCGCCGTGGCTTTCCACGCAGTGGTAGAATCGGGATAAACAAAATTAATTTTTGTCGTGCCGGTCGCATCGGTTTTCACATCCGGTTGCCAATGCGCAGTCGCGCGAAAGTCACTGCGTACGCGCACTTGAGGCGACAGCAAACCCGAGGCCATGGCTTCAGGAAGTTGAGTGCGCATCTTTTCTTGAGCCATCGCACCGGAGGATTTCATGTGAGTAAACATTTTTTTCTGATCATCAGTAACGACAGATTCCATTTTCATGAGCGTTTCGTTAGCGCTCATGGAAGACCTCATTGTTGACGGCATTGCGGTAAAATCTGTGCCTGCGCCTTTCATCATCGCGTCGCGTTCCATCAGGCCTCCGTGCATGAGTTCGCGATAGGGCGTCGGCATGGGATAAGGCGTTTCTTCCGGCGACGGATACGATAAGACATACGGTTTTTGCTGGAGTGTGCTTGTCGTTTGCACTCGATGCGGACGTTTCTCTCCAAAGAAAAACTTTCTTACATCGGACGCATAATTCTGTTGGACATAAAACACTGCCTCATCCACCACGCCAAAAGAAATCTCCGCGCTAACCGGCTTGTTCGCATCGTCAAGCGTGGTGAATGTCCATTCGCTTTTTTCACCCGGACGATAATCTTTCTTGTCCGCTTGAATGGCGACCTTCAGAAAATTTTTCGTCGGCGGCACCACCATCGGTTTTGTGTCCATAGCGATTTGGGAATCGCCGATCATTACGGCATTCAAAAATGCGTTTGGCGCGTAACGTTCGTCAATATCCAGAGAAACCAATTTCACAGTTCCATCCAAATGCAACACCTGATAATGCAAAAGTTCGTCGCCTTCAGCGCTGAAGAGCACATAACGATCGCTTGCATGCGTCACAATCATCACCGGCGCTTTTTCGCCGACGCGAAACGTATCTTTGTCCGCAATGATTTCCACCGGTCCGGAACGATAGCCAATTTCAGTCGTTTGATGATTGGCCACCCAAACCGTGGTTTCCGTTTTGACAGGTTTGCCGCCCGGATCATCGCTTTTCCACGCCACGCGGAAATATCCTTCGCGTCCCGGAGTGAATGTAAAAAGCGCTTCGCCTTCCGCATTGGTTTTGACTTGATAAGACCCGATGTCGTCGTGATGGTAGCCGCGATACTTTAGCCGCCATCCGGGATGCGGAGGATAAGGGAAACATCCGATAATTTCTTTGGGCACAGCATGACCGCGAACTTCTTTGCCTTCCGGAGATATCCAAATTTCTTCCCAATAATCGCGCGTGATTTTGACGACGCCTTCCACGGTCTGAGGTTGTTCATGGATATCCTTAGCATCAAACTTTATGGTCACCTTGTCTGCAGGTTGATGCAAATATCCCTCCGGTTCGGCGTGCACTCGATAGCGTTGCCGAGAAACTTTTACGGACCCCATGCCCACCACTTCGCGGCGCGAAGCATCTGTGACGCGCGCTTCAATCTCATATTCCATATCGGCGGAATATCCGCGCGGCGTGTCAAATTCCACCGTGACTTGCCCCTTCGCATCGGTTTTCAAAAGTTCGCGTTTGATGATCTGCCTCTCGTCTCCATGAAATGGCGGCGGACATATCATATCCTCATAAAACCAAGGAAAATCGCGCTTTGGCGTCCAAAAATAATGCAAAGGTTTTTGTTTCACGAGCACATCTATCGAAGCCTCGCTCGCCGGCCCACCGAAATAATATTCCGCTTGTACGACGGCTTGAATTTTTTCGCCAAATCGAAACACCGCTTTTTTTCCGTCTTTTTCCGGTGTTCTGACCGTGATTTTAAATTCCGGCAGTTTGTATTCCTCCAAACGGAAAAAAACTTGTTCGCCGATGGAGGAATCTTTTTCGGCATTAAATGCAATGCGGTACTCCCCTAGCGGCAAGGTTTCATTGAGTGGGATTGAATTCCAAAAACTTCCAAATCCATTCAATACAGCGCTCCCTTTTTGGAATTCTTTTCCTCGCGCGTCGCGAATGGAATAAGAAATGGTCTGCCCTGCTGGAGCCAAATAATTTTGTCCGTCGTATAAACGCGCCGTGATTTTCCATTGAACGGTTTCTTTCGGACGATAGGCAGGACGGTCTGTTTCCACATAAATACGCCATACTTGCATGGGCATGCGATGTATTTCCCAATCATGAACAAAACAAAACGCCTGCTTTTGCTGAAATTGCGCCGAGGCAAAAATCGAGCGATGCTGGGCGTCCAATTCAAAAAGCGCCACGCCGTCCTCGCGAGTAGAAGCCGTTTGATCGCGCCAAATGACCTTGGGTGTCTGCAACGTCGGGTCGGGAATTTCGTTGCTTTGCCACAATTTTACGGTTGCCTGCGGAATGGGTTTGCCGGTGATTGCATCGCAAAAATAGGCCAATACTTTTTTCCCTGATGTTTTCATCACCAATGTTGCGTCGGTCACCAAAATTAATTCGCGCGCGCGCGTTTGGCCGCTTTTTGCCTCTAAAATATAAGCGCCCACGGGAAGTTTCCCTAGAATTTCATTGCGCGAAAACGGCTTGAAATCCTCTTTGTTCTGAATAGTCAGCGTCCACGATTTCAATACCCTGGCCTCATTTAAGCTAAGCGAATGAAGCCAATCTTCTACGTTATGGCCGTTGAAACGAACATCGCGCGGCAAATCGACTTGCCATAAAAAACAATCCACGCCGCGCGTATTGCGTCCGTTAATCGTATAACTCACTTCGGATTCCGGCAGAAAAATATTAGAGACGTGTACGTTAATGTATTGCTTGGTGATTTCTTCAATGTTTTGTTGCGCTTGCTCCCAATAGCGAGTTTCGCCTTGGGCAAATTCAGACGTCAGCTTACGAAACATTTCCAATGCGCGCGCATAATCCGGCTCGCGTCGCTCTTCATCTTGATCGTCTTCTATTATTTTGCCGGATCGCAAAAGCAACATAGCGTACTGAAACAGTGCGTCGTCGTACCAATTATTTTTTTTGCCTAACCGAATCGCCGAATCAAATTCCTCGCATGCGCGATCGATTTGACCGCTTTGGCTTAAACTCGTCGCCAATAAATAATTCGCCAGAGCGATGTCCTCATGATCCTGTGCGATGCGTTTAAAATTTTCCGCGATTTCCAGAGGCAATATTTCACGATGATAAAAATCTCCCGGCCTATCGGAGCGAGGAATGATGAATTTGCGAACGATGCCGATGTAACGTTGCCGCGCAGTGTCCAAATCGGTCGATTCCGCCCACCCATTGAGCGCTTGTTGATAATGTTGCCATGCTTGTCCCCAGTTTTTGTTGTAAGATATCCAAAAAAAATCTCCCAACGATTCTTGCGCTTCAATCCAAATTCTATCGCGGTCTTTTTTTTGTTTGGCTTCTCTTAAAAGAGCATGGAGTTCTTCGACAGCTTGTTGAGAGCGAGTTTTGTCCGATGTCGGCGCTGAAACTTCCGAACGCCACATCGTATCGGCAATACGAAAATGCACCCATCGGCGATCTTTTTCCGGAATAGGATAGACCGACTGCGCAAGTTGTTCTACGTAAATCCGGTTTGCTTCAGAGTAGGACTTTTCCGTGTAAAACCGTTCGGCTTCCTGCTTAGCTTGCTCAAAAGAATCGTATGCGAACGCCGTCTGAAAAAAAACAAAAGAAAAAATTAAACCCGTCAGAACCTTCTTGGCCACGAAAACCGCGGAACGAACCATGATGTTACCTCAATCTCGGATGCTGTTTTTCTTTTTTAGATTTTGCTTCCGGTTTAAGGGCGAATTTTCTCAAACCAATAATGCCTTGCATGTGTTCTTCATTTTCCTTGCAGGTGGATGTGCGCCCCAGCATTTTGAAATCCGCCAAATAAGGCTCATTATTTTGGGTTTCCTCTATGAGCATCGCCGCATAATTGGTGTGCTGAATGCTCGGATCGCGGTCTTCTTCTACGAAACGCACCCAAATTTCCATCCATTTCCCGGCGTCTCCCATGGCAACGATATCTATGTCATCGGTCACATGCCGCTCGTTGTGCGTTTTATCTTTCCAAAAAATGCGAAAAAATTCGCGTCCATCCCGCAAAACCGCCGGATGGATCAATCCTTCCGGCGCAAAAATCCGCGCTTGCGCTCCCTGCTGTTGCTCAATCAAATCTTTCAAGAACATTCTTGCCACGTTCCACCACTTGCGTTGTTGCTCGTGGCTCGGGCGATAAAATTCCACCGGTACGCCATAGTAAACCTCGCTCAGCGTCCCGCCTTCTTTCCATATCGGGTAAAAACGATTCTGCTCCACTGCGGATGATTCCGCCATTTGAACCGCCGGAGCGGGCATCGCTTGCGCTGAAAATATCCATGTCGTTAATACCAACCCGACGCCGAGAAAAAATCTTGCTTTGGTCATATCAATTGCAGGTAAGTGCCTGCAACCATAACAGTTCTTTCGCCTTGCACAAGAATCTTTTCCGAAGAGGGCGGCGAAAATTATCTTTAAACTCATGGGGCGACAATCTATCTTTTCAGACATGTCGCAAGAAATTCGCTGGAAGCAACGATTCGAGAATTTTGAGAAAGCGCGAAGCAAATTTCACAAAGTTTTAGCTTCTTTCAAAAAAGAGCCGAAAAACGAGATTTATCAGATCGCGCTGGTGCAAGCTTTCAAATTTACCTACGAATTAGCGTGGAAAACATTGAAAGATTATTTGCGTTACGGCGGCATCGAAGCCAATCTGCCACGCGAGGTCATTAAGGAATCTTTTTCAAAAAATATCATTCAAGACGGACAAACTTGGATCGATATGCTGGAAGACCGGAATTTACTGGCGCACATTTACGACGAAGCTAAAGCGTTGATTGCCATTGAACACATTCATCAACGCTACGCCCAAGCCATCGATCAAGTTTTTCAATATCTTAAAACAAAAAGCAAGTCATGACTATAAACTTTGGCCTTGATGAAACGACGCTTTCCAAATTGCATGAATTTTTCACCCAATATCCGGAAATCGAAGAAGTCAAAATTTACGGCTCGCGCGCCAAGGGCGATCATCAACGAGGTTCAGATATCGATCTAGCTATTTACACTCAAGAAAATACTCCGGATATCACCGCGCACATTCTCACAGAACTCGAAGACCTTCCCACGCCCTATCGTTTCGACGTCACCGATTACCATCACAACACCCTCACCCCTCTCAAAGCCCACATCGACCGCCACGCTCAAACGATTTATAAAAAATCTTCTTGCTCGCGTTAGCGAGCAAATCCGTGTTTTCCGTGGTTAAAAAACGGGCGAGAGGGCGCGGAGCAACTTGTCCTGAGCGATACAAAGTGAGTCGAAGGACTTTGCGCGAAATATTTTAACTCGCTTTGGCTTCTTCTTTTTCCTCGCTGGCTTTGACGTTCATTGCGCCTTTGATATTGCGCAGATAATAAAGTTTCGCGCGGCGGGTTTTGCCTCGGGCTTCCACGACAATTTTTTCAATCGAAGGCGCATGCACGGGAAAAACTTTTTCCACGCCTTCGCCGTGACTGATGCGACGCACCGTGAATTGCGCATTAAGCCCGCGTCCTTTTTTCCCAATCACAATGCCGGAGAAAATCTGCGCGCGCTCTTTTTCGCCTTCTTTCACCCGAATGTACACTTTTACAGTGTCGCCGATTTCAAAATCCGCTCGTTTCTTCAATTGTTCGTTTTCGATTTTTTCCAACAGTTTCATAGTTTTATCCTTTTTTGATTAAATCAGAACGACGATTCAGCGTTCGCTCCAAAGCTTTTTCTCGACGCCAATTTTCAATTTCGGCGTGATGACCGGAAAGCAAAATCTCCGGCACTTTCAAATTTTGAAAAATTTCCGGGCGCGTGTATTGAGGACCTTCGAGCCATCCGCCTTCAATGCCGAACGAATCGCTCGATGCCGAATCTTCGTTGCCAAGTGTTCCCGGAAGCAATCGAACGACGCAATCCATCAGCACCAATGCAGCAATCGTGCCATTGGTGAGCACGTAATCGCCGATCGAAATTTCTTCATCGATCCAACCGCCTTCGCGCACACGATCGTCGATACCCTCATAATGTCCGCTTACCAGAAGCAAACGTTTTTCTTTGGAAAGTTTCACCGCCATCGGTTGCTTCAAGGTTTTCCCCTGCGGCGTCAAATAAATCACTTTCGCTTTTTGCTCGTCCATCGCCTGAATTGCTTCGATTGCTTCTACGAGCGGCTCGCATTTCATCACCATGCCGGGGCCGCCGCCAAACGGGCGATCATCCACAGTTTTGTGTTTGTCGTGCGCGTAATCCCGCAACTGATGAACATGAATTTTCACCGCGCCTGTTTTTTGCGCGCGAGCAAGAATGCTGGACTGGAGCGCTCCATCCAGTATCGCGGGAAAAAGTGTTAAAATATCAATTCTCATACGATGCGCGAAAAGGTTATACATTTTCCACAATTTCCACTTGCACGCGCTTGCCATCGTCGCGCGCGGCATTGAGAATGGTGCGAATCGCCCCGATGGTTTTGCCGCTTTTACCAATCACTCTGCCCACGTCCGATGGATGAATCCGAATGTAAAACACCGTCGCGCGCGCTTCCTCAACCTGATCAATAAACACGTCTTCCCGATTTTCCACGAGCGCGCTCACCACAAATTCGAGGAAGTATTTCATGCGAAGTCATTCGGCGAAGTTAAAGTTAGTTGGTTTTTTTCAAAAAACTATGAACCGTATCCGAAAGCTTGGCGCCCTTGCTCATCCAATATTCAATGCGGTCTTTTTTGAGCACAACGCCGTTTTCTTTTTTCAACGGATCGTAATGCCCCAGTTGCTCCAAAAAAGATCCGTCGCGCGGACTGCGTTTTTCCGTGACCACGACCAAATAATGCGGACGATTTTTTCGCCCCGTGCGTTTCAAACGTACTACCAATGCCATAATGTTTTCTTTCTATTCTAGGGCTTGATTTGATTGAACAAACTTTTCAGCCTTTTTTCCATGTTCCCGCCGCGCGATACTTTCGACACCATTTTCTTCATCATCATGAAGCGCCGCATCAAATCATTGACATCCGCGACGGTGGCGCCGCATCCGGCGGCGATCCGCTGTCGGCGTCGAGCGTTCAAAACATCGGGCTTCCTTCTCTCGTGCAATGTCATCGAAAGAATAATCGCCTCCGTTTGTTTGAACGACTTTTCGTCTAAAGCGGAACTGGAAATCCTATCCATTCCCGGAATCATGCCAAGCAAATTCTGTAGCGGACCGAGTTTTTTCATCATTTGCAACTGACTCAAAAAATCCTGCAAATTGAAGGTGTTGCCCATGAACTTTTGACTCAGCTTTTCCGCATCCTGCAATTCAAAGGCTTCTTGCGCCTTTTCCACCAATCCAATGACATCGCCCATGCCCAATATCCGGCTCGCGAGTCGTTGCGGCTGAAAAACTTCCAATGCGGACGTCTGTTCGCCGACACCCAAAAACTTAATCGGACAATTCGCCACTGATTGAAGCGAAAGCGCCGCACCGCCCTTGGCGTCGCCGTCGAATTTCGACAAAATAATCCCGCTTAAAGGAGCAACTTTTTTGAAAGCCGCGGCAACGGCAACCGCCGCTTGTCCCGTTGCGGCGTCGGCAACAAGCAGGCATTCTTGCGGCTGGATGGCATCGATCACCTGCTCCAATTCCTTCAACAATTCTTCATCCGCTTCGAGCCGTCCGGCTGTGTCGTAAATCGTGACGCGAATATTTTGTTTTTTTGCTTCTTCGCCTGCGTTCCGCACGTGCTCCAACACGCTTTCGTTGCCTTGAGGACGCAACACAGGCACGCCGATTTGTTTTCCCAGAGTTTCCAACTGCTCAATCGCCGCAGGCCTCGCCAAATCCGCCGCCACCAAAAGCACCGATTCTTTTTGACGTTTGAAATACAACGCGAGTTTCGCGGCAGTGGTCGTTTTTCCCGATCCATTCAATCCGCACAATACAATTTTCAGAGGATATTCTTCAGAAATGCCTTTTTCCCCTTCGCCAAAAAGTTTCAGCAGTTCATCATAAACAATTTTAACAAACAAATCCCCCGGCTTGATTGAGCTTTGCACTTCCTCGCCCAACGCTTGCGTTTTCACCCGTTCGCAAAAATCCCGCGCCACCTGATAATGCACATCCGCCGCCAACAACGCCAACCGCACCTCGCGCAACGACTCGGCAATATTATCCTCCGTCAACTTCCCAAACCCGCGAATCTTCTTCATCGCGGCTTGCAACTTCTCTGTCAATAATTCCATCATAAAAAATAAATTTTAGATAGAATTTGCAAAATTTACAGAATTATCGCTCTGCATCTCCCTTTTCCCTGTATCCCGCGCAAAGACGCAAAATAATTACGAATTTGAATCGCTCCATCACCTGCATTTCCCACAGCAAATTCGCCCTCGCTTGCTACGTTGTTCAACAAGTAAAAAGCAACCCCAATCGCTTCGAGTGGTTACTTTTCAATCTCCCAACTCTGCTGGGGATTATTGATTCAATGCCGCTTGCGCCGCCGCCAAACGCGCAATCGGAATGCGGAATGGCGAACAACTGACGTAATTGAGTCCGAGCTTGTGGCAGAATTTGACCGATTGCGGCTCGCCGCCGTGTTCGCCGCAGATGCCGAGTTTGATATCTTTGCGAACTTTGCGACCTTTTTCGACCGCCATCTTCATCAATTCGCCGACGCCTGTTTCATCCACCACTGCAAACGGATTTTGTTTAATAATCTCTTCCGCCTGATAATACGGCAAAAATGATCCCGAATCGTCGCGGCTCATGCCGAGCGCGGTTTGCGTCAGGTCATTCGTGCCAAAGCTGAAAAATTCAGCGCGCTCGGCGATTCTATCCGCCGCCACGCACGCGCGAGGAATTTCAATCATCGTACCGACAAGATATTTAATCTTCGCGTTGTGTTTCGACATCACTTCTTTGGCGACTTTATGGATCAAATCTGCCTGCAGAGTAAATTCCTTCTGGAAACCGACGAGCGGAATCATGATTTCCGGCTTCACCTTGATGCCTTCATTTTGAATTTCCACCGCCGCTTCAAAAATCGCCTGCGCCTGCATTTCCGAAATTTCCGGATACACAATTCCCAAACGACATCCGCGATGACCGAGCATCGGATTAAATTCGTGCAATTCCTCGACGCGCTTGGCGACTTTTTCCGCCGATACGCCGAGTTTTTGCGCCAATTGATTTTGCGACGCTTCATCATGCGGCAAAAATTCGTGCAACGGCGGATCGAGCAATCGAATCGTCGCCGGCAAGCCTTTCAGAGCGCGGAAAATGCCTTTGAAATCTTCCTTTTGATACGGCAACAATTTTGCGAGCGCTTTTTTGCGATCATTTTGGTTTTCCGCCAAAATCATTTCGCGCACTGCATCGATGCGATCACCCTCGAAAAACATGTGTTCCGTGCGGCAAAGCCCGATGCCCGCCGCGCCGAACGCCACGGCATTCTCCACCTGATCCGGCTGATCCGCATTGGTGCGAATATCGAGAAAACGAGCTTTGTCGGCCCAACTCATCAACTGCGCAAAAAGTTGGTAAATCGGACTGTCGTCGGGCGAGAGCGATTTTTCGATCAACACTTGCACAATTTCCGACGCTGAAGTTTTCACTTCGCCGGCAAAAACTTCGCCGGTGGTGCCATCGATGGAAAGATAATCGCCCTTATTAAAAGTTTTTCCATCCACATGAAGTTTTTGTTCCTCGTAATTGACGTGCAATGCCGATGCGCCGCACACACAGACTTTGCCCATTTGCCGCGCGACGAGCGCCGCGTGCGAGCTCACTCCGCCGCGCGCCGTGAGAATTCCATCTGCGGCCAACATTCCGCGAATATCTTCCGGCGATGTTTCCAAACGCACCAAAAGCACGCGCTCGCCGGCATTGGCTTTGGCCTCCGCCTCGTTCGCGTTAAAATAAATCCTGCCGGTTGCCGCGCCCGGACCCGCAGGCAACCCTGATGCGATTTTTTCCGCTTTACCGCGCTCCTCACGATTAAACACCGGCGCCAAAAGATGACTCAATGAATCCGCCGGAACGCGCTTCACCGCGTCCTGCCATGTGATGAGTTTTTCCCTCACCATCTCGACCGCAATTTTTACCGCGGCCATGCCGGTGCGTTTGCCGTTGCGCGTTTGCAACATGTAAAGTTTGCCTTCTTCCACGGTGAATTCAAAATCCTGCATGTCGCAAAAATGCGATTCAAGCGTCTGCTGAACTTCTTCCAACTGCCGCGATACGGCCGGCATTTTCATTTTCAAATTTTTCACCGGTTCCGGCGTGCGCACGCCCGACACCACGTCTTCGCCTTGCGCGTTGATCAAAAATTCGCCGTAAAAAACTTTTTCGCCCGTTGCGGGATCGCGCGTGAACGCCACGCCCGATCCGGAATTGTCGCCCGTATTGCCAAACACCATGGTCTGCACATTGACCGCTGTGCCCCATTCGCTCGGAATGTTATATTTTCTGCGATACACAATCGCGCGCTCGTTATTCCACGAGCCGAACACCGCGCCGATCGCGCCGTTGAGTTGTTCCATCGGGTCCATCGGAAAATCTCTACCCGTGCGCTCTTTCACCAATGCCTTGAAGCGTCTCACCAATTCCTTCAGCGCATTCGTATCCAATTCCGTATCCGAAACATTATGTTTTCCCGGAAAAACTTCATTCTTCAATCCTTCAATCGCCGCTTCGAACGGCTCGTGGTCTTCGCCCTCGCGTTTTTGCACTTCCATTACCACGTCGCCGTACATTTGAATAAACCGGCGATAACAATCATACGAAAACCTCTCGTTGCCGCTTTTTGCGCACAAGCCCAGCACCGTTTCGTCGTTGAGTCCGAGATTCAAAATTGTGTCCATCATGCCGGGCATCGAATCCCGCGCGCCTGAACGCACCGAAACCAACAACGGATTTTCGCGATCTCCGAATTTTTTACCCATGAGTGTCTCCACGCGCTTCAATGCATCTTCGATCTGTTTTTTCAAAGTCGACGGATAGGTCTTCTTGTGATCATAAAAATACGTGCACACTTCCGTCGTAATCGTAAATCCCGGAGGCACCGGCAATCCAATGCGCGTCATCTCCGCCAAATTCGCTCCCTTGCCGCCAAGAAGCGGCTTCATCTTTCCATTGCCGTCCGCGCGGCCATTACCAAAAAAGTAAACAAGCCGCCCTTTTCCCGCTGATGCGCCGGACGAAATTTTCTTCGCCTTCGTTGCAGATTTTTTCTTTGCTTTCTTAAGAACCTTCACTGATTTTTTATTTTTCTTTGCCATAAATTTCAATTGTTAGAACCGCTAGTAAAACGCTTCAATTCCTTTCTTGCAAGATGTTCTTCACGTCCGTGCTCCATACATTTATATTTTTACTTATTTTCAAATGAAAAGACGCACCTGATTCTCCTTGACAGAACCTTCCCCTGTTTTTGATGAGGGATTTTTCTAAATAGCTGATCGCATATATTTTGCGTATTTCAACAAGTGGAAGGGGTGTGTTTTTTTAAAACAGGGGAAACTTTTTGGTGGATTTTTAG
>JBMONL010000009.1:0-26856 GCA_049324635.1 Verrucomicrobiota bacterium | reverse complement strand
ACGGATTTTGGATGAATGCACGCATTGCGTACGAGGAGTGTATTGAAACGAAATACACGACAAGTACGCGGTGCGTGCAGTCGCCAAAAGACGTGCCGCCCAAAGGGTTGCGGCGCTTTTTCGCTTCCGCTTTGTTGCTCCTCAGTCGAAGATTTCATTTCAATATTCTTCTTCGTCGCGCCTCGCGGAAGCGAAAAAATCGCCAGCAACGCGACATGCGCGGGTTTTTCAGTAGCCTGTTGACGCTCTCGCAAAAGCTTTCGGTTCGCTCCATCCCAAAAACTCGCGTCACCAAAAACCCAAACAAAAAACTTTCTTTGCGTCTTGGCGTTCTTGGCGCGAAAATATTCCTTTTCATCATAAGTTCAAACTCAATTGCACTCCGGCGCTCCCGATTAAATTCAGCGCCAAACCGGAAAATTCTTTGTGTTTGGATGCCATTTCTTGAAAAACATTTTCCAGAGGCGACGTTTGTTTTTGCGCGCAAGGCGCAGAATCGCCTTGAGTGGTCGCCATTTTCAAATCGCGCACAATTTCCCAATCTTCTTTCCACGGCGGCAACACCGCGCGATTGAGTTTTTGTAAACGTCCTTTTGCGTTGATCATCGTTCCTGATTTTTCCGCAAAACCACAGCCCGGCAACACAAAATGCGCTTTTCCCGTCGTGGCATTCGGCACAAGACTGACGGCGACAAGTATTCTGAGTTTATCCAACGCCATCGCGTCGATGCCGGCTTCGACGGCATCTTCGTGAAATACAAACAATGCCTTGATTTCGCCTTTGAGAATCGCATCGCGCAGAAGGGAAAGTTTTTTACCTTCGTGTGAAATTTCCACAACACGCGCGCCCACGGAATTCGGATTGCGATCCGCATTTTTCAAAAAAGTATCGCCTTCCCACGTATGCGGCACGATGTCCACATACGCCGCATCCATCGCATCTGTCCATTGTTTCAGCAAAAACAATTCTTCATTGGTCATTTTCGCGGAAGCGATGACGGCGATTTCATTTCCGCGAATGCCTTCCATGCGCTGAGCGATTTGGCGGAATATTTCATTGCCGGCAACCGATAATAAAGTTTCATTTTCACGCGCCAAAGGTTCGCGAATACGCTGAGGATCATCCATGTCGTGAATATTCAGCCGCCCAAAATCGCACATCCAATGCGAATTCACTTCCTCATTTTCCCTTGGCGTGAGGCGATAAACTTTTTGTTCGCGCGAGCCGATGAGGATATTGCATCCGGTCGCGCAACCCGTGCAAATGCTCTTGGTGTCTTTCAAAAACCACACGCGCATTTGAAAGCGAAAATCTTTGCTCGTCAGCGCGCCCACTGGACAAATATCGACGGTATTGAGCGAATAAGGATGATCAAATTTTTTGCACGGATGAGCGGAGACTTCTACGTGACTACCTCGTTTGATAAATCCAAGCGTGTCCTCGTGTAAAATTTCTTTAGCAAAACGAATGCATCGCGAACACAAAATGCATCTCTCCGCATCCAAAATAATGCGCTCGCCCAAATCGACGCGCTTGGATTTTTTAACTTTTTCTTCCACAAAACGGCTCTCGCCTTGACCGTATTGCGAGGAAAATTCCTGCAATTGGCATTCGCCGGCCTGATCGCAAATCGGACAATCCAAAGGATGATTGATGAGCAAAAATTCCAACACCGAACGACGGCATTCCTGAGCGAGAGGCGAATCCGTGCGAATCCCCATGCCTTCAAAAATTTGCGTCGCGCAAGCGATTTGCGGACGAGGTTGCCATTGAATTTCAGGTTTGCCTTCGTTGCCGATGATGATCTGTTTTTTTGCGTCGAGTTTAGGAATACCCATTTCAAAAAGACACATTCTACAATTACCCGCAATTTCCAATTTCGGATGATAACAATAATGCGGAATTTCTTTGCCGAAAAGTTTTGCCGCTTCAATCACATTCATGCCTTTCGGTGCTTGCACCCATTGGCCGTCGAGGAAAATATTCACTAAAGGCGCGTTTTCCAGAGGCGCATCGTGATTTTTAGGATTCATGGAATGACTGCACTGCGACATAATAATTATGAAACATTTTTCCCGTAAAATCCCAAGCACGAAATCCCAAATCCCAAACAAATTCTAAATTCCAAATCTAAAATTCCAAACACAAAACATTGAAGTAAGAATTTTACTTTTTGGAGAAATATTTTTTGAATTTGAAATTTGAGATTTGGGATTTGTTTGGGATTTGGGATTTGGGATTTTGAAGAAAGTAAAAAAATAATAAATGCGTCATTCATACTATCACGCCTCCATGCGGCATGAATTCGCCTTTAAAATTTTCCAAAAAACTTTGCACAGGCCAAGCGCATGCTTCGCCGAATGCGCAGACGGTTCGTCCCGCAATGCCGTCGGCGATTTCTTTGAGTAATTCAGCGTCTTCGGAGCGAGCGTTTCCTGTTTCGATGCGGCGCAGAATTTTTTTCATCCACAATGTTCCTTCGCGGCACGGCGTGCATTGTCCGCACGATTCATGCGCGTAAAATGCGGTGATATTGGCGAGACATTTTGCCATATCGCGCGTGTGGTCAAGAACGATGATGCCGCCGGAACCCGCCATCGAGCCTGCCTCGGCGAGTGTATCAAAATCGATCGGTAAATTCGCCAAATTCATTTCTTGAACCGATCTGTCCGGTTGCCGAATTTTAAACATTCGATCCGCGCGCAAAATTTTTGCCGAAATCCCTCCGGGAATCACCGCTTTTAATCGATTATTATTTCGAATGCCTCCGCAGACATCGTAAATTAATTCGCCGAATGTAATTTTTCCGCACTCAAATTCAAAATACCCCGGTTTTTGCACATCGCCGCTCACGCAAAGAATGCGTGTACCGGTATTATTAGGACGACCGATTTTTGCAAACTCATCTCCGCCCATTTGAAGAATGTGTTTGATGTTACATAATGTTTCGACGTTATTGACAATCGTCGGCGAACCATAAAGTCCGATTGACGCCGGAAAATACGGCGGTTTGATGCGTGGATACGGGCGTTTTCCCTCCAACGACTCAATCAATCCCGTTTCTTCGCCGCAGATATACGCGCCTGCGCCGCGATGCACATGAATATCCAGCGAATATCCCGAACCCAAAATATTTTCTCCCCAAAATCCAGCCCTACGGGCTTCCTGAAGAGCTTGTTCCAAAATTTTCGCGCCCTGAAAAAATTCTCCGCGAATATAAATATAGGCCAAGCGAACAGAATTGGCATAGCAGGCAATGATCATGCCTTCCAATAATTGATGCGGGTCTTTGTCAATAATTTGCCGATCCTTAAACGTGCCCGGCTCGGATTCATCGGCGTTGCAAATCAAATAAACCGGCCTCTGCGTTTTTGACGAATCGATAAAATTCCATTTTGCTCCGCACAAAAATCCTGCGCCGCCTCTGCCGCGTAGTTGGGATTTACAAACTTCTTCTTTAATTTCTTGCGGGCGCATCTTGAGCGCCTTCTTTAAATCTTCATATCCGCCGTGATGCAAATAACAGGCAAAATCCGCCGTATAACCCGGCTGATCCGCATGTTGGAGAATGATTCTGCGCTCTGAAGTCATAATTTTTTAGACAGAATTAACAGAATGAAAAAATTGCTCCGCGCCCTTTTGCCCTTTGCCTCGCGCAAAGACGCAAAGAATTTTGTTTATTCTTTAAAAATTTCATTTCTTGTATCCTTTGATTAAAGTCTCGGCTCTTTGGTTGTTCATATTTTCATGAAGTTCTTCGTTCACCAACACCACCGGCGCTTTGTCGCAACACGCCAAACATTCTACAAATTCCAGCGTGAATTTTCCGTCGGGAGTTGTGAGCGGTTTTTCGCCATCGCCGCTGAGCGCGAGCAACCGTTTAAAAGAATCGTATAAATCTTTCGACCCCGCCAAGGCGCACGACAACGTCCGGCAGACTTTGATGTGAATTTTGCCCATCGGCTCATTTTTCAACATCGGATAAAACGTCGCCAATTCCAAAACTTGAATGCACTCCAACTCTAATTTTTTCGCGATCCATTGAATGCCGCCGTCGGAAACATAACCGAAGGTTTCCTGCCAAAGATGCAACAAAGGCAAAACAGCGCTTTGCTTGGACGCGGGATAACGCGCAATAAGAGTATCCGCAGAAGCCTCAAATTCCGGCGAGAGCGTCATGGTTGTAAGAGAATCACATCTTGGTTGATGGTCATCATTTCCACTTTTTCATCTTTAAAAATAACGTTCACATTTAGATTTTTCTGGGAATTCTGATACGTCTCCACGATTCCTTCGTAATCGATCATCGTGGCCGTTCCCGTGTCGTGCGGAGCGCCGAGAACGGATCGGACTTCCAATCGATCCATGCCTTTGTGAATTTTTTGCGCCTTCTCCATCGTCACTTCGCTGCGGGAAAGAAAATCGTGAACCTGAATTTTTTTGATGAACAACACGGCAAGCAAGCCCGCCAGCAAAAAAACAATCACACAATAAAGAATCGCTTTATCTTTTTTCATAACACCTCGCTTTACCGGTCGCATTCTCCCATCACAAAATCCAAGCTTCCAAGAATGACCACCGCGTCACTGATAGAATATCCCGGCAAGAGATGGGACAAAATACTTAAATTCACAAACGACGGAGAACGAATTTTGAGGCGATGCGGCGTTCCTCCTCCTTTGCTATGGATATAAAATCCCAATTCTCCTTTGGGATTTTCCGCGCTGAAATAAATTTCTCCCGCCGGCGCGTTGATGCCCTGCGTCACGATCATAAATTGATGGATCAATTCCTCCATTTTTGTGAGCACATGTGCTTTAGGCGGCAATATATTTTTGGAATCATCGACCAAAATCGAGCCGGAGGGAACATCTTGAATCGCTTGTCTTAAAATGCGAGCGCTTTCGCGCATTTCCTGAATACGCAGCAAATACCGGTCATAGCAATCGCCCACAGTTCCGAGCGGCACGGAAAAATCATATTGTTCGTAATCCAGATAAGGAATTTTTTTGCGCACGTCGTAATTCACTCCCGATGCGCGCGCATTGGGTCCCGTGAGTCCGTAATCAATCGCGTCTTCTTTGGAAATCACGCCGACGTCGCGCGTGCGGTCGAGAAAAATCGGATTGCGATTCAACAACTTTTCAACCTCGTCAATTTTTTCGGCAAGCTGGTCAATGAACGCTTTGACGCCTTCCAAAAATCCTTCCGGCAAATCGCGCGCAAGTCCTCCGATGCGCGTGTAGCTGGTGGTGAATCGCGCGCCTGTGAGCATCTCGATGAGATTATAAATTTTTTCGCGCTCGGTAAATGTGTATAAAAAAATCGTGAATGCGCCGCAATCCATCGCGTACGCGCCGAGTCCTAAAAGATGCGCCGAAATGCGCGCGAGTTCGCAACAGATCACGCGAATCACACGCGCGCGCGGAGGAATTTCATATCCCATCAACTTTTCCACGGCGCACGCATACGCGACGTTGTTCGCTAGAGGCGCCAAATAATCCAATCGATCCGTATAAGGAATAAATTGCGTCCACGTCATGTTCTCGGCGGTTTTTTCAGTGCCGCGATGCAAATACCCGATGTCCGGCGTCGCTTGTGTAATCACTTCGCCGTCCAACTCCAATATCAAGCGCAATACACCGTGCGTGCTCGGATGCGAAGGTCCCATATTTAGAATAAAACGATCGCCTACCGAATCATGAGGAGGCGCAGTCTTCATAACACAGGAGGGCGCGCGCGCGGTTCGCGCTCTGTTGTGATCGCCGCGGCCGATGTCACAAACGGCCCGCCTTCCATAGGAGTGACATGAGAAAAAGCAACATCGGGCATTTCACTCGGCAAGCCTTCAAGAGGAAAATCTTTTCGCAATGGATAGTAAGGATAGCCTTCCCACATCAAAATACGCCGCAAATCCGGATGCTCTGAAAACACAATGCCCATCATGTCGTAAATTTCGCGTTCGTGCCAATTCGCCGTGCGCCAAAGTTCGCACACCGAAGGAACGGCGTCTTTTTCATGAATTTTAATTTTAATTCTCAGATGCATCGCATCGGCCAAGCGGCAAAGTTCGTACACAATTTCAAATCGATATTCCTCGCCCAAATGATCCACGCTGGAAATATCGACCAAAAAATCAAATTGATCCTCGCGTTTCAGCGACGCCAAAAGCGTTTTCAAAATCGAGACCTCCGCTCGCCACGCGCACTCTTGCCGAAATTCCGGCAACTCGCAAAGCTGTTCGCCGAAGCGCTCGGAATATTTTTGAAAAAGTTTTTTCAGGGGATTCATGAACGCAACACTTTTTCTTCCGCGATTTTTTTTTGCAACGTCATCAAGCCTTCGATCAGGGCTTCCGGACGAGGAGGACAGCCGGACACATACACATCCACCGGCAAAATGCGATCCACGCCCTGCAATGCCGCGTAGTTTCTATACATGCCTCCGGAACTCGCGCACGCGCCCATCGCAATCACCCATTTAGGCTCCGGCATCTGATCATAAATGCGTTTCACCGATAACGCCATTTTGTAAGTCACCGTTCCCGCTACGACGAGCAAATCCGCCTGCCGAGGAGAAAATCGCATCACTTCCGCGCCGAACCGCGCAAGATCGTACCGCGAAGACGCCGCCGCCATCAATTCAATCGCGCAACATGACAGCCCCATCGGCATGGGCCACAGAGAATTTTTCCGCATCCATCCGATGGCGGAATCAAGGGTGGTCAAAATAACGTTATTTTCCGCCTTGGAATCGTATCCTACGACATGCTCCATGCGACATCCTAATGCCCCCCCAACATGCCGCCGAGTTGTCCTTGGCCTTCCCATCGTTCGGGTTTATTCCAAGGAATCGTCGACACGCGCTGTTCAGAAGTTGTTTGTTGTTGGTCTTCCGCGCATCCCGCCAAGAGAATGAGAGGTAAAAGAATCAATAATATTTTTTTCATGGAATGTAAGCAACTTGATCGCCGACTTGAATTTCATCTTTCAACATATCGGGCAAAATGTCTGCTACGGCAGTTGTGGCATCGACCGAAACCGTGCGCACTTTGCCGATCATCCGGTCTTCGCGCGTCACATTCAATTCAATACCTTCCGCCAAATTATCATTTTTCCCGATATCCAACACGACAAAGCTCCACGGTTTATTGATCGCTACTACTTTTCCTGAAATCTCGCCGGGCACATTTTGGCGCACTTTTGCCGTCTGCATCTCCTCAATCTGCGATTGTAACTCCGCGGCTTTGTCGCCCAAATCGCGCGCTTGCCGTTCCAAAGCTTGAATATTGCTCTCTAAATGATCGATCTTGGAAAATAATTCTTGCGGCGTATGGCCTCGAAGTCCGTCTTGTAGCAATTGCAATTCTTCTTGGAAGGATTCCAACTTCGCTTTGGTTTCGGTCAATTGTCCTTCAAACGTTTCGCGTTCTTTGTACGCGACCGTTAAATCCATCTCCAATTTTCCTTTTTCATCCAAAAGTGTTTCCACTTTTTTCTGCGCTTCATCCAAATTCACCGTTTTTTCGCTCAACTCCTGTTGAGTATTCTTCAAAATATGATTGGCTTTTTGAATCGTCGCCGCCGGTTCGCTGACATCGCGCTGAAATTGTCCCGTATATTGAATAAAGGGCGGCGCCTCCTTGAGGCTTTGCTCCACCGCCGTTAATTGAGCTTCATAGCGCCCCTTTTGCTGGTAAATCAAAAATCCCAGTACGAGCGCTGTTAAAGATAAAAGAATCGAAACCCCCAAGAGAACCTTAATAAGCTTGGTTGACATACCTAACACTCTATAGTCGCCAAAACCAATCCTTCAACCTTTTTTATAAGAAATTAAGTTAATTTTACAGCATGAGAAAAGCATGCTAAGAAACGGCGATGGAAAATTTTTATGCATGCATTATGGCTGGAGGAAGCGGAGAACGATTTTGGCCGTTGAGCAGGAAGACCACTCCTAAGCATTTATTAAGGCTTTTTTCGGAAAGAACACTTTTGGAGCAGGCTGTTGATAGAGTTGGAGGCTTGATTCCCAAAGAAAAAATTTTGATTTTGACCAATACTGTTCAATTGGAAAAAACGCGGGAACTTTTAAAGGATTTTCCCCAAGAAAATATTTTTGCCGAACCTGAAAAACGCGACACAGCTCCCGCGGCGGCGTTGGCGGCGGGATGGATTTTGCGGCGCAGTGTGGATGCAGAAATGGCGTTGTTGCCGGCAGACGCTCTCATTAAAGATATCCAGACGTTTCAAAAACAATTGGCGGATGCCTCTAGTTTAGCGCGCGAACAAGAGGCTCTTGTGACATTTTCGATTCGACCCACTTATCCGGCGACGGGATTCGGTTATTTGGAATTGGGCGAAGTCATCGGCAAAGGCAAGCATGGAAGCAAACGTTTTAAGGTAAAACAATTCTTTGAAAAACCCAGTGAAGAGACCGCGCGGCGGTACCTCGAAAGCGGAAATTATGGCTGGAATGCGGGAATGTTTGTGTGGACGGTGAAAGATTTTTTACGCGAAGCGGAACGCGCCGAGCCGAGTTTGGCGAATTTTGCGAGAAATCTTGCTTCGGCAAAAGATATGGATTCTTATGTTAAAGAAAATTTTTCGGCCATGCCTAAAATTTCCATTGATTACGCATTGATGGAAAAAGCGAGAAAAGTGGAGGCGATTCAGGCGGAGTTTGATTGGGATGATGTCGGCTCTTGGACGGCGCTTCCGGCGCATTTGGGAAAAGACGCTCACGGTAATACGCTTAAGGGCTCAACGGTGCTTCAAAATGCGCAAGACAATATTGTTTTGAGCGAAGGACGTCTTGTTGCGCTCTGCGGTGTGAGCGATTTGATTGTAGTGGAAACAAAAGACGCAGTCTTGGTATGCCGCAAAGATGCGGCTCAAAAAGTAAAAACCTTGCAGGAACTCCTTCCGCCTGAAGTGGTTTAATAGGGTTGAAGAATCGATTTCATAGACAGCGCGCTCAGATGGCTTTTATGGCATGAAAGTTGCGGCATGGGCTTCGGAACGATATGAAGCCATACCTTCATCAACCGAACCAAGCTCGATGTTGCTTCAAGGGGAAGCTACGTCAGCAAGGTGAGAGAGCGCTAAAAAAAGGCGTCAGAACGTTATTTTTAAGGAAAATAATGCCTATGCGTGCGCTTTTTTACCAATCCACCCAAACAGGAGTTCCGCATGATGCGGATCTAAACCAGCTGTTATCAGCTATTTGCATGATGCGAATCTATAACAAAGGAGTGTTATGACAACTATAGGAACAAACATTGGAGCATTGAATGCTTCATTTTATTTGGGTCAAAACACGGAAGCTCTCCAAAAGAACATGATCAAACTCTCGGCTGGTAGCCGTCTTGCCAATCCTGCAGAGGATGCGGCGGGCGTGGCCGTGAGCGGTAAATTGGACGCCAACGTGAAACGACTCGTAGCGGCTTCGGAAGGTGCGCAAAACATCATTTCGTTTGCCCAAACCAGCGATGGTTTCTTGAAAACCATTCAAGAACAGCTGACTCGTATGAGCGAGTTGGCGCAACGCGCGACGAACGGGGCATTTGGTTCCGCAGATCGCGCCAACTATAACATCGAATTTACCAAGTTACGCGATCAGATTGGCACTGTGCTTTCGAGCGCGAAATTTAACGGTGAAACGCTTTTCCAAGTGAATACTTCGATTGCAGTGGCGATCAGCGCCCAAGGCGATACCGACGTATTTTCCAAGGTGAGCGTAACCAACTTGACGAACTTGGGTATCAATGCGAGCACTATTGGAACCACAACGGTTGCGATTAGCGCGATTGCTTCTCTCAATAACGCATTGAGCACCATCGCCACCAAGCGCGCCGAGGTCAACGCCGACATCTCGAAATTCAACTTCCACATTCAGAATATTCGCACCGAGCGAATCAACGTGGAAGCGGCCAATAGCCGTATTAAAGATCTTGATGTTGCGTCCGAGAGCACTCAACTCGCCAAGAATAACATCTTGATTCAGGCAAGCACTGCCATGTTGGCTCAAGCAAACGTCAGCCAGCAAAACGTGCTTTCGCTCCTCAGATAAAGTAGGGGTTACTGCATGGGTGGAGCGCTTCACAGTGCGCTGGGCCCTCTCAAGGAGGCGCGCCCAGCCACTGTGATTTTTTTAAACGCTATCATTTAATGGCTTATGTTGTGGTTGGTTATGAAAATCGTAAATTCCTGATGGATAATTTGACGAAACAAAAATATATCACATTATTTACTATGGAAAGAAAAGAGCATCCCGATAAAGAAGTTGTTATGCCGTCGCATCAAAGAAGACGTCTTGAACTTGATCTCAGAAAAGAACGATATGCTAACCCCACAGCTCATCCGAAAGTAAATCCTTATGCGGCCAAATGGCACCGTCCGGTAAATTATGCTTCTGATGTTATTGTTTTTTCTCCTGATAAAAAGGAAGTTTTAATCGTTTGCAGAGGATCCAAGTCTCCATGGGGAGCGGAGTTGTGGTGCGTGCCAGGAGGTCATCAGATTACAACAGCGCCCATTGGTGAAAATCACGAAGGCGCGGCTATTCAATACGCGGAAACATTCGGAGAAAAATTCGTGAAGCAACATCGGGCAGACGCCGAAAAAATATGGAGCGAGGATTGGCGCGAAGAAACTATCGAGCGTCCCGTAGGGACTGCTGTACGCGAACTGAGCGAAGAAACAGGATTAGATTTAACAGGCACAAATTTGACCATGCATTACCTCGGTGCGCGTTGTCTTTTTGATCGAAGAGGCACGGAAGGGTTATATGTGGCGAACGCAAAATTGATCGCATACGGACATTCTAATTTTTTCGTCGTTCAACTAGATCAGGCGACCTACGAAACGCACAAGAAATCTTTGTTTAATAAAAAATTTTTGCAACAAATAAGAAAAAGAAGAAAAAAAGAAAGGAATAAAGAAATTCAAGATGTTCGCTGGGTTAAGATGGAGGATTTAAAGAATTATGAAATCGCATGGGATCATGAAGAGATGATTCAACGCGGCGTGGATTTACTAACTCAAAAGGAAAGTCCAAAAAAGAAGCGCATCGCAAAGGCGCATAGGAAGTTCAAGTCGTTGGAGTTTGTGTTAAAACCGAATCTGGAAACGCACAGCAATCGGCCAAGTCGAGATCGTCGTGCGGCGTATTGATTCGAAAATTTATAAAATCTTTTGCAATCGATGATCCCACGTGTGCTCCAGAGCCGTGCGCTGGCGGGCGTTTTTTCCTAGAGCAAACATTTCGTCGGGGCGTCGAAGCATGTCCTCTGCGACATTTTCCAATTCTTCCAAAGTGCGCGCATACCGCATTTCGTTTTCACCATAACACGCGCGAGCATCTGGAGTATCCAGATTGATGCTGGCGCGCGCGCAGGCGGAGAGCTCAAAGAGTTTTTCATTGGCGGTGGCGTCGCGGAGCGGATTGGGGGCATTCAAATGCATGGGATAACGCTGGTAGAGTTCCGGCAAGCGCAAGGCATTTACAAACGGTTTGCTTTCCACACCGTAAGTCTTCCATTCCTCCGGTGCGCTGAAAACATCCACAAGATTCTTTTTATATAAGCGATGAATCAATGCCGGACGATCGTATTGATTCACTAATTTAATGATCAAACAGGCAATGAGCAGTTGCTCTTTATTCTGCAAATAAGCGTACGCTTGAGGATAGCCCACCGCAGTCGTTTTCAAAATTTCGCACGCCGGTTTGAATGAATCCATGACGCGCACTTGGAGGGCAAATTCAAAAAACTCGCGGCAGGAAGGCTCTTCTTCGATCCATTTTTTCATTTCATCAGGCGGGAAACGCAAAATGTGTTCGCGAGCGAGTTGGCGCAATTCGCTTAAATCCGCGCCTTCATGCATGCGTTGCACAATGCCCGGATGCGGCGTTTGACGGCATCCCGGATTTCCCACAAAAGCGAATCGACCGGCGATTTCAGGTTGTTTTTCCAAAGAAAGTAATTCTTGCGCCGCCGCCAAAGGAGAAAGGCGTTGATTGTTGATTCCCAAAAGTTCGGCTTCCCATGCTTGCCCTTGCCCGTAAAAACAATGCAAAATTTTTTCGTGTTTGAGAATTTCGATGAGATTTTTTTGCGGCGACGGGAAAAATTCGTGCACGGGGCCTTGAAGCCACGTCTGCAAATCATCGAACCAGAGCGAAACAATTTTTTTGATGTTGGGATGATTTAAAAATTCATCGGGGAGCAAAAGCCAATCCAAATCCAGAGCGAGAATCATATCGATTTCAAAAAAATCTAAAATTCGAAGATACTTGCTTGCTAAGTTGGCTCGGAAATCCGCATTTTCTTTTCCGTTCGCCTGCAATCCAAACCGCGCATCCGCCGTATCGCGCACGAGGGCGAAATGTCCGAGGCGGCGGCAAGCCGAAGCCAGCGCTTCGCACGTTTTTGCTTTTACGCGGAAGGCGTCGTTGGAGAGGATGAGGATATTGGACATGAAGGTTGAATGGAGTGTATGGGATTGAAATGATTTTGAAATAAATTTGCGAGGCGGTGGTCCCAAGTGTGTTCGCGAGCGGTGCGACGGCGGGCTTTTTTGCCCATATTGAGTGCGCGTTCGGGATGGGCGATAAGCGTGCGCGCCATATCTTCGGCTTCTTCGAGCGATTGCACGAAGCAAAATTCTTCGTCGCCGTAACAATCGCGCACATCGAAACTATCGAGATTGATGGCGGTTCTGCCGCAGGCGGCGATTTCAAAAAGTTTTTCGTTGGCGGTGGCGTCGCGCAGTGGATTGGCGGCGTTGACGTGCGCGATATAACGCATGTATTGAGTGGGCATCTCGTCGGCGAAAATCGATGGTTTGGCTTCGATGCCGTAAGGTTGCCATTCTTCCTGATTGGAAATGACTTCGACGAGACCTTTTTTTGCGAGGCGATAAACCAGCGCCGGGCGGTCGTAGCGATTCACAAGTTTGACCAGCCACGCGATATTTAAAATGTTGCCTTTTTCGTTGAGACATTCGAAAGCCACGGGGAATGCCTTACTGCACATTTCGATAATTTCCAGAGAGGAAATAAAGGGGCTCTGAATTTTCATTTCAGTGGCGAACGCCACGAGATTTTTGATCGTGGGTTCTTCTTTGATCCAAGGCCAGATGCCTTGGTCGACGCTGTAGAGGACTTGAGAGCGACTGAACGAGCGAAGGTCTCGAAGTTCGAGACCTTTTTCGATATGCTCCAGAAGTTCTTTGGGCGGGGCTTCGCGAAAACCCGGATTGCCGATAAAAGCGAGTTTATCGGTGACTTCGCATGGGAAATTCATGGTGAGGTATTCGCGCGGTGCGGCGAGTTTGGAGCTGATTTGATTGAAAAAACCCATGAGTTTGGCTTCGCGCGACATGGCTTCACCATAAAAGCAATGCAGAATTTTTGGGTGAGCGACGTTTTCCAAGAAATTGCGTTGGCGATAAGGAAAGATGGCGTTGGTTTTTGTTCTGCACCAACTATGGAATTCGTCGTACCATATCGAATAAATCTTTTTAATGGCGGAATGATTTTGGAAATAATCTGGAAGGAAAAACCATCCGAGATCGAGGGCAAGAACGCAGTCGACGCCGAAATCGTCGATCAAGCGATTGGTTCTTTCCGCGATATCTTTTTCGGCCTGGAACCGAAGCGTCGGATCGTCGAGGACTTCGCAACCGAGACAGATGGCGCGCGGGTCAAACGAATCGCGCAATACGGCGGGGACGCCGAGGCGTTGGCAAGCCGAAGCGAGAAATTCAGTGGTTTTTGTAAAAGCGTAAGAGAGATCATGACTGTATAAAAGAACAGCGTTGGGTTTCGTCTCGCAATGGACGTTGGGAAGCGGAGAAGGAATTTGGAAAGCAGATTTCATGCGGGTAGCAGGATGTTGGGAAGACGGTGATCCCATGTGTGTGCGAGAGCAACTTTTTTGCGCGCGTTTTCTCCTTTGGCTAAAAGCTCGTCGGGATGCTGGAGATTATTTTGGATGATAAACTCCAGTTCATCTTCGTTGGCCGCGGTGACGATTTCGTCGGGAGCATCGAAACACGAAGCCAAATCGGGATTTTGAAGATTGAAAGACACGCGACCGCAGGCGGCGATTTCAAAAAGTTTTTCGTTGAGCGTGGCTTCGCGTGTCCAACGAGGAATATTTAAATGTGCGATATACGATTGATAAAAAGCAACCAGTTCTTTAGAGCGAATATGTGGTTTGGCTTGGATGCCGTAAGGCAGCCATTCGCTTGGAGCGTCGTGAACGTCCAGATGGCCGTTTGAGTATAGGCGATAAACCAGCGCTGGGCGATCATAGCGAAAGGCGAGTTTGATGAGCGTGGCGGCGTCGAGAAGGACGTCGTTGATTTGAAGTTTTTCGAAAGCGAGTGGATGATTTTTTCCTGCTCGATGCAGAAGTTCAAGCGCGGATTCAAAGGGGGCGTGAATTTTTGCTTCGATCGTGTCCGCGATAAGATTTTGAATTTGCGGGTCTATTTTTTTCCATTCTGCAAGAAGCGAGTGGTTGAGGATTTCTTCTCGACTGAGATATCGCAGTGTTTGCAGAGGCGCTTTTTTTTGGATGAGATCGATGGCTTTGAGGGAGGGCGGTTCGTCTGTGCCGGGGCCGCCGAGAAATGCGATGCGATCCGGATAGATGCAAGGATGATTGAAAGTGAGAAATTCGGCGGGAGCGGCGGGTTGAAAGCGGTCAACATTAGGCAGTCCGAGAAGTTCGCCTTCCCGTTGACGCGCCGCATTGGTGACATAATGCCGTATTTTGGGATTGGCGATGGTGTCGCAAAGTTTTTTTTCTTTGGAGACGGAAATTTTTGATCGAACGTCTCTGAGGTCAGTATACCAGAGCGAATAAACATGTTTGAGGTTTTCGACATCGAGGAGAGATTCTGGAGGGAAAAGCCAATGCATGTCGAGCGAGAGCATGTGATCGATGCCGGCGTAAAAAAGAAAGGGCACGAATTTGGAGGAAATCATGAGTGTGCCGACATCTTTGGCGTTTTGGACTTCAGGGGTGTTCATGAAGTCGTAAAACCATCGGGCGTCGGCGGTGTCGCGGACGAAAGGACGCAGGCCGATTCTTCTGAAGGCGGCGCCGAGATAATAAGTTGTTTTTGAGGCATTGAGCAGAAGATCGTTCGTCAGAAGGAGAATGCCCGAAGAGCGTGAGGATGGAGGACTCATGGCTGATGCAAAATCCTTTCGCAAAAATCTTCGGCGTTTTCCTCCAAATGCGCCATGGCGATCCAACGATGATCGGGATAGATATTTAAAACTTCGCTCAACACGGACAAGGATTCAGACATTTTTTCAGCTTGTTGCAAGACTTCTATCAAGAGCAGTGACGCCAAAAGATGTTCGGGCGTGCGAGGCGTTTGGCGAGCTTCGCGCGTGATGGCCAAAATATTGGACGAACTCCATGACGTGATTTTTTTGCTTTCGAGCGCGGAATTTCTTAATCGCAGAAGGCGAGCGATCATGGAATGGGCGCAAGCAGGTTTAAGTTTTTCGTAAGCATAAAGAATAATATGCATGATGCGCGACTGGATCAGGTGAGGGGGGATGATATGCGGCGCGCGTCCCAGTTGCATTTCTGCAAGCCACAGCCATGCTTGCGCAGAAGGTTTTTGTATATCGGGAAACATGATGTTGGCGACGTCGACGGATTGTTCCAAAGTTGACAAAACGCGTTGCGCGTAATGAACGGTTGCTTCCCAGTTTCTTTGGTGAACCGAATCTTGCAAAAGAAAAAACAAAGCGCTCACAAAATTCGGATGCGCAGGAAGAATTTCTTCGGCGAAATTTTTGGCGGAAGTAAAATCATCTTTTTCCGCCAGATAAGGCAAAATATTGCCGAGCGCTTGACGCCAATACGGTTCAGCCATGCGCTCCTCGAAAGAATAACGTCCGGCTTGTGCGAGTCGTTGGGAAAAATCTTTTTCGCGTTTACAGACGAGAAGATACGTCAAGTACTGGCACAAGCGTCCTAGCGGCGGATGCTCGCCTTGAATGAGCGGCTCCAGATGCGCCAGCATGTGCGCCCCTTTTTTTTCACGTTGTTCCGGCGTCCATATATAGCCGTAATGATTCAGACAACCCTCCAAGGAAACAGTCGGCGTGCGGTAATTCGCAACGGGATGAATATTTCCGGAAAAAATGAATTCGGGAAAATTGCGGCTGATGCGCGTGATGCGCGTGAGGCTGGTGGAGCCGTCTTGATAATGATTGCGCCAGATCAGCGAAAGCGATTGCGCGGATTCATCGCTGTCGTAAACGGGTAATTTTTCTTTGAGTTCGCGCGCGAGTTCGGGGGAAACTTCTTCGTCGGCGTCGATCATGAACAACCATTTTCCTTTGGCCATGCGCGCGGAAGCATTGCGCGCGTCGGATTCGTTGCCGTTCCATTCGAAGGAAGAAATTTCGGCGCCGGCGTCGCGCGCAAGAGCCGCGCTGTTATCCGTTGAGCCGGTATCCACCACGCAAATTTCATCGCACACGCCTTGGAGGCTCGTCAGGCAACGCGGAAGATTTTTTTCCTCGTTCTTCACAATCAGAATGGCGCTGAGCAACGGCGGCATGCGCGCATTATGTCATGCGCTCCGTGAAATTCAACAGATGTTAAGCAGAAATCCCCCCTATTTTTGAATGCAATGAACGGGGAGATGCAAAAATTTAAAATCCGAAGCACGAAATCCGAAATTCGAAACAAATTCAAAATTCGAATATCAAAATCCAAAACAAAAACGTTGCACGAAAGTTGGAATTTTTGCTGTTGGCGGGCCAACGCTTACAAAAGGGGCAAGTGGGAGTGTTTTTATTTTTTAACACTTCAAGAATTTTTGAATTTGTTTCGGATTTCGTGCTTCGGATTTCGGATTTAAAAATTCGGCACGTTTCACAACTTCAAACATCATATCCCTTGAGAAGGAATCATTTGCATTTTTACTGTATCAAAAATCAAGGAAACTTCTTATGTTAAGACTCGGTTTTTTTGGCGGGTGATTTCTTCGATTTTTTTTCCGAGGGTAGGAATTCGAAGCCGAGCGCGCCGTCTTTTTTCAAAACCAAAAATGCTTTGAAAGGTTTTTTTGTTTTGTTGCTGATGAAGCCTTCGATGAGGCCGGTTTTTTTATCTTGAATGAGTTTGCAGACATCATCGCGCGTGATGTCTTTGCTCAGAATTTTTTTGGAAACGCGGAAATTACATTTTCCGCCTTTTTGCACGGCGTGTTCGCAGGCGAATCCGAGGGAAGTTTCCACCACTTGTCCGTCGCCTTTGGGACATTTGCCAAGCGGCGCGGAGCCTTCGACAATTTTCGCGGGTTCCCCGTTGCCATTACCGTTGCCGTTGGCGCCATTGCCCCAATCGAGCACGACTTTTTTCTCATCGGTCAATTTAAGATACGCGCTAAAAGGTTTTCCCATTTTACTGCGGAAACCGGCGAGAGGACCGATCGTGCGTTTTGCTAAAAGTTGGCGCAATTCTTCCATTTCAAGCACGCGGCTGGCGATCAATTTGCGAATGATCAAACTTCCATCCTTGGATCGATAATCTCTCAGCGTTTCCACTAAATTTTCGCCGGTGAACGGGTCTTTGATATCCAACGTGCGTTCGACCGTATCTTCGGACGGCATGTCTTTGACTTTTTTGACGACGTCGCGCGTCATTTTTTGAATTTCCGCCATAAACGCGGGTCGCGTGAGTTTGCCTTGCTCGATCAATTTAAGCTGATATTCCCATTCGCCGGTCAATTCCGGTGAAGTGAGTTCAAGGATATTCATCGCGCGCAAGGTTTCGAGCAAATGAAACGCTTTTGCCGTGGGAACGAGTTCGCGTCCGTCGCGCACAATATAATTTTCAAAAATCAATCCTTCGATAATCGCCGCGCGTGTGGCGGGAGTGCCGAGTCCTTTGGACGCCATGGCGTGCCGGAGTTCCTCATCATCGACGAGTTTGCCGGCGCCTTCCATCGCGGAGAGCAAGGTTGCTTCATTGAAACGCGCGGGCGGCTTGGTCAAAAGTTCTTTGATATCCATCGCAAGCGCGTCGGCTTTTTCATTGGGTTTGACGGGGACAATATTCGCGGGTTCGCCATTTTGATCTTTGCCGTTTTCGGCTTCTTTGCCGTACACCGCGAGCCATCCTGCGTCTTTGAGGATTTTCCCTTCCGTCTTGAAGGCATGCGGCGCGATGCGCGTGATGCGCGTGGTAATTTCATACAACGCGGGCGGATAAAACACCGCAAGAAAACGCTTCACAATCATGTTGTAAATTTTTTGCTCCGGATCGGTGAGCTTCGACGGCGTTTCGGTCGTGGGAATAATCGCGAAGTGATCGGATACTTTGGCTTGATTAAAAATGCGTTTATCGGGCTTGAGCCAGTTGGATTTCAGAATTTTTTGTGCGAATTCCGCATACGGCGTGCCTTTCATGGATTCCATCGTATTTTTGGCAACACGCACATAATCGTCCGGCAAGTGACGGCTGTCGGTTCTCGGATACGTGATGGCTTTGTGCTTTTCGTAGAGCGCTTGCGCGATGGAAAGCGTCATTTTTGCGGGAAAGCCGAGCTTGGAATTGGCGTCGCGCTGAAGACTGGTGAGGTCGAATAAGAGAGGAGAGAGTTGTTGCGAAGATTTACTTTCTTCCTCGATAATTCCTGTTTTTCCTTTGCATTCCTGAGCGATTTTTTCGGCTTTTGTTTTATTCCACAAGCGTTCGGGGCGAAGATCGCGATCGCCTTCTTTTTTAAATTTTTCGTCGAACCATTTTCCCAGATAAGAACCGGCTTTGACGCCAAACGTGCCGTGAATTTCCCAATAATTGCGCGGTTGAAAATCGTGTATGTCGCGTTCGCGCTCGACAAGAATGGTCAACGTGGGTGTTTGCACGCGGCCGACTGTTGTTTTATGAAATCCACCGCCGAGAGAATTAAACGCAGTGAGAGAACGCGTGCCGTTGATACCGATCAGCCAATCCGCTTCGCACCGGCACATCGCGGCATCTGCCAATGGCTCGAGTTGTTTGCCATCGAGAAGTTTTTCAAAGTTTTCGCGAATCGATGAGGGAGTCATGGACTGCAACCAAAGCCGTTGAATCGGTTTTTTTGTTCCGGCGAGTTGAACAATGTGGCGAAAAATGAGCTCGCCCTCGCGTCCGGCGTCGCAAGCGTTGACGATGGATGTGATGTCTTTGGATCCGATAAATTTTTTCAACAAACGGTAGCGCGCTTCTGTTTTTTCTATCGGGCGAAGCTCAAATTGCGACGGAATCACGGGCAAATTTTTTAAATTCCATTTGCCGCGTTTGGGTTGATCGCTCTCCGGTGCATCAATGGAGATCAAATGTCCAATCGCGGAAGAAATAATGTATTTCTCATTCTCGAAGAAATCTTTTTCCTTCTTAAATTTCCCCAGCGCGCGGGCGATATCGCCGGCGACGCTTGGTTTTTCCGCAATGACTAATGTTTTTCCCATAATAAAAATAATTAAGCTGTCTTGATAAAAAATTTTCCAGGAAGCTGGCGAACCAGTCGTTTTAATTCCAAGCGGAGCAAGCTAGAGGACACAACCGCCGATGGCAATCCACATTTTCGAATGATCGCGTCGATATGAATGTCGTCGTTTTCGAGAACATTAAAAATCGCAAGCTCTTCCGGCGACAAATCCGTAGGCAATTTTCGTTCGCCTTCGATTTCTTTTTTTGGAAACAAAAGTTCAAATTCATTAAAAATATCATCCACGTCTTCGACCAATCTCGCGCCTTCTTTGAGGAGACTATGGCAACCGCGCGCGTGCGGATTGTCGACTCTGCCCGGCACGGCAAAAACTTGCCTGCCTTGGTCGAGAGCAAGCCGCGCTGTAATGATGGCGCCGCTCTGTTGGCCGGCTTCCACCACGAGCACACCGTCGCTCAACCCGCTAATAATGCGATTTCTCATTGGAAACGTGTATTTGTCAGGAGTGGTGCCCAAACAGAATTCCGAAATGAGCGCGCCGCCTGATTCCACGATTTTTTCGGTCAAAGGACGATTTTCTTGAGGAAAAACCATATCGAGGGAACATCCGTAGATAGCGGCCGTGCGGCCTTTCGCGGCAAGCGCCCCTTGATGGGCGGCAGTATCGATGCCGCGCGCCAGCCCACTGACAATAGTTAACCCTGCATAAGCGCTTTGATAGGAAAGCTTTCTGGCGGTTTCAAATCCGTAAGAAGTCGTATGACGCGACCCAACAATCGCCAGACACCGCTTTTGGATAACCTCCAAATCCCCTTTATAATAGAGCACCATCGGAGGGTCATAAATTTCCCTTAGGCGGTGAGGGTACTTGGGGTCATCGCGATCGATGACACCTAAGCCGAGTTCTTTAATTTTTGCCCATTCGGCGGCTAAATCCCAATGTTTTTCCCATTCGCAAAGAGACTGCGCGAGTTCTTTGCCGATGCCATCCACGCGCGCTAGAGCAACGGGGTCTGCTTGAAAGATATTTTCAACGGTTTCAAAGGCTTCGAGTAATTTTCTGACTCGCACCGGTCCAATGCCGTGCACGCTGTTGAGCGCCAGATAACATTCCGTTCGGGTCATGGTTGACGACACGCTTGGATAACTTCTTTGAGCATTTCTTCGGTGACTTCGTCGTTGGATTCCGCTTTGCCGATTTCGCGGAGCAGTACCCAATGAAGGCTTTGGGCGGTTGATTTTTTGTCGTGCGCCACGGCTTCGAGGATTCGTTTTTCATCCAATTCAGGCGCGTGAACTGGAAGCGATTGTTCGGCAAGCACTCGCTTGAGTTCTTGCGTGACAGAAGAGGGAAGTCCGAAGACTTTTTCCGAAAGTCGTGTTGCCGCAAGCATGCCGACGGCCACCGCTTCGCCGTGCAACCACTTGCCATAGCCCATGGTCTGCTCAATCGCGTGTCCAATCGTGTGGCCAAAATTCAAAATCGCGCGCTCGCCTGTCATATCGCGTTCGTCTTCTCCCACCACAAACGCTTTGATCTGCACGCAACGAGCAATAATTTTTGGCAACGAGCGCAAGTGCGACGAAGCGAGTTCTTCCCATAAATTTTTGTCGCGGATCAATCCGTATTTAATCACTTCCGCCATGCCGTTGGCGTATTCGCGCTTGGAGAGAGTCTGAAGCGTGTTCACATCCATGATCACGCGTTCCGGCTGATAAAATGCACCGACTAAATTTTTCCCTTCGGGAAGATTCACGGCGGTTTTGCCGCCGACACTGCTATCCACTGCCGCCATCAGTGTGGTGGGAACTTGAACGAGTTTTACCCCGCGCAGATACGTGGAGGCGAGAAAGCCCGCAAGGTCTCCAATGACTCCGCCGCCGAGCGCCACAATCGTGCAATCGCGACTCAGATTATTGCGGGCGAGTTTGGAACATAAACTTGTATAAACCGCCAAATTTTTGCTCTCTTCACCGGCCTGCACCGCGCAACGCACGTATTTCTTTGCCTTGGCGCGCAAAGCCTCTTCCACTTGAGGAAACCAATCCAGCGCGGTAACATGTCCATCGGTCACGAGCGCAACTTCATTTAAAATCTCCAATTTATTGAGTTCATCGATCAAAATGCCTTCGCCAATAAAAATCGGATACGCTCTTTCCCCCAATTCCACTTGAACCTTTTGTGTCATAACATACTACTTTAGCGTTCCCTTTGCTTTGCGCAAGAATGCAAAATCAGCAGAATCTCGCCCGAAAAGCAAACTTTTAATGAAAAACTCCATTGAAAAAAACTCAACAATCTATATAGCACAAATGAGCAAGGACTTTTGTTATGGTATACCTTTTGCTTGTATCTTTGATTTGGGGATTTTCTTTTGGGTTAATCAAAACCCAACTTGCCGGCATCGATGTTTATTTTGTCGCGGCGGCGCGCATGGCGTTGGCCTTGCCTCTTTTTTTGCCTTTCCTTAAAAAAATTCCTTTCAAAATTTCCGCACACTTGGCGCTTATCGGCGCCGTGCAATACGGAATGATGTATTGCAGTTATTTGTACGCCTTTCGTTATCTCAGTGCCTATGAAATTGCTCTCTTCACCATTCTCACGCCGATTTATGTGACGGTTATTTTTAATCTCTGGGAAAAAAAATTCCAACCATGGGCGCTGGGCATGGCGCTTTTGGCGGTGATCGGCGCGGCAGTGATCCGTTACGCCCAACCGCCTCGCGAAGTTCTTACCGGTTTCTTGCTCATGCAACTTTCCAATCTTTGTTTCGCCTGGGGGCAGGTGGCCTATCGAAAATTGAAAAAAAATATGCCGGAACTCAAAGACCAAAATATTTTTGCGTGGCTGTACGCCGGCGCATTGTTGGTGACGGCGCTCGCCGCCACGTGGAGCGGCGGCTGGCGCGATGCCGCAAAATTGACGCTTCAGCAAACCGGCGTGTTGGTTTATTTAGGGATATTGGCTTCGGGATTATGTTTTTTCTGGTGGAACAAAGGAGCGGTTCTCTCCAAACCGGCGACGCTTGCGGTCTTTAACAATGCTAAAATTCCTCTCGCCGTTTTATGTTCGCTCGTATTTTTCGGCGAAAAAACCGATGTGCCGCGTCTTCTCATCGGCGGCGGCATTATGCTTCTCGCAGTGATTTTAACTGAGAAATTAAAAATTTTTAGACAGAATTAACAGAATTTCTGCAGAATTACTCCGTGCCCCCTTACCATTCTTAACCGCGCAAGGGGTCATGGTTCACTTGTACTCAAAGGGGTCTGGCCAACTCGCACTCGCTTCGTGTGCGTGGTGGCCTGACCCCGCTTTTTACTTCAAGCTTGATAATTCCAATCGATCGTTTTAAGCGCGAGCGGTACTGCCAATAACGTGAGCGCGGTGCAAAGAACAAAAAAGACGGAATATCCCCATGCTTGCGCCAAAAATCCGCTCAGTGCGCCGATGTGAAGCGTAAAAGCAAAAAGCGATTGCTGAATGGAAAAATCCGTTCCGCCCCACGCGCGGCGGCATCGATCCATAATCATGGTAAACACAATCGTGGCGTTCGCCGCTTCGCCGATAAAATGCAAAAGTATCAGCAAAAAGAAGAAAACGTGTTGCGCGGGAGAAACCCACGGAAGCAATCCGATCGCGAGAGCATTGAAGAGCATTGAAAAAAGAAAAAAGTTTTTCCTTCCCCATCGCGCAATGCTCCATCCGCTCAAAAGACTTCCCGCGAGCGCGGCGGAAAATCCCACCATTCCCAAAAGAACGCCTACTTGCGTCACCGAAAATTTCAAGTCAATCATATAGGGTCTCAGCATCGCGCCAAAACACACCACGCCCGCGCGCATGATGATCATGAGTAATAACCATGAAAAAATTCCGGGCTGTCGAAAAAAACTCCACATCGAATGACGTTGCGGTATCTCGGAAGGTGTTTCAGGAAAAAATAGAATAGGAATCAGCGGCAAAGAAAGCATCAGCGCCAAAAATAGCATCGTTTCGCGCCAGCCGAGATGTTCATACGTCACCAGCAAAATTCCCGCGCCGATAATTCTCGCCGCATAAATACTCGCGACTTGAATGGCGTTGCCCGTCGGTCTTTGCGCGCGATCCAGTAATTCCACGGCAAATCCATCGGTCGCAATGTCGTTGGTCGCGCAGAGAATCGACGTCAAAATAAACCCTCCGATAATCCACGAAAAATGTTCCGACAAATTGAGTTGAGAAAGCGTCAGCACAACTCCAATCGCCAAAAATAAAGAAATCACAATCCAACTTTTTCGCCGGCCAATCTTAAATAATGCAGTCCGATCCACCAACGGCGACCAAAGAAATTTTAGCATCCACGGCACGGCAACCAATCGTAATAGACCGATATTTTCCAATGACATTCCGTGTTGACGCAAAATCGCCGGAAACCCAAAAACAAAAAATGACATGGGCACGGTTTGCGCCAAGTACAGCACAGAAAGCAAAAGCCATTTTGATTTGAGATAACGCATGCTTTTTGACAGAATTGACAAAATTCAAAAAATTGCAATTGATAATGCGCGTCACGATTTTAAAAAATGGGAAAATTATTTTGCCCGACAAAATTCTTGTCGGCGGCTCTGTGATTGTGCGCGACGGCGTCATTGAAGAGGTTTTAGAAAAAAGAAAAACACTGCCGCGCGGTAAAGAAATCGATCTCAAAGGAAATTATTTGTCGCCCGGATTTATTGATCTGCATGTTCACGGCGCGCTCGGACGCGATACGATGGAAGCCAATCTCAAGGCATGGGATGCTATCAGTCGTTTTCATTTTTCCAAAGGCACGACGCATTTTGCGCTGACAACAGTGGCGTCTCCGTGGGAAAATTTGGAGCGCGTTTTGCGGTTGGCAAAGCAAAAAACCAAATTAAGCGGCGCGCAATTATTGGGTATCCACGTTGAGGGGCCTTTTTTGAACAAAAACAAAGCGGGCGCGCATTGCGCGGAATTTTTGCGTTTCCCAAAAAAAGAAGAATGGCAAAAAATTTTGAAGTATTCCGATTGTATCACGCAAATGACGCTTGCTCCGGAATTGTCGGGAACACTTGCGCTCATTCGTGAATTGAAAAAAAGAAATATTATCGCCAGCGCGGGGCATACGGATGCCACGGAAAAAGAAATGGCGTGTGCGTTTTCTGCCGGACTCGATCACGCCACGCATTTATTCAATCGAATGGCGGGAGGCAACTTTACTCATTCACATTCGTCTAAAGGCGGACAAAATTCGGGGTCAAGTTTGCACATTCACAGAAGCTGTGCGTGTGCAACCATGACCCCTTGCGCGCGCGATGCCGTGAAATTTATTTTAGAAAATAATATTTACGCCGAAATCATCGCCGACGGCATTCATGTGCCCGTTCCTTTATTAAAAGAAACATGGAAACGCAAAGGAACGGATAGGCTGATTCTGATTACCGACGCCACTGCCGGCGCGGGGCTGTCGGTCGGAAAAAAATTTCTGGTGGGTGAGGGGATGCCGGCGCAGGTTTTTAAAAATTGCGCGCGCACGTGTGAAAGCGGAGTTCTGGCGGGAAGCACGATCGGCATGATCGATGCCGTAAAAATTATGGTTCAAAAAGTCGGCGTTCCTCTTCACGAAGCCGTCCGCATGGCAACTCTCAACCCCGCTTTGCGTATCGGATTAAAAAATAAGGGAGTGATTCAAGAATGTGCCTATGCAGATTTAATAGCTTTTAATCGATACTTCCGTGTATCACATACATGGAGATAATATGATTAGCATGATCCATGCACTCTTGGAATACCTAATGCGTGTCGCACTTTGCTCCATACCTTTGATGGAAAAGATGTTTTCACATCTGGCTCAAAAATTGGATATGTAGTATTTTGCGGGTCATCAAAAGCGTGAGGATAAGGACCTAAATTATCCACATCTGGTTGTAGAATCGCGACACTAAAGTTAGGATCGTCTAAAGCATGAGGATGAGATCCTATATGTATCTCCGATATTTTTAGGGCTCGAATTGTTTTTTCCAGTGCTTTTCGCCGTTTTATTTGTCTAATTTTTCTAAAAAATTTCATATTTTCCTTTCTTTTTATGTAAATGTGTCCTTCCGCTCGAAACGTCAAAAAATAAAATTAAAAATTTGAAGTCTCTTGAAAAATGCTTATAAGTAAGCACTTATGAAATCGAGGATTGGTCAAATTTTGCTGATTGGCGTGCCGGGGCCGGAATTGACGGATGCGATACGGCGTTCTATTGAAAGAATCCAACCCGGCGGCTTCATTTTATTTCACCGGAATTTGGCGTCGCCGGAGCAGGTTTTTAATCTCATCAAGGAGTTGAGAGAGATTTGCGGCGAGGACACGATTTTTACGCTCGATCAAGAAGGCGGGCGAGTTTCGCGTTTGAAAATGATCGGCGAAGAGCCGCCGAGCGCCAGCGATCTGCAAAAAGCCGGAAAAATCGAATGGTGCCGCGAACATGGAATTCTAACCGGCAAGGTCATGCGTGCTCTAGGCTTCAATTTGAATTTGGCGCCGGTGGTGGATTTTGCTCCGCAAGACGACGCGGATAATTCCCTGCGCGGGCGTTGTTACGGCAAAACGCCGGAGGAAGCCATTCGTAACGCAAATGCGTTTTTGGAGGGTATGCAGAGTGAGGGCGTTCTGGGCACGGCGAAACATTTCCCCGGTTATACATTTTGCGAAAAAGACCCGCACGGGGATTTGCCGCTCATTACGCGCACTCAAGAACAGATGCGCGATGAGGAATTAAAAGCATTCCGATTTTTTGCCGACAAAGCCGACGCGATGATGATTGGGCACGGGCATTTCACCGCGTGGCACAAAGAATCCGTGCCTGCCTCGCTTTCGCCTGTGATTATTCAAAAACTTCTTCGCGAAGAAATCGGTTTCAATGAGCTTATTATGACCGACGACATTGAGATGGGCGCGATCGCTAATCAATACAATAGCGCCGAAACCACGCGTCTCGCCATCGAAGCCGGCAACGACATGGTGCTCATCTGCCACAATCCAGCATGCGTCGAACTCGCCTTCGACGCGCTCAACGCCATGCCCGCGAAAAAACTCGAAAAACCACTCCGCTCCATCGCAAATTTCAAAAAGAAACTTCCCGCACCTTCTTTGACTTTTGTTTTTTCTCATTGGCAAACAATTAATGATCAAATCAGTGAATTCAAAAATCGCGTGAGACGTTAATATTGGATTCCCATGAGGAGCGTTAAAAAAGTGCGAAATCTTGATTCTCAGAACCTTCCCCTGTTTTTGATGAGGGATTTTTCTAAATAGCTGATCGCATATATTTTGCGTATTTCAACAAGTGGAAGGGGTGTGTTTTTTTAAAACAGGGGAAACTTTTTGGTGGATTTTTA
>JBMONL010000008.1:0-27811 GCA_049324635.1 Verrucomicrobiota bacterium | reverse complement strand
GAGGCTCTGCCTCCAAACCTCCGCTAAAGGACTACTGTCCTTTAGAATCCTACTTGTGTGCGTTTGTTTGCGCGCGAAGCGCGCTAACAAACAAACGCACACATGAAGGGTTTCTTAAGGGCGGTAGTCCTTAAGTGGGAGTTTGAGGGCAAAGCCCTCAATACTATTTAAAAAATTTATGATTATTTTAGGAATTGATCCATCGGTGAGAGGGACGGGATACGCGGTGATTGAGGTGAGGGGGAAAGAAACGAGAGCGTTGACGTTCGGGCGGATTTACAACGCGCCGGCATTGACGCAATCGCAGTGTTTGAAAAATATTTATCAGCAAGTCGGGAAAATTATTGAAATGTATCATCCCGATTCTGCCGCGTTGGAAGGAATTATTTACGTTCAAAATCGAGCGACGGCAATCGCGCTCGGCGCCGCGCGCGGAGCGGCGATGGTTGCGATTGCGGAAAATAATATTTCAATTCACGAATATCCGGCGCGTTCCATTAAGAAAGCAACCACCGGTTACGGCAAGGCTGCAAAAAATCAAGTCGGCTTCATGATGCGCGCTATCTTCAAACTCACGGGAACACCCAATCCCGACGCCGCCGACGCTCTTGCCATTGCTCTCACCCACGCTCAATCCTCCCAATGGCATAAATCTGGAAGAAGAATTTGAAATAATACTAAATCCCAAAAATAAGTTTTGGAATCAGCGTTGGGGTCATGGTTGCACATGTGCAGTTTCTGTGAATGTGCAAACTTGCTCCCCTCGTTGAGTCAGTGTAACCATGACTTCGCCGCATGCAAAATCTTGTGAGCAAATGCGGGCTAGCGAATATAAGAATGATGTTTTTTTAAAACGCTCAATATTTTTTGTCGGATTTTATCCAAAATCGCAATAAAGTTCCTTTTTGCTCCTATTTTTTTATGATCTTTCGGAAAAAAAATTCCGCTTCTGGATAGGGTTTGAAATAGCAACCGATGTGCCGCAGAAAGATTTGTAAAGATCTTTTTCGAATCTATATTTCTTCATGGCTCGTGCTTGTTGGGTTAGATGATTTAACATAGGAACAGTGGACGCATCATTCCAACTCATAATGCGGTGTTGATCAACGCCAGCAACATCATCACCACGTGTCCATGGATTATCCATGACAACACAGATTCCATCAGGATGAACCTGTTTGTATTGATGAAGTACTTTTGGAGAATCTTCGATCAAAATATCAAAATGCGTACAGGCTTTACCACGCAAGTCGCCTTCAACAATCATGCATAACCGATCTTCCGGTACCCATTTTTTAAGCAGAGATGTTTTTCCGGCTTTTTCAAATTCTCTTCGAAGCAGGGTAATCTTTTCTCTTCTGAAATCTTCAAGAGTCCGTCCTGGGGCGTTGGGATTCGCCGTCACTACAAAAATATCTGTATGAGGAATGTCCAACATTTTTTCAAAAGCATCCACAAATCCTGGCATCAAGCGCACTTTTTCATACAGACTCGGAACCACAAGATGTTGATGTTCACCCGTTGTTGCATCTCTATACCCTTTAAACATTAAATCACGAATTTCAGGCATACAATTTTTAGGATCATAATCCACCCAGTGTTTTCGAGTATAACTCGTGCCTGCAATATCGTTTGCTAGATTGATCCAAGGAGTATGTGTGTCTGCGATACATCCATCATAATCAAGGATAAGATTTACTCTATTCACATTGTAAAGTAATTCTAAGGTTTTAGTGTTTTTCGCGATCATTGATTTTCCTTTGGACGCTTCATGCATTTAATATTGAATGTGGCGTTCCATCCATCGCGTAAAGGGGTTTTTGAAAAAAGCGTAACTCTTTTATGATGAAGTCATTTCAAGATCGAAATGGTATGAGTCGGGTCTTTTTTTGAAAAAAATCGCACGAAGAGCGCGCCGATGGCGAGCGTAAGCAAAGAGGCGAGAAGAGCGGCAACAGCAATATTTTTGCATGACATTTCGGCCCAAAAAGCACGTTGAACGAGTTGTTGCGCGGCGGCTTCTGGAGTCTGTTGCCGCATGGCGGCGGCGCTTTGGCGCAATACTTCGCTTTGTTTATAAACCGCATTCGCTCCCAGCATGCCGACGGCAAGCGTGAGGATGGCGCAGGTGAAAAATCCTGCCATCATCAAAAAACGGGCTTACCAGGTTGTTGAAAAAGTCGCATGGATTGGATTTCAGCGCCGATGGCTTCCCCCCGCCCGCGAAATCAATCGTTTGACCTCTGCAGAGGTCAAACGATTGGAAACCCTTTTCAACAACTGCCCCAGAAAAGTCTTGAACTACTTAACCCCAATGGAGGTATTCTTCTTACCCAAGAGTGTTGCACTTCATTGTTGAAGACGTGAAACTTATTTTTTGGGTTTAGTATAAGTCTTTAAAAAATTTCTCTGGAGAAATGATGGCGGTTATTTCCACAACCTTAAGCAAACGTGGTCGCGCAAACGGATACCAATTTCACTTCTTCCTTAATTTTTTCCACTCGGCGAGGCGTTCGGCGACGGTTTTTTCGTAGCCGCGGTCGGTGGGTTGATAGAATTGAGGAAGATTTTCGATGGTGAGTTCGGGAGCGATGCCGCCTTCGAAACTGTGCGCGTATTGATAGCCCTTTCCGTGACCCAGTTTGGTTTTGGCGGCGTTGTAAGCGGTGGATTTTAATTTTTTCGGAACTTCGCGCAATGTCCCACTTTGAATTTCGCTCATGGCGGATTCGATGCCCATGTAGGAGGCGTTGCTCTTGGGTGCGGTGGCGAGGTAAACCGTGGCTTCGGCGAGCGGAATGCGCGCTTCGGGCATGCCGATAAATTCCACGGCTTGCTGACACGCGACTGCCACCATGATGCCGCGAGGGTCTGCCATACCGATGTCTTCCGCGGCAAGAATCACCAGCCGCCGCGCGATGAAGCGAATGTCCTCGCCGGCGATGAGCATTTTTCCGAGCCAATACAGCGCGGCGTCCGGCTCGCCCGCGCGCACGGATTTGATGAAAGCGGAAATGGTGTCGTAATGCGCATCTCCGTCGGCGTCGTACAGAATCGCTTTTTTCTGAATGGAATCCTGCGCGACTTCGAGATCAAAAACGATCGCGCCTTTGTCATTCGGCGGCGTGGTCAGCACGCCGACTTCGAGAGCATTGAGAGCCTGACGCGCGTCGCCGTCGCAAATCTCCGCCAAAAATTTCAGCGCTTTGTCGTCGGCTTTGACGTTGTACTCGCCGAGTCCGCGAGATTGATCGGCAAGCGCGCGTTGCAGAAGCGGAATGATGTCGGAAAATTCAAGACGCTTGAATTCGAAAATTTGCGAACGCGAAACCAGAGCGGCGTTGACGTAAAAAAACGGATTGTGCGTGGTGATGCCGATGAAACGCACCGCGCCTTTTTCCACATGAGGAAGAAGCGCGTCTTGTTGCGCTTTGTTGAAGCGATGAATTTCATCCACGAGCAAAAGCGTGCGTTTCTTCTGATTGCGCCAGAGAATTTCCGCGCCTTCCACCGCCTTGCGCAAGTCGGCGACCGAAGATTCCACGCCGCTGAGTTCGATGAAAATCGATTGACTGTGTTGTGCAATCGCGCGCGCAAGAGTTGTTTTCCCCGTGCCGGGCGGGCCGTAAAAAATCGCCGAGGAAAGCCGGTCGCTATCGATGAGGCGTCGCAAAAGTTTATTTTTTGCTAGAAGATGTTTTTGCCCGACTACATCCTCCAAAGAAATTGGACGCATCCGCGTAGCAAGAGATTGCCGCGCGACATCCTCTTCTTTTTCCTGCTCTGTAAAAAGATCCGCCACGTCCTAAATGTATCTGATTTTGAAAGAATGGGGGATATTAAAATTTTGGATTTTTCCTCTTAAACTTTAAATTATCTTACTTTAGGGAGGTGATGATCCAAGCGCCAACGGCGCGTTACAGAATCAGCCTATGGCGAAGCCATAGGTGAATGTCACGACATCGAATGAGCGAGCTAAGTATATGTCTTTCCACTGATTTTCCCGAGCGAGTAAGAAAAAGCATGCCACAAAAACTATCACGCCCCTTCAGGGCTTAAATCGTTACATTCCAAATACCTAGGGCTTCGCCCTAGGCTTGTTCTATCACGCCCCGTTGGGGCTTTTAATGGCTATAGTTTTTTTGAAAATGCTCTAGAAATTATCTTGGCAAGCAATCTGATTTTGATAGGCTTTTTGGCTTATTGTGTGTCTTTCCGGCTGTATGAATGGCTAGTGGACGCAGTAACGCCTGCGCGAGCGGGCACAACAACAACAATATATTCCCTAGAAAGGGAAGTTTCTTCGCTCCGGTTGGAGTTTGGAGGAATCATAAACCTACAAAGGAAAACGATATGACGAAAGTAGACGTGAAGGCGCTCTTGGAAGCGGGAGTGCATTTTGGGCATCGCACCGACAGATGGAATCCGAAAATGAAGCCCTACATTTTTGGAGCAAGAAACGGCATTTATGTTATCGATTTGATTCAAACGGCGGAGCAGTTGGAAGCCGCGTGCAAATTTGTGAAAAATATTTCTGCGCAAGGCGGCAAAACTCTCTTTGTAGGTTGCAAAAAACAATGCAAAGAATTTGTCAAAGATTTGGCGGAAAAAAATAGTTCGTATTATGTGAACGAACGCTGGCTCGGCGGCACGTTGACGAATCTGAACACGATTCGCAAGAGCGTCGCGCGCATGAAGGAATTGGATAATCTCGAAAAGAGCGGGAAGATACATGAACTTCCGAAGCAAGAAGCCTCGGCTTTGCGCCGCGAAAACCAAAAACTTCACCGCAACCTCGACGGTATTCGCGATATGGACAAAGTTCCGGCGATGCTGATCGTAGTCGATCCCACGCGGGAAATCATCGCCGTGAATGAAGCGCGCCGATTGAAAATTCCGATTGTGGCGCTCAACGACACCAACTCTGATCCGGATTTGGTGGATTATCCGATTGCCGGTAACGACGATGCGATTCGATCCATCAAGATTGTGTTGGATTATTTGCATGCCGCGATGATCGAAGGCAAAGGCGAAGCGCCCAAACACAAAAAATCATCGAACGACGATAAGGTCGAGATGAACGCGGTTTCCGCGTAAAAAAATTAGGATAAAAGGAAATTTTATGAGCACCTCAACAGAAGTCAGCCCTCAACTCGTCAAAGCCTTGCGTGAAAAAACCAACGCGGGAATGATGGATTGCAAAAAGGCTTTGGATGAAGCCAAGGGCAACATGGAAGAAGCGGAAAAAATTCTGCGCAAAAAACTCAACCTTTCTGCTACGAAAAAACTCGATCGCGCCGCCAAAGAAGGCGTGATTGCGTCTTACATTCACCTCGGCGGGAAAGTCGGCGTTCTTGTGGAAGTGAATTGCGAGACGGACTTTGTCGCGAAGAATGAAATTTTTCGCGAGTTCGTCAAAGACATTACTTTGCAAATCGCCGCCGCCAATCCGCAATACGTCAGCCGCGATCAAGTGCCGGAAAATATTATCTCGACGGAAAAAGAAGTCGCGGCAGGACAAGTCAAAGGCAAACCCGCGCCGGTGGTGGAAAAAATCGTTGCTGGAAAACTGGATAAATATTACAGCACAACGTGTCTGATGGAGCAGGCTTTCATCAAAGACCAGAATCGCACGATTCAGGATTTGCTGACTTCGAAAATCAGCGAACTCGGCGAAAATATCATCATCCGCCGCTTCGTGCGTTTTGCGGTCGGCGAGAGCGCGTCATAAACCACGGAAGACACGGATAATAACGGATCACACGGATGCAAGTTGTTGCCTTTGCGAAGCCTTGAGATTCTCAAGGAAGATGAAAATCCGAGGCGCAAAATCAGAAATTATCGCTTCCCGTTGATTGCTTTTTTGGCGATGTCGCGCTCTTGTTTGAGGTCGTCGATGGTGGCTTTAATTTTGGAGCGGCTGAAGTCGTTGAAACGGATATTGGGAACGATTTCCCATTCGTTGCCGATGCGACCAATAGGAACAGAACACACCAAACCTTTATCGACGTTGTAACTGCCGTCGGAGGGAATCGCAACGCTGAACCAATCGCTGAAATCTTGCGGATCGTTCACAAAACGAACCGTGTTGACGACGGCATTGGCAACGCTGGCGGCGGGAGGACCTTTGCGCAGATTGATGATGTCGCTACGGCGGCGTTGAATAGCCTCAAGAAAATCTTTTTCCATCCAAGGGATGTCATGAATCACATCGACCGCGGATTTTCCGTTAATTTTTGCGTTCAGGAAATCCGGATAAATCGAAGTATGGTTGCCCCACACGGCGAGATTGGTCACCAAGGAAGCATGAACTCCGGCTTTTTTGGCGAGTTGGTTGGAGGCGCGTTCGGCATCGAGCGCGGTGAGCGCAAACCAGCGATTGTCAGGAATATCCGGCGCGCCTTGGTGAGCCGCCCAGCAATTGGTATTGCAAGGATTGCCGATGACCACAACACGAACATCAAAAGCAGAATGATTTTGAATGACGCGACCTTGATCGTAATACACTTTGGCGTTGGATTTGATCCAATCCGTTTTTTTCATTGTATCGCCCAAATGGATCGCTCCGACTAAAAACACCCAATGAGCGCCGCGAAATCCTTCCTCCAACGATGCCGTCGCCGTCATTCCGCGCAACAAAGGAAACGCGCAATCTTCCAATTCCATGACAACGCCTTTGAGGACTTCCTGCGCTTCGGGAATTTCGATTAAGCTTAAATGAACGGGTTGATGCGGGCCAAACATCGCGCCCGATGCAATGCGAAATAAAAGCGCGTAAGCCACACGCCCTGCCGCCCCCGTGACAGCGACTCGAATAGGATACTGGGTAGGCGCCATAAGCGTCCTCCTTTCCTGAAGGGTTATTTCAGATTGAGCATTTTTTTCACCACGGCGCGCTCTTCCAGAAGCTCGTTGACGGTGACGTTGAATTTTTCTCTGCTGAAATCATTAAAGCGGACATTCTGTACGATCTCATAATCGCGATTTTCTCGTTTGCGAATCGGGAAGGAACAGAGCAAGCCTTTGTCCACGCCGTAACTTCCATCGGAAGGAACAGCCACACTAAACCAATCATCTTCCATCGTGAGTCCGCAAAGAAAATTCACCGTATCGACAATGGCATTCGCGGCGCTTGCCGCGGAGGAATTGCCGCGCGTACGAAGCACTTCTGCACCGCGTTGTTGAATAGTCTTAATAAAATCATTTTCCAGCCAAGTGTGATCAGTGATGACATCGGTCGCCGCGCGTCCGCAAATGCGCGCGTTGAGAAAATCGGGATACTGAGTGGCGGAGTGATTGCCCCATACCGCCATATTGGTCACGTCAGTGATTTGAACACCGGATTTCAAAGCCAACTGAGTCTTTGCGCGGTTTTGATCCAAACGCATCAATCCAAACCAGCGATTTTCCGGAATATCGAGCGCATGTTGGCGCGCGATCCAACAATTCGTATTTGCGGGATTACCCACGACCAGCACGCGCACGTCGAATGCGGCATTGGCTTGAATCGCTTGACCTTGACCGACGAAAATTTTTCCATTGATGCCGAGCAAATCCGAACGCTCCATGCCTTTTTTGCGCGGCATGCTTCCCACTAAAATCGCCCAGTTGACTTTGCGAAATCCTTCCGACAAATCATGGGTGGCGACCAGTTCTTTTACCAACGGGAAAGCGCAGTCTTCCAATTCCATCACGACGCCCTTGAGAACTTCTTGCGCTTCGGGGATTTCTACCAAGTGCAAACACACCGGCTGATCTGGACCAAACATCGCGCCTGATGCGATGCGAAATAAGAGTGAATAAGAGATTTGGCCGGCGGCGCCGGTGACAGCAACTCGAATAGGTTCTTTATGCATATTTTTGGCAAAGAGGAATGCATTATATATGAACTTCTTACAATGACAACATTTCTGTGAGATTTTTTTGAAAAAATATCAAAAATTGTATGTGCGTTCTATTTGCAACTGCAAAACTCTGTCAGCACGCCGTGCGTGGATTTTGGATGCAGGAAGGCGACAAGCTTATTCGCCGCGCCTTCAAAAGGTTTTTCGTGAATGAGTTGGCATCCCGCGTCTTTGGCTTTTTGAAGTTGTGCTTCGACGTCATCGGTATGAAAAGCCACGTGGTGAATACCTTCGCCGTGTTTTTCTAAAAATTTCGCAATCGGGCTGTCCGGCGCGGTCGGCTCCAGTAATTCAATATGCGTTTCTCCCACGCAAAAAAACGCGGTTTTCACTTTTTGCGAAGAGACTTCTTCCACGCCTTCGCATTTCAAGCCTAATGCTGTTTCGTAATACTTAATGGATTCCTCCAGCGACTTTACCGCAATTCCCAAGTGATCTATTTTTTGAATCATATAAATTTTTTTTAGACAGAATGAACAGAATTTCTACAGAATTACTCCGTACCCCCTTGCCCTTTTTAATCACGGATGACACGGAGCTATCATTCTGTTCATTCTGTCTAAAAAACTAAAACACCGGTTTGGTGAGGAATGTGCGGGCTTCGTCGAGTTCGATTTCGCCGCGCAGGAGCAAGAGCGTTGCTTGAAAAACAAGATTGGTGTAGCCGCGCTTATTATTATGGTGGCGGATGTCGCTTGGCAAAGCGTGTTGCTCGATGAGCGCGGTGATTTCCGAATCCACCGGCAACATTTCCATAATCACGCGACGTCCGATGCAACCCGAACCTCGACATGCAGGGCATCCAACGCGCTCGCTGATGACCGGTTCCGGAATATTCGCTTCAGGGAACGGCCGCAAATCTTCGGGGTCTGCCGGACGTGTTCTGCGGCAATGCGGACACAATTTCGAAACCAAGCGTTGAGCGACAGCCAATTTCAACGCATAACCGAGCGCGATACGATCCAGATTAAACGAACCGCACATACGCTCGATAACACCCACCGCGTCGTTCGCGTGCACGGTTGTGAGCACCAAGTGTCCGGTCAACGCCGCTTGCACGGCGATCTGCGCTGAATCCATATCGCGCATTTCCCCCACCATGATCACGTCGGGGTCATGACGGAGCGCCGCGCGAAGCGCCATGCGGAAGGTAATCGTGTTGGGATCGTCGGCGTCCGCGTCGCGCACGTCAACCTGCACGGCGTTCTCAAAATGTTTTTCCACAGGATGCTCGATGGTCATCAGTTTGCGTGTGGTGTTGTCCAAGGCTTTTAAACAAGCGTACAGAGTGGTCGTTTTACCGCTTCCGGTAGGACCGGTGGAGACAAACATGCCGCTCTCCTGATCCAAGTACCACTGCAACGTCGTCATTTCGCGCAAGGGCAATCCCAAATCCTCCAGCCTCGGCAACTTCGATCCGAAAATACGAATGACCATCGATTCTTCACCGCCCTTGGCCACGCAGACCGAATAACGCATATCCCATCGCACAGCATTCAACTCGTGATAACCCGCGCCGTCTTGCATGATACCTGTTTTTTCATGCCGCATGCCGCCGATGATTTTCGCGCGCCGCGCCAGAAGCGAATATTGCACTTTGGGAATCGGCGCTTGCGTGATGAGCTCTCCGTCGATGCGGAAGCGCACAATCGTCAGCTCCGTTTTTGGTTCGAAATGAATATCGCTCGCGCCCATTTTGATGGCGGATTCCAAAATCTTTTCGAACAAAATCACTTCGGGGTGCATGATGGTGTTCGGAACACCCCAATCGCGCACGACGAGAGGTTCATTTTCTTCCACTTTGACGCCTTCGATTTTGGTCATCTTGAGGCTGTCTTGGATGCGGGCGAATTCCTTAGGCCCGATGGTCATCATGATGATTTTTCGCGAAAGAGCCTGATACAACTTGTCGTTGAGCATCTGATCCGCCGCTTTGGGCGAAACTACCCACGCATGTGTTGCGGTCTTCTGAATCAACAACGCTTCCGAAATATCAGGAAGCGGCATGGAAATGTCGTATTGATGCGGAGGCAGAACAGGATACGGCGGATTTCCCGTCCACAAATCTTCGATGAGCGCGCGCGTATCGACAAACGTCGCCGCGTCGAAGTTCAAAGAATTCGCCCATTGTACCAAATCTTCTTCTTCCGCCGGAGAGATAGCGCTGGCCGCCGCGCGTTCGGCGAGTCCGGCTAATTTCACATACGCATGAGGAGTGATTGCGACAATCGCATACGGCACGCCGGGAAAATAATTACTTAAATAAGAAACAATGGGAGCTGTCTCAAAAGGATTGAGTACGCCGACGACCATCACCGGATCGTCCTGCAAAATAATCGAAAAAAGATCGCGTCTGAGCCGTTCCGATTGATGGGTGATTGCTCCTTCCGGAATCGCGCATGAATCGGGAATCGGCATCGGAGTCGGGCCATTGGGAATAAACGCCGCTTGCTCCAGCCAGCGTTCTTCGTTGAGCGCTTGATAATTTTTGACTACCAGCGACTCAAACATGGTGTTCGGATTATCCGCGCGCCATGATTGCAAAGCTTCCAAGAGAATCAACGAATGCTTGACGCACCATTGCTCTAATTTCGAACTCTGAACAAGCGGATTGGCTTTTAACATAGCTTGGGAAAATTATCCTCCTCCCATAGCTTTTCCAATCCCTCGTGCGCCGCCACCAATGAGATTGGTGGTGGAAGACATGGCTTGCCCCGTCGCTTGTCCTACGGCGCTACCGACGGCGCCTTGCACCATTTGGAAAAACTCATTGATCTTGTCCATGAGCGTTTGATTGCTGAAGGCTTTGTCCCATGCTCCGGCAAAGCCATGTGCAATGGCGCCGAATCCAACTCCGCCACCTACAAAAGTGGTGATAATCACTGTTCCGCCTACATAGAAAAATAATTTTTCAAAAATCGCTACAACCCAGAAAAATAATACAAGTCCTTTACTTGCAAAGGCATTTCCCAAAACTTTGAAAAACTGAGGAAGAATATCATGAATAGCCGTTTTGAATAACACTTTTAAATAAACGGCTAAACCGGGGCCTGATCCTTGAGGAGTAGCTACTTCGGGAAATATGGCGTCGAAGGCCAGGGTGGAAAACACAAACCCGAATCCCGACAAAATATAATAAAAGCATGGAATGAGCATTAACCCCGTGCAAAACGTCAGATGTTTCGCCCAGATATCATTGAAAGTTTTAAAAAACATCAAAGGCATTACCACTAATCCAACCGCTAATACGAATTCCAACAAACATTGGCTTCCTACCAAAACGGCCACTTGTGTAAATACCGGCGCGATATATCCCGCCATTTGAGCCATCGCGGCTGTCACGATCATCGAAAGAACCATGAATGGCATCAATAATGCAATGAAATCTTCCGTAGTCATCGCGCCGCCTCTTAGATAAGTAAAAACACTTCGTTCGTCTTCCTTGTCGGAGCCCGGCAAGATTTCCTTGAAAAGTATATATAATTTATCAAGCGAACTATCCGGTTCTCCTGTGCTATCAGGATCTCCGGGGTCCAGAAATTTTTCATAGCGTTCCAAAAGAGGGTCTTTTTTACCTTCTGTTAATTGAGGAATCGCCTTTTCATTGTACATCTTAAAGATAAATTTTTGATGGTATTTGCAATCTTGTTTGTCTTTCTTAATATCTCCCAGCCATTCTCCCCAATATAAAATAGGGTTATCGGACTGAACCGTTTTGCCTGATTTTTCAATCAATTCTTTCCCGATTTTTTTTCCACCTTCGGTGAGTTTAGGCATGGTTTCACGAATTAATTTTTGAGGTGTTTGCGCAACGATAATAATGTAAGCAATGATTAAAAATCGCGTAAACTGCGCAAATTGATCCACAAACGTTTGCCGAAAAGCAATGCGAATTCCCACAAATGTCAACTCCATGGCTACGATTGGCCAGATAATGGCCGTGGCGATTTCTGCGCAAGGTCCTCCTTTACCTTCTATGCCTGGCGCGCCTAAGACATCGTGAATGGCTTGAATTAATTTTCCGGGCGAATTGGAATCAGTGCCGATTAAATTATCTTGTATTGCTTTAGCAACATTCTCGAAAGCTTTTGGAGCCGTCATAGATACGCCACTCTAATCTCTCCTTCTTTCAAGTCGAGTGGAATTTCCGATGTTTCTTTGCGAGAGATAGGTGGAATCACAATCTCGTATTAGACGAGAGGTTGACGGCTTTTTGGCCGTGGGCTTGCATGACGAGGTTGCCTCGGCGGTCGAGGAAGAGCTGGACTCCGTTGACGCTGATTTTGTCGTGCAAAAGATCGCGCAGATTGCTGGCGGTGAGATCGATGGTTTCCGAGCCGCGTTGGAGAACGAGTTGATCGTCTTGCGTGCGCGTGAGGACGGCTTGCACGCCGTGCGATTCGAAAGAGTAAGAAGAACCCGGCTCTAATTTTTCCACAAGCGCAGGTTTGAGCAACATGCCGAAGTGGAACATCTGCGGTTTTTCCCAAGTGGCAGACCAACGTTGTTGCGAAGCGTCAAAATCCACCTTTGCCATTTTCAAAAATTCTTCCTGAGTGGCGAAGTTTTCCACAGGTAATTTTTGCATGCCATCGGAGTCTTGCGCGGCGAGGTTTTCCGTGGAAATTTCATCGGTCGCAGGCGCTATTTGCAGGGTTCGATAGCTGGTATGCAAGGCAGGAAGGGTGGGGAGGGTAGGTTGCACGGTGGGCTTGGCGGCGACAGTAGAACTCGTTGCGCCGAAGTAATTTCTCGCGAGCGCTTGTTCTTGAGCGAGAATGATTTCCCAAGGGGCGGAAGAGTCCACCAAAGCTGTGCGCTGGTGAGGAGTTTCAGCAGGCGCGACAGAGGAAGCCTGTATAGCTTGAATGCCGTCCATGCCTTTACTGAAGCACGTTGTATGCCATTTCAGAGCGACAAAAAGCAAGAATGAGAATAAAACAACAGCTCCCTTAATGCCCCAAGATTGAAAATAGGCTCGCATTACTTTTTACGTTCTCTTGTTTAACAAATTTCCAAGCTTTTGAAAGAAAAATAAAATTTTTTGACAGAATGAACAGAATTATTGCTCCACGTCTCTATTTAACCACGGATTACACGGATGTATGCCCTGCTAACGCAGGGCAGGAAAATGTAACAGACTTGTCCCTTTGCGCGAGGTGTGGTCAAAAGAATGCGGAGCATACATCCGTGTAATCCGTGGTTAAATGGGTAAAAGGGTCGGAGTATTTTTTAAATTCTGTTCATTCTGTCTAAAAATAATTATATCTATCACCATGAATTTTTCGTTACCGGAGACGATCGATTTTTCTGAATTTCCCGATGTGTCGTACGCGCAGTGGCGCGAGGCTGTTCAAGCGTATCTGGGCGACAAAAATTTTGATCAGAGTTTGATTTCTTTGAACTACGAAGGCATGGCGCTTCAGCCGGTGTATTGCGAGGGCGAGGATATGCCGCATCCGGGAATGGCGCCGTTCGCGCGCGGTAATCACGCGGGCGGTTATTTGCGCGAAGCGTGGGAAATTTCCCAGCAATTGGGGTGTGTTTCGGCGCGCGAATTTAACGCGGCGGCGAAGCACGGGCTCGCGCGCGGTTTGACGTGCTTGAATCTCAATCTGGATCACGCAACGCGACAAGGACTCGATCCGGATTGGGCGAAAGAAGGCGAAGTCGGACAAGGCGGTGTTTCGATTTCAACCTTGAAGGAACTTTCGCAGGCGCTGGAGGATATTGATCTGGAAAAAATTCCCGTGTTTGTGCGATCGGGTTCGTCGGGATTGCCGTTTGCGGCGTTGTTTTTGGCGTTGGTGCGCGAACGCGGATTTTCTTTGCAACGTTTGAAGGGATGCATCGAGATGGATCCGCTCGGAGTACTTTCGCACGAAGGAACTTTGCCGCAATCCATCGAGGGCGCGTATCGCGAAATGAGCGCGTTGACCCAATGGGCATGCAAGCGCGCGCAGAATTTGCAGACCATCTGCGTGCATGGTCGCCCTTATCACGAGAGCGGCGGGAGCGCAATGCATGAATTGGCGTTTGCGGTGGCGACGGGCGTGGAATATTTGCGCGAGATGACCCGGAGGGGATTGTCGGTGGATGCCGTGGCTTCGCGCATGCGGTTTGCGTTTTTGACCGGATCGAATTTTTTCATGGAAATCGCAAAAATACGCGCGGCGCGGATGATCTGGTCGCAAATTATTTCTGCGTGGGGCGGTTCGGAAGAATCGAAGAAAATGCACATTCATTCTGCGACGGATTTTTGGAACAAATCGACGCTGGATCCGCATGTGAATTTGTTGCGAACGACCACGCAGGCATTCGCGGCGATATTGGGCGGATGCGAAATTCTCAATGTGCGTCCCTTCGACGAGCCGTTGGGCGCGCCGGATGAATTTTCGCGTCGCATGGCGCGCAACACGCAAATAATTTTGAAAAGCGAAATGCATCTGAAGCGATTGATCGATCCTGCGGGCGGTTCGTGGTATGTGGAGAATTTGACGCAAAATTTAGCTCAAGAAGCGTGGAAATTATTTCAGGAAGTCGAGCGGCAAGGCGGCATGTTGGAGGCGCTGAAGAAAAATTTTATTCAAAATCTTATTGAAAAAACGGCGGAAGAAAAAACACGCGCTTTGCGGACGCGCAAGGATGTTCTGGTCGGCGTGAATCGTTACGCCAATCCCGACGAGAAAAAGCAAGATTCGCGTATTCCTGATTTGAAAGCAATTTACAACGAATGCGTGCAGTTGGTGCGCGAGTACCGCACGTCGCACGACAACGCGCTTCATTCGAGTATTCTACAAAAACTGGCGGGCATTTTGGATTCCAGCGACGAAAATCTTTTAGAAGAAGCCATCGGCGCGGCGGCAGTCGGCGCCACGCTCGGAGAAATTACACGAGTCATTCGCGCGCGCGACGGCGAGCGCCCGCGTATTCAGCCTCTCAAACCGCATCGCATCGCGGAAGATTTTGAAAATTTGCGCCGCGCGGCGGATGCGTGGAAAGAAAAAACGGGCCATCGTCCGCGCGTTTTTCTCGCCAATATGGGATCGAAGATTCAACACAAAGCGCGCGCGGATTTTTCGAGGGAATTTTTTCAAACCGGCGGATTTGAAATCATTTCTTCCGATGGATTTTCCTCTCCAGAAGAAGCGGGAAAAGCGGCGGCGCATTCCGGCGCGTCCATAGCGGTATTGTGTTCGACGGATGAAACGTATCCTGCGCTTGTGCCGGCTTTTGTCGGCGCATTGAAAAAAGAAAAACCGGAGATGATCGCGGTATTAGCGGGTTATCCTAAGGATCAAGTGGAAGCGCATCGCGCGGCAGGCGTGGATGAATTCATTTATATGCGCGCGGATATTGTGGAAATTTTGCAAAAACTTTTTCAACGAATCGGAGTGATGTCATGAGCGCGACACCGGATTTTACGCAGATGGATTTTTCGAGCGGCGCGGGCGAAGTTGATTTTGAGTCGTGGAAGAAAAAATTTGCATCTGAGACCGAACGAAGTTGGGACGAATGTTTGTGGCAAACGATGGAGCAAATTTCGGTTCCACCGCTTCTGACAAAAAAAGATATTCGGGATAGCGCGCATCTTTCTTCGATGCCGGGTTTACCGCCGTTTACGCGCGGCCCTTACTTAACGATGTATGTTGAGCGACCGTGGACGATTCGTCAGTACGCCGGATTTTCCACGGCGGAAGAAAGCAACGCTTTTTATAAAAGAAATATCGCGGCGGGGCAAAAAGGACTCTCGGTGGCGTTCGATTTGCCGACGCATCGCGGTTACGATTCGGATCATCCGCGCGTGATGGGCGATGTGGGAAAAGCGGGCGTGGCGGTGGATTCGGTACTCGACATGAAAATTCTCTTCGACGGGATTCCGCTCGATAAAATGTCGGTGTCGATGACGATGAATGGCGCGGTGTTGCCGGTGATGGCGTTTTATATCGTGGCGGCAGAAGAGCAAGGCGTGGCGCAGGAAAAACTATCGGGCACGATTCAAAACGACATTTTGAAAGAATACATGGTGCGCAACACGTATATTTATCCGCCGCAACCTTCCATGCGCATCATCGCCGATATTTTTGCTTATACGGCGAAGAAAATGCCGAAGTTTAACAGCATTTCCATTTCCGGTTATCACATGCAGGAAGCCGGCTCGACGGCGGATTTGGAAATTGCTTATACGATGGCGGACGCGCTCGAATACATTCGCGCGGGATTTTCCGCGGGGCTTTCGATCGACGAATTCGCGCCGCGCATTTCGTTTTTTTGGGCGCAAGGGATGAATTTTTTCATGGAAATCGCCAAGATGCGCGCGGCGCGTTTTCTCTGGGCGAAATTGGTGAAACAATTTAATCCGCAAAATCCGAAATCGATGGCTCTGCGCGCGCATTCGCAAACATCCGGATGGAGTCTCGCCGCGCAAGACCCGTTTAATAATGTCATTCGCACGTGCATCGAGGCGATGGCGGCGGTGATGGGGCACACGCAATCGCTTCACACCAATTCGCTCGACGAAGCGCTCGCGTTGCCTTCGGAATTTTCCGCGCGCATCGCCCGTAACACGCAACTTTATCTGCAACACGAAACTGGAATTTGCAACGTGATTGATCCTTGGGGCGGATCGTATTTAGTGGAATTTTTGACGAAAGAATTGATTCAGCGCGCATGGACACATTTGCGGGAAATCGAAAATCTCGGCGGCATGGCAAAAGCGATTGAAACCGGTTTGCCCAAAATGCGCATCGAGGAAGCTTCGGCGCGGCGTCAGGCGCAGATTGATTCCGGCAAAGAAGTGATTGTCGGCGTCAATCGTTTTCGCGCCGATCACGAGGAGAAATTGGACATTTTGCAGATTGATAACACCTCTGTGCGCCATTCGCAGGTCGAGCGTTTGCAAAAATTAAAATCCGAACGCGATTCCGCGCGCGTGGAAAATTCTCTGAGAGCGATTACGAATTCCGCAAAAACCGGCGAAGGAAATTTATTGGAATTGTGCGTGGAAGCCGCGCGCGCGCGCGCCACACTCGGAGAAATTTCCGCGGCAATGGAGCAAGTTTTTGGGCGTCACAAAGCGATGATTCGCTCGATCTCCGGCGTGTACGGCGCGGAATTTGGCGACACGGAAGAAATTACGACTGTGCATCGCATGGCGGATGAATTTGAAAACAAACACGGACGCCGCCCCCGCATTCTCATTGCAAAAATGGGACAGGACGGACACGATCGAGGAGCGAAAGTTGTCGCCACTGCGTACGCCGATCTTGGATTTGACGTTGATATCGGACCGCTTTTTCAAACGCCCGCCGAAACCGCGCGTCAAGCCGCCGACAACGATGTGCATATCATCGGCGTCAGTTCGCTCGCCGCGGGGCACAACACGCTCGTGCCGCAACTCGCCGAGGAACTCAAAAAAATCGGGCGCGAAGATATTATGATTATCGTCGGCGGAATTATTCCGGCTCAGGATTATGAATTTCTTTTGAAAAATGGCGCGTCCGCCATCTTTGGCCCCGGAACCGTCATCCCCATCGCCGCTCAAAAGATGCTCACGGAATTGAATCGTCGACTCAATGGTTAATTTTATTCGTTGTTTTTTAAAAATATTTTCATGACAACTTCGGAATGGATGATTGATGTTGAAGGACTCACCAAATCCTTTGACGGACAATGCGTGGTGAATCAAATTTCCATGCAGGTGCGTCGCGGAGAAATTTACGGTTTCCTCGGGCCGAACGGTAGCGGCAAAACCACGTTCATTCGCATGCTTTGCGGTTTACTCAAAGCCGATGCCGGACGCGGAACGTGCCTCGGATACGATGTGATGACCGAATCAGACAGCATCAAACGTCATGTCGGTTACATGACGCAAAAATTCAGTCTCTACGAAGACCTCACCATTGAAGAAAATCTGGATTTCATCGCGCATATTTATGACGTGCCGGATCGCAAACGCGCCGTCCAAGAATCTTTGGACCGGCTCAATTTATATCGCCGCCGCCGCCAACTCACAGGAAAACTTTCCGGCGGATGGAAGCAACGGCTCGCTTTGGCGGCATGTTTGATTCATCAACCGCCGCTTCTTTTGCTTGACGAGCCGACCGCGGGCGTCGATCCAAAAGCTCGCCGTGAATTTTGGGATGAAATTCATCGCCTCGCCGCCGAAGGACTCACGGCGTTGGTGACCACACATTACATGGACGAAGCGGAGCGATGCCATCGCCTCGCTTATATTGCTTATGGAAATTTACTCGCGCACGGCACAGTGGATGAAGTGATCGAGCAAGGTAAACTCACGACGTGGAGTGTCAGCGGAAAAAATCTCAAAGAACTTACGGAATCATTGCGCCAGTGCGACGGCGTGGAACAAGTTGTTGCTTTCGGCAATACACTTCATATCAGCGGGCGCGATACCGTAGCAGTGGATGCCGCCGTCGAGCGATTCAACAAACCTCCGTGGAAATGGGAGCGTATTCCTTCCAGCCTCGAAGATGTCTTTATCAGTCTTATGCAAACTGCAAAAGAATCGGATTCTACGCCGTCGCGATCTTCGTGAATGCTTTACTCAATACGCATTGTCTCTTTTGAAAAACGTCATCAACATGATATAAAAATCAAGAGGAAGACTCCAGTTTTCCAGATAATATAAATCGCAACGAATGCGTTCGTTCAAATCCGTGTCGCCGCGAAAACCATGAATTTGCGCCCAACCGGTCAACCCGGGTTTGACGCTATGACGCGCTTGGTAATGAGGAATATCTTCTTTGAAATCTTCAATAAGCTCCGGGCGTTCAGGACGCGGCCCCACCAAACTCATTTGTCCGATGAGCACGTTCCAAAACTGCGGAACTTCGTCGATATTCCACTTGCGCATGAATTCGCCGATTTTGAGACGGCGAGGATCGTCTTCCTTGCACCATTGAGCGCCGGTTTCGGATTCGGCATCCATACGCATACTGCGAATTTTAATGATATAAAAAATTTGGCCGCTACGTCCGAGACGCTTTTGAAAATAAAAAATAGGACCGGGAGATTCCCGATACACCATCCATCCAAATAGAATCGTTAACGGCACGGAAAGGACGAGTCCAATCATTGCGCCGATGACGTCAACAAGGCGCTTGAGCGCGCGATTATAAGGATGATCCAAAGGAAGTTGAGTCACGCCAAGCAAAGGCACGCCGCTGATGGTTTCCAAGTGAAGACCGGAGAGAAGGACATCGAAATAAGAGGGAATGATTTTAAATTCAACCAACTCTTTTTCACAAAGATTGGCAAGACTCGCAATTTCTCGAACATTAGGATTCAAATCGGATAAAATCAACGTGTCGATTTTATGAAGATGGATCAATTCCGGAATTTCATTGTAATCGCCGAATACTTCGACATATCCGGGCGGCTGATCATGAAATGTTCCGTGCGCCGAAGGCACGCATCCGAGTACTTCATAAGGATGCTGAGGATCGTGTTGAATGGATTTGAGGAGGGATTCCGCTTGCTGTGTCCATCCGACAATCAACGCGCGCAATCGGAGTTGCGGCGCAAACAAAGCATGACGAAAATAAAAATAGAGCGTCGTGCGCCACAAAAGAAGCGTTGAAAGACTCAATATCGCCGTATAAAGAACAAAAAGACGCGAGATTGGAGGATCGACTTTAAAAATAAGCGTCAGCCCCAAAAACGCAAAAATCCAAATAATGGAAACTTTAATAAAGATCCGAATGATCAAGCGATAACGCAAAATATTTTTGTGATCGTATGTTTGAAACCAATACAAAAGAAATTGAAACGAAAGCGCGCCCAAAATAATGATGAAAAAATATTTTTCTATCGACCGAAAACCCGTAACACCAAAATGCAATAAAGAAGACTGAAAGCGAATACCGAATCCAAGAATTCCCGCCAATAAGAGGCAGAAAAAATCCACGGAAAATTGCCACATCTGCACCTGAAGCCGCCGCTCACGCGCATAGCGTTGCGCGCTCTGGGCAACATGCTGGATGGTCGATGTGTCAGGCGTTTTCTTCATGTAAAAGTCTCTTCAAAGTGAAGGATAAAAGTAGCAAAAAAACTCTTTTTTCAAAGATAAATATAAGCGCGATCCATTGACAAATGGCCTGACATGCGTACATTGTGCGCATATCATGACTGAGGATCAAAAAGTTCAATTACCGGGAGATTTGCAAGAAACTGTGCTTTTGCCGCTGGCGAGGCACAAATTTTCCACGTGGATTCACTTCAACAACAAAGAAATGCTTCCGCAGTTGGAAGCCGACGCCAAACGCGCGTTGCAAAGACTGCAGAATTTGAGTCCGCAACGCGAACATGCGCAACGTTTGTCGCCGGGCGGTTATTAAAATGGATCATATCTAAAGGAGATTTATGGCTTTGACGCGATTACAAATACGAAACGATTTATTGAGCTATGCGAGCATCGACGATCCCACAAAAACGCCGGCGTTGGTGCGGTCTCGTATTTTGAACGACATCAATGCGGCGTTGCAGGATATTTACACGTGGGGTCCTTCGTTTTTGAAGGAAAAGAGTTTTTCTTTCGCTCTATCCGCGCCGCGCGCGATTTCCGGAAAGACTTTTTCTCAATCGTCTACCGTTATGTCGGGGGGAACAAGCATTTCAGAGGACATGATCGGATGCACGTTGCGCATCGCTACGGAAACCGAAGACAATGAAATCGTCGATACGACTACATTGCAAAATCCGTTTCAAGGAACGACAACGACGGACGGGAGCGGGACGGTGTATGGGGATTGCGTCATTTTTCCGGAAGAAGTGGCGTCGATTATCGGTCCGGTGTGGCTCAACAATAAATATAAATTGCAAGCGCTTCGTGGACGCAACGAATTATTGGGTTTTGCATCGAATCAACGCATGGACATCGGCGTGCCGAGATTTTATTGGATCGAATCGTATGGTTTTCAGCAACGATTACGCATTTATCCCATGCCGGAGTCTTCTTACACTTTGCGTTTTGACGCTCAATTGAAAGCGCCTCAATTATTGGCGGAGTCGCTCTGGCCGGAGGTGGAGCCAGAGAGCGCAAATTTAATCACGTATCAAGTTTTGGAAGGATTGGATTTATCCACCGGTGCGGCGATTTCCGAGGAAGACAGCATCCTCAGCGCGTTTGGAAAATTAGGCAAAAGAGTTTTGGATTTATGGGGACGCGTGATTTCCGCAGGAACAGGTTTATCCGGTGGCGGCGATCTTTCTGCAAATAGAACGTTCTCGGTGAATTTTGGTTCGAGCGCGGGAACCGTCTGCGAAGGCAATGATACACGCCTTTCCAATGCTCGCACTCCCACAACGCATGCTTCCACTCACGTGACGGGCGGAAGCGATGTGATTGCCGATGCTGTAGCGAGCGGTAACAGCGGGTTAATGAGCGGAACGGATAAAACAAAATTAGACAATTGCCGGGAAAAGTTAACGGCGAATCGGACGTATTATGTGGCGACGACGGGGAGTGATTCGAATGACGGGTTGAGTGCGGGTTCTCCTTTTTTGACGATACAAAAAGCGGTGGATACGGCGGCGGATTTGGATTTGGGAAGTTATGCCGTAACGATTCAATTGGCGGACGGGACTTACACCTCGGGTTCAATTTATTTGAAAAATTTGACGGGGCGCGGCAGTGTCATCATTCAAGGAAACTCAACGACACCGAGCAATGTGATCGTGACGACGAGTTCCGGTGTGGTGACGATTTATGCGTATTATTGCTATGGCGTATGGAAATTGAAGGATTTTCAATTACAAAACGGCGGCACGGGCGGATTTTGTCCTTCATTGGGGATCATAGGCACTGGGGCTTATGTGGAAATTAACAATCTATATTTTGGCGCGAACGCCGCGCATCAGCATATCTATATTGATCTAGGAGGATGCTTGCGGACGACAGGCGCGTATCGGATTGTGGGGAGCGCGACGGCGCACATTGGCGCATCGAGAGTGTCGAATGCTTATTTGGGGAACAATATCACGATGGCTGACGGCTTGGCGTTTACGACATTTGCATCGTGTTCGAATTGTTCCTACATGCTTTTTAATCAATCTTTCTTGGGAACGATCACGAGCGGAAGTTTGACAGTGGGCACGTGGTACCGCATCGGTAGCGCAACCGGCGGGGCGGATTTTACGGGCGTAGGCGCGGCGAATAATAACGTCGGCACGGAATTTCAAGCGACGGGCACCACGCCGACGTGGGGCACCGGCGGCGCGAATCTTTTCGCTCGACCGACCGGCAAACGGTATGACGTCACGATGAACGGCGTCATCTCCGCAGGCGGCGCAACGAAATTCCCCGGTAACACTTCGGGCACATCATCCACCGGCGGACAATACGCGTAATTGAAAATCGAAAATTAAACAGGAAAGAAAAAATGAGCGAAGAAATTTTAGAACAATCCACTGAAGCGGCGCAAATCAACGCGCGCTTCCAAGAAAACGGCATCTCCCTCGAAGAACGCGTGCTGGCGCTGGAAGAAGCGGTGAAAATTTTACTTCAACCATACACATCTCTCGACGGAGCGGAGAGATTTTACACGATTCAACAATAACGCTTTTCATTTCATCCAAAATCGCCATGCGGAGTAGATAAGGAAGATGGAAAAAGCGCGTTTGGCGTAAAGCGCGGGAACTTTCTGGATTAATAAAGCGCCGATCACGGCGCCAATGATACCCGTTGCGGAACAGGCGAGGAATGCCTGCCAGTTGATATTGCCCATTTTGAAATTGGCAAAACTTCCCGCGAGCGAGATCGGCAAAATCAACGCCAAAGAAGTGCCAACGGCGACATGGAACGGCAATTCAAAAAATAAAATCAGCATCGGCACCATCAATCCGCCTCCGCCGATGCCGAAACAACCGCTCAATAATCCAGCCAACAAACCAAGAATCGCGTACCCTAACAAGATATTCATGAATTTTTTTTATCGGATTTATTCACGGAAGCCAATTTTTTAAAAAAACCCTTGTTGTCATTATCAGAACTCTTGTTAAAGTATGTCGCTTTATGGAATGGATCAGATCCAATTTGCAAAAGCTTTTGCGCGGCGTGGCAGGTATCGTCTGCCGAAATCCAAAAAAGATATTTTGGATTTCGCTCGCGGCGGCATTGGTAGGAGTCTGGCTGACGTTGTTTCGGCTAGGCGTGGTGAATGACACCAACGCGTTGATTCGTCAAGACTCGCCGTCGCTGAAAAACTTTTTGGCGTACGTGCGCGAATTTGAGGCGCCGGACCCGATTGTGGTGATGATTCAATCGCCGGATTTCGAGAAAAACCGGCAAGCGGCGGATGCCTTGGCCGCAAAATTTTCGGTTCGTTCCGATGAAGTCAAATCGATTTATTATCGCAACGATCTTTCGAAACTTAAGTCGCATTTTCTTTTGTATCAAACCGAAGACGAATTGCGCGATATTGTGAATCAACTACGCGCGCAACGCGATCTTTTCGGAGGCAAAGCCGCGCAGGGCGTCAATTTGAATTCCTTGCTCGATGAAGCGCTGAATCAATTTGACCGCGTGGAAAAAGCGCGCGGCGCCAAAGGCACGCTCGACGAACTCGGCGCGTTTGCCGACAAAATGATTCGCGACTTGGAAAAGCTCGCGCGCGATTTAGATCCTAAAGTCGCTCTTGATTCCAATGGCAACGGCGCTCTTTCCAACGTTGAAGAATTAGACCGCCAGCTTTTGCTCAATACTTATTTGGCGTTTGAGGATGGGAAAATTGTTTTGATGATGCTTCATCCGACCCCGAGCGACGCGAAAAGTTTTTCTCCGCATGAGACCGCCATTCGCAATCTTCGCGCGGATATCACGGAGATTAAAAAGCAATTTTCCGGTGTGGAGATTGGGCTGACTGGCGAACCGGTGTTGCTTGATGATGAACTCAAACAAAGCACTCGCGATATGACGATCGCTTCCATTCTGGCTTTTTTGGCAATTGCGCTTTTATTTTTTGGCGCGTATCGCGAACTGATTCGTCCGGGATTGGCGCTTTTTTGTCTTGCTTGCGCTTTATTTTGGTCGCTGGGTTTCACGGTGTTGACGGTGGGACATCTGAATATTATTTCACAAGCGTTTGTGCTGATGCTTTTGGGGCTCGGCATTGATTTTGGCATTCAAATTTTGGGACGTTATGAAGAAGAACGCGCTAAAAATCGCACCGTTTTTGAAGCGATTGAAAACGCTTTGCAATATACAGGTTCGGCGATCATTACCGGCGGAGGCATTACCGCAGTGGCGTTTTTCACGATGTGTTTTAATGATTTTTTGGGATTGGCGGAACTCGGCGTGATCGCCGGATGCGGAATGATTTTTTGCATGGCCGCGAATTTAATTTTGCTCCCGGCGCTTTTGGTGTGGCGCGACGCCGGAAAATCGCGTCCCTTGCCGCATCATCATACGTCTCAAATGGCTTTTGGGCGAAAACTCGATCACGCTTTATTATCCCGTCCGCGTATGATTTTGATTTTAGCTACAGTGGGCACACTGTTGGCTTTGATTCTCTCCAAATACGTGGGCTTCGATCATAATTTATTGAATCTTCAAAATCCCAAGATTGAATCGGTGCGCTTGGTTCATCGGCTTTTGAATTCAGACGCCCATTCATTTCTTTTCGGAGTGATCGTTGCCGACAACATGGAGGATGCCCGCAAAAAAACCGCGCAACTCGAACAATTTCCTTCCGTCAAAAGCGTGATCAGTCCCAGCAAAATTTTGCCGGAAAATCAGACGGAAAAGATCAAAATTCTTCAGCAACTGCGCAAGGAATTGAATCGTATTCATTTCAATCCGGATGTTTCTGGAAAAGTGAATGTCGCCAAGGCCAAAACAAATTTGAATTTATTGTTGGATGATTCACTCAAAGGTTGGGCGGAGGCGAAAAAGTTCCGTCAAGCCAAAGACCCGCGCGCGCAAAAAGCATTCGATATTTTTGATCGATTGATTCCTGCATTGGAAAAATCTGTGCAACGACTTGATCAATTGCCTCAGGAAGAGGCGGAGACACGACTCAATCATTACCAAGTGAGTTTGTTGAGCAGAATGAAGCGCGATCTTGATTTTCTAAAAACGTTCGACATGGAAACGCCGGTGACGCTAAAAGATTTGCCGCCGGAAGCTCTGAAACATTATATTTCCAAAAACGGCAAAGTGCTTTTGGAGGTGCATCCCAAGGAAAATATTTGGGAGCGGGAAGCCAACGAAAGATTTGTCAATGATCTACGCAGTGTCGATGCGAATGCCACCGGCACGCCTGTGCAGAATTATGTGTACATCGATATTTTGAAGAAAAGTTATCTGCAAGCGGCTTATTGGGCGCTCGGCGCGATTGTGGTGGTTGTCGGGCTTTACTTTCGTAACTTTTCACGGCTGGCGATTACATTGATTCCACTGGGAATGAGCGTGGTGTGGATGTTGGCGTTTATGACGGTTTTTCGAATTCAATTTAATCCCGCAAATATTATCACACTGCCGTTGGTCATCGGGATTGGAGTGGCGTACGGAGTGTATATTGTCGATCGCTATATGGAAGAAGGAAGCGTGCGGTTATTTAGCTCCAGTACAGGCAAAGCGGTTTTGCTTTCGGCGTTGACGACGATTTTTGGATTTGCGGCGATGATGATTGGTTCGTATCGAGGATTGGTGAGTTTAGGTTTTGTGATGACAGTCGGCATTTTCTTTTGCTATCTTGCCAGCACGGCGGTGTTGCCGCAGATTCTTGTGCTTATGGAACAGCGAAAAAATCGTTTATCCAAAAAACATTCTCATTCGCCGGCGAAAACTCCGGTGCATTCACGATGACCTTGATCAAATATTTTTCGATAGGATTGCTGATGATGAGTCTTGCGGCATGTTCGCCGAGAGAAATCCCTGCTCCTTCTATCGAGCGTTCTCCTGCTCCGGATTTTTCGTTGCAGGATATTCAAGGCCAAACCATCGATAGTAACGCGTTCAAAGGCCAATGGGTGGTGGTGAATATTTGGGCGACGTGGTGTCCTCCGTGCACGCGCGAAATTCCGAGTTTTATTGCTTTGCAAAATAAATTGGCAAAAAAGAACGTTCAATTTATTGGCATTTCCGTGGACGACGGCGGCATCGACGTGGTGCAATCTTTCGCGCAACGCAACGGAATCAACTATCCTATTTTGCTTGCGAATATGGATACGATTCATTCGTTTTTTGGTTCTATCGACGCTATTCCAACGACGTTGATTATTGATCCCGAATGGCATTTGGTGAACAAGCACACAGGTCTTCTGACTCGCAGTGCGTTGCAAGATGAACTTCTCGCCCGCATTTCCGCATATAAGAAGTGATATTTTGAAACTTTTGTCTTACAAAGTTTTTGTTTCCGGCGAAGTTTTGCTGGAACGATGCGTTCATTCTTCCTCGTTGTGGTTTCGGATGAAAGGTCTTTTGGGATATTCCTCTTTGCCGCATCAAGAGGGAATTTGGCTTAAACCCTGTAACGGCATTCACATGTTTTTTATGAATTTTCCGATCGATGCCGTTTTTTTAAACCGTCAAAATCGCGTGATCAAAATCGCCGCGCATTTGCCTCCATGGCGAATGATCCCCATCGTGTGGGGAGCGGACTCTGTCGTGGAAATGCCGGTTCACGGCGCGCAACGATTACACATAGGCGATAGCCTTGAATTTAGAGAACTTACTTCGGCTGATAAGGAAAAAGTTTGAGCAAGTTGACGGGCGAGGATCTTTCATCCTGCACTTCGCCGTCGTAAATCAAACGAATTAAGTATCCATGATAATCGCGCTGTCCGTCGCGTTGCTGTTGGGATCGCGAATAACGCACTCTTAAAGTTTCCATTTGATGATGACTCCATGTAGGACGTTCATTTAAAAATTTTGCTTCGATTTTTGCCGGAACAAGGTCTCCATTGGCCAGTTTTTCATAGAAAAAAATCTGGATTCGCATTTTTCCAGGACTGAGATTTTCCGCGAGCGAACGAATTTTAAAATCCATCGTGAGTTGCTCCGGTGTAGGGCCGATAGGGGCCGGACTTGATATGACTTCATCGACGAGCAATTTTCGCGACGCTTTAAGAATTAAATCTTCCCGTTCGCGAGCGATTTTTTCTTTTTGCAAGTTATCTTCTAAAATGGAGGCGCGCTCACGTGCTAAACGCAAAGCGGCGCCGGCTTGATCGCCCAAATTGACGACTCGTTGCCAATAATCCAGAGCCATTTCGTCATGGCCTCTGGCTTCTTCCAACATGGCAAAGTTAATTAGAGTGTTGGGATAACAGGGGTCTAAATCTAAAGCTTTTTTGAGAGCTGTTTCCGCGAGATCAAAATCATTTCTCCGGCGAAACTCGCGCGCTTGGTCGTTGAATTGCAAAATGCGGTCTTCGTTACCTTCCGGATGCGGCACTTGCAAACGCCCGGCGACTTGCGGCGCCGGCAAATTTTTTAAATCCGGCAATTTTGCGGCAGACGCGCTTTGATTTAATTTCGACAAGCCCAAACTCTCTTGCGCTCGATAAGTCGGACCGATGACTTCCACTTTCACCACCGTTTTGCGCAACCAAAAAATAGACCCCAAGGCAATGATTTGCGCCAAAATGAAAATTCCCACAACGTATATTCCGATAGAATATACTCGCGGTCTCAATCGTTTTTTATGTTTTTCTATTATCGGCACACTTAGTCCCGCCATTCCGCAACGCTACAGGAACCGATTGTTCTTTTCACGCAAAAACACTTCTTTATCGCATGCTCGCACTCTTCTTGCAAACAGAACCTTCCCCTGTTTTTGATGAGGGATTTTTCTAAATAGCTGATCGCATATATTTTGCGTATTTCAACAAGTGGAAGGGGTGTGTTTTTTTAAAACAGGGGAAACTTTTTGGTGGATTTTTAG
>JBMONL010000007.1:0-30114 GCA_049324635.1 Verrucomicrobiota bacterium | reverse complement strand
CATCGCCGATGGACTCCGCGAACTCTTCCACACCCTCACCACCCCGCTTTTTAACTCCGACCCCATCCCCATCACCCCCGATCTCCCTTGGTTCTCAGACCCCTAAAAAAACAGAGGAAACTTCTGAATCAAAATAGCTTGACCTAAGGGATTTCTGTCTGCAGTGTTCGTTTTCATATAGATGGGGAGGGGGTATCGCTTGCAGGGGAGAGATGCGATAGCGGGGAAGAAAATACTGCGGAATGAGTAAAAATTCCGCTAAGGAGTTATAGATTTATATGTTACTAAGAAAAATAGGGGCATTAAAAGGATGGATTTTGGGTGGGGTATTTTTGTTATCCGCAATGTTGTTGCCGTGTTCGGCTCAAGTGAAATCCACGACGAATAAAAAGCCATCCGCAACTACGAATGCGCCGGTAACAAAACCCAAAAGCACAAAAGAAAAAACTTTAGTGAAGTCTCCTTCTGCCGGAGGCGATGTCGAGCGCATGGGTCCAACGGTGAAGGAAATTGATATTGAATATGTCGGGCCCAAATCCGTCGCGCGCGAAGTGGTGATTTCCAATATGCGCACAACAGTCGGCCAGCCTTATTCGCCGGCGTCAGTGGAAGAAGACGTGCGCAATTTGTACGCGACCGGATTTTTTGTGAATTTACGTATTTACGACGAGCCTCTCGGCGACGGTGTGAAAGTGGTGGTGATTGTTCAACCAAAACCGACGGTAAAAGAAATTGTGGTGAAAGGCGCCAAGGAAATCAGCGAAAAAGCTGTGTTGAAAAAAGTCACCAGTAAGGTTGGCGATCCACTCAGCGAACAAAAAGTTTCCGCGGATGCGCAGGCGATCCGCGATTATTATCAAGACAAGTGTTTCAAAAATTCCCACGTGGAATATAAAATCGACGTGAATGAACAGCTCGGCCGCGCGGTCGTGACTTACACCGTTACCGAAGGCAAGAAAATGGTGATTCAGGACATTGTCTTTGAAAATGCCAAGGCGTTTGAACAAGGCGATTTGAAAAAAACGCTCAAGACAAAAGAGGAATCTTGGATTTCTTTCCTTGATAAATCCGGCCGCTTCAAAGACGAGCAGTTCCAGCAAGATTTGGTTAAACTGCGCGATTATTATTACGAGCACGGCTACATCGACATGGCGGTGAAAGATGTGAAATACGAGCCGTATGACGAAGATTCTCTGCGCATTCGCATTAAGGTGTTTGAGGGCATTCAATATCAAGTCGGCAAAGTTTCCATCACTAATAATACGTTGTTTACGAATGACGCGCTTCGCGCGCGCATGAAGATGGTTGAAGGCGCGGTGTATTCGCCGCAAGGTTTGCAAAAAGACATCAAAGCCATCAAAGACGTTTACGGCGAGAAAGGTTATGTGGATACGGAAGTCATTCCTGAGCGCGCGCCGAATATCCAAAGCGGGAAAATGGACTTGGTTTATAAAGTACAAGAAGGCCCGCAATTCTTCGTGGAAAAAATTGTGATCCAAGGCAACAATCGAACCAAAGATAAAGTTCTGCGTCGCGAGCTCGCGCTCGCGCCGGGCGAGGTATATGATTCTGTGCGCGCCGACGCGAGCAAGAAGCGTTTGGAGAATTTGGGATATTTTTCGAAAGTGGACATTTCGCCGCAAGACACTTCGGTGAGCGGCAGAAAAAACATGGTCGTCACCGTGGAAGAACAGCGCACAGGTTCGGTAACTTTTGGTGTTGGATTCAGCACAGTGGATAGCATTTTGGGTTTTGTGGAAGTTCAGCAGGGCAATTTTGATATTGCGAATTGGCCGACGTTTACAGGTGGAGGTCAAAAATTCCGCACGCGGCTTCAATATGGTTTGAGGCGCAGAGATTTTACCATCAGCGTGACCGAGCCGTGGTTTCTCAATCAAAAACTCTCGCTCGGCGGCGATCTATTTTACAACGAATCCAATTATCTGAGTTCGCGTTATGATCAACGCAGAATGGGCGGCGCGATTCGTTTAGCCAAAGCATTGGATGAATTCTGGACGGTGGCGATGAAATACCAGCTGGAGAGCATTGAGATTTTTGATGTCGATGCCGCCGCTTCGCAAGCCATTAAAGACGAAAAAGGCACGCGCAGTAAAAGTTCGGTGCGCGCAACGGTTACTTATGATAGCCGCGACAGCGTTTTCTTGACGCGCAAAGGCGAGAAAGTTGAATTTGCCGCCGAAGGCGCGGGCGGGCCGCTTTTGGGAGATACAAAGATTTGGAAACTCGAAGCTGAAGGTCAGAAATTCTTCCTTTTGCCCTACGATATTATCTTTTCGATGAACGGCGCGACCGGAATTGAAAATCATCATAGCGGCGGCACGCGCGTGCCGATTTTTGACCGCTATTTTGTCGGTGGTTCGCGTTCGGTGCGCGGATTTGCGTATCGCTCGATTGGCCCTCGCGACAACACCGGCGAACCGATTGGCGGACGCACGATGGCTTACGGCAATTTAGAGGTCACATATCCTATTATAGACCGCGTGCGCGGCGCGGTATTTGTGGATGCTGGCTTTGATAACGACGGCGTAGGCGATTACAGTTTGGCGGATTACGAATCCGGCGCAGGATTTGGGTTTCGTTTGGATTTGCCGATCGGCCCTCTTCGTTTGGACTTTGGTTTCCCAATCGTCGCCAAAGAACATAATGATACATTGATTAAATTCCACTTTGACGTGGGATACCAGTTTTAGTAGGATCGCCAATCTATGAAAAAACTCTCTTTATTGTTGTTGTCAGCTTTTTGTCTCACGGTTACGGCCGCGTTTGCGCAAACATCGCTTAAAATTGCCGTGATTGATATGAATCGCGTGCTTAAAGAATACTATAAAACGCAAGAAGCCGAAGACCGTCTCAAAGAAGTCGCTTCCGGTTATCAGAAAGAATTCAATGATCGCCGCGAGTCTTACAGCAAGCTTGTGGATCAAATTCGCGCGCTTCAAGAAGAAAGCAAGGATGCCAGCTTGAGTGAAGCCAAGCGTAAAGAAAAAGAAAATGCGTTGAAAGAAAAAGTGAAAGAGGCTCAAATTCGCGACCGAGAAAATGTCACTTTTGCGCAAACGGCGTCTAACCTTGTGCAAGAGCAACGGGGAAGAGCCACCAAGGGGATCATGGAGGATATTGCTAAAATTGTGAATACGGTTTCGAAAAGTAGCGGGTACAATCTTGTGTTAGTGAAAGGCGATTTTCCGAGCCCTGTACTTTATTCCGATACCGCCGATCTTTCCGGCGACGTGATCAAAGAACTGAACAAAACACAGCCTCCTAAAAAGAAATAATCGTTCCAACGCACACCTTTGCCGGGTATCACGAGGAAAAGCTTTTATGAAGCGTTCAATTGCGCAAAGGAGTGTGAAGGAAATTGCGGATTCAGTCGAAGGAAAAGTCGTGGGGGACGGAACCCGCATGCTTACAGGGATTGCCGACCTTCGTATTGCGAACGAACATCAGCTTGCGTTTTTTGGAGATTCCAAATACCTCAAGGCCGCACAAAAAACAAACGCCGGCGCGATGTTTGTTCCTTTGGATTCCAAAGAAGAATTTCCGACGACGGTGATTCAAGTCAAAGAACCTGCTAAAGCATTTGCAAAAGCGGCGGTGCTTTTCATGCCCGCTCCCGTGCAGTGGACAAAAACCAAACATCCCACAGCAGTCATTTCTCCGAAAGCAAAAATCGGCGACGCCGTGCACATCGGTCCGCACACGGTGATCGAAGCAGGAGCTCATGTAGGCGATGGCTCGCATATCGGCGCAGGGTGTTACATTGGGCATAATGTAAAATTGGGCTTGAGTTGTTTTTTACATCCGAATGTTGTGATTGAGGAGCGTTGCACGCTTGGCAATCGCGTCATCGTTCACGCCGGCACGGTGATTGGCTCCGATGGTTTCGGTTATGAATTCACCAACGGTCATCACGAAAAAATTCCTCAAATTGGTTATGTGCAAATTGACGACGACGTAGAGATCGGCGCCAATGTCACGATCGATCGAGGTCGTTTCGACAAAACTTGGATTCAAGAAGGCTGTAAAATCGACAACCTCGTCATGATCGCGCATAACGTCGTCATCGGCAAACACACCATCATCATCGCGCAAAGCGGGCTTTCCGGTAGCGTCCACGTCGGGAATTATGTCATCATCGCCGGGCAATCCGGCATCGCCGGGCATCTCCAAATCGGAGACAAAGCTATTGTCACCGCTCGCGCCGGCGTCACTCGCGATTGCGAACCGGGCAAAGTCTATAGCAGTCTCGGTCACGCCCGCGAACGATCTGAAATCATGCGCATCGAAGCCGCCACTCACCAACTTCCTCAATTTCTAAAACAATTTAAAGACAAAGTTTAAGGGGCTCTGCCCCTTAAAATCCCCGTTAAAGGACTACTGTCCTTTAAAATCCTCCTTGTGTGCGTTTGTTGTAGCGCGCTTCGCGCGCAACAAACGCACACATGAAGGGATTCTTAAGGGCGGTAGCCCTTAAGCAGGGTTTTAGGGACGGAGTCCCTAAATTTATTCTTATGCGAAAAATTGTTTTAATATTGTCGTTGGTGTTTGTGGGGGTAATGGGGGTTTCGTTTGTGGCGAGGTGGGATGGTGGAGAGTATTGGAAAGAAACGCAGACGAGGAAGGGCGCGGATTTGTATCAACATTACGCCGCAGGAAGAATGGTGAGAGAAGGGAAAACGGAATTACTGTATCGAGATTCTCATTTGCTTCGTTGGATTCAAAAAGGCGAAGCGCCAAAATATCATTTTAATTATGTTTACAGTCCACTGATCGCAAAAATCGCCGCGTGTTTTGCAGGCGAACATTATATACGATTCTATATCGGTTGGCTGATTTTTTCTTTGGCATGTGTGATCGCCTCAATTTATTTTTTGAAACACATTGCGCCCGATATTAAATTTCTTCCCGTCTATATTCTTGGATTTCCATCGACGGCGTACAGTTTGATTCTGGGACAATTGACACCTCTGAGTTTATTGCTTGTTTCAATCGCCGGTTTTGCGTTCAAACGCAATCACGCGTTTGCGGCAGGATTTTTTCTTTCCTGCCTCTGCTATAAACCTCAACTGCTTCCTTTTTTGGCGCTCATTCTTGCACTGATGGGGTGGTGGAAAGTTTTTGGAGGAATGATGCTCGGCGGATTGATTTGGTTGGGAGCGACGATTCTTGCCGGCGGATGGAATCTCTTTATCGACTGGGCCAATGTTCTTCTAGGTATGGGCGCAGGCATCGGCCAATCTCAAAATTGGAGCCTCAATATCACGTGGCTCGGATTTTTTTGGAATTTTGGATGGAAGCTCAACGCTTTTCTGTGGCTCGGCACCGCGATGGTTCCTTTAGCGTTGATTGCGGTTTGGATACGATTAAAAAACTTGCCTAAGCCTGAAGCGCTTTTTGGGAATCTTACGTTTTGTCTTCCTTTTCTTCCTTACGCTCTCAGCTACGAACTTCTTCTTACAACGCCTGCGTTTTTGCTTTTTATTAAGAACACATTGCCCTCGAAAGGGCTTTGGCTTTTATCCGTTTTGTGGTGGTTCCTGGCGCTCTGGTCGCATCAACCCATCAACAACACATTCACATTCATCGCGCCGGTCATCACATTATTATGGATCGCTTGTTTACTTAAAGTAAACGATCCCGATACGCATCTATAAATTATTCGACAGAGTCGCTCGGGTTTTCTTCAAGGGAAACTTCCGGATTTAAAGTCGAAGCTTGTAGAGCGAAAAATTTGCCTCCGGGTTCCACGGTGAGGGTGTTGAACCAAGCTTGATCGACGTGCGCTTCTCCAAGCGAAGAAATTTTCAAATCCCCCAACACCTTAAGTTGTTTTGCGAAAACTTTTCCTTGAATAAAAGCCGATTGAAATTCCATTAATTGCTTGGCATCCACAGAAGCGCCGGGTTCGACATCCAAAGATTCGCCCGTCGCATTGGCTTTCAGATGCGCTTGCCCGTCGACGGTAATTTTTTTGCCGACCAAAACACCCGACGACGAGCCGCCGAGACGAATCCACTCGGCTTCTGCGCGCGATCCTAAAAAATGCCCGCGCGGGCCGATAATGACTCCGCCGTGCGTGAAAATATTCATCGTGCAACCTTTTTGGATTTCGTGCGTTTCCAAATCCACGTGCCCCGAACACGCCGTGCATTGCCACGAAAGACTGCTTTCCGGCACCATCTCGATATGACCGCAATGAAAACAACGAATCTCTTTGCGCTGAGTGAAAATTTGTTTGATCTTGGAAGAGGTTTTGCGGCGTTGCGGACGGCTCAAATAAATATATTTACTGCACGCCTGACATGTCGTTCCGGAAATTTCAGGATACTCCATTTGTTCGTGCCCGCAGTAAGGACACTGAATCGATTTTTTTGATGGAGGCGTATGAGGATTCATTTTATTTCTTAAGAATGCGATGTCCCCACACCTTAAGGCCTTTCCACAGGCTGTTCAATTGAGTTTCTTCTCCGCCGATCGCCAACGCGCCTTTGAAACGCGCTTTGGGCACAATTTCGATGCCGTGCGCCGCGACGTTGCCATTTACTTGGCCGATAATCACGACCATGCCGTTGGCTTGAAGATTGCCTTTGATTTTTCCGTGAATTTCTCCGGCGCCGCAAACCACATTGCCCTCGACAACGCCTTTTTTACCAATGATGATTTTTTCGTCGGAAAAAATACGCCCCTTTAATTTGCCGTTCATCATGGCGGGTTTCCGAAACGCCAAATCGCCCGACATTTTCAATCCTTCGGACACGATTGAATTTTCAGAGGAATCAAAGGCTTGAGACAAATTCTTCATACCGCACAACGGCGCATCGTACGCGATCACGCCATACAGCATTTTAACAACGCTTTCTTGCGAAAAGCAAGGGACGAGTCGCTTCGCCAAAAGATCGATTTTAATGAAAAGCGAAAGCTAAAATTCCTCTCCCCGATACTTGCGTCGTGGAGAAATTTGAACTTTCGCTTTTCATCCTTCAGATTTTGGAGAAGAAACCTCGGCGAGTTTATCGACGAATTTGTTGAGAAGGTTAATTTCCCAAGCGGGGTGATCTTGGATAATGGGAGTGATGGTTTTGCGTTGGGAGATGTGATGGTGTTCGATTTGGAGGGGAGCGCTTCCGACGAGCAAAAGTCCCATGAAAACTCCGTCGTCCTCGGAAGATGCGATTTCCTCCGCCATCCAAGGATAATTAAGAAGAGGATTATAGTATCGATACAGCGAGCACACGGGCGAGTCGTTCGAAAAATATTTGAGCGCCTCCGCGTTGGGATTGGTGGGATCGAATTCCGGGTGAGGACCTGCAAACGCGCACGGATGATTTAATTGCGCAAAGAAAAACGGGTCTTCCAAAAGCATGTCGCGGCTGAGTTGGAGAAAACGGTCTTTTGGAAAATCGCATCGCATAAAAAACGCAAATCGTTCCAAATCGGTCAACAAAGTATCCTCTTTCGGAGAAGGCGTTTTGAGATGAAAAACCTTGAGCGCGTGAAACCACCGATTTTGCGGATATTTTTCAGGTGAAGGCAGACATGGATTTGCCAACGCGTTGTAAACGGCGATCGACGGAGCATTTTCCAACGCGAGAATCATTTTGGCGACTTCGGCGTTGGCTGGATGCCGCAAATAACTCGCCAAAAAGGGCCAGAAAAGCGGCGTCGGCGCGGGCTTGGCGTTGAGATTAGGGAGAAAAAAAGTTTCAGCTAAAATAATCGGCGGCGTTCCGCCGGTGAGAAGCAAATCCAAAATCACGATATCCGTCGTTACATCTGACGGCGGATGCGCAAAGTACTCGTTAACGGCTTTGAATTCATCGAAGGAAGGTTGCGCGCAACGCGCGAGCCCAATCGCCGCCGAGAGCGAGGTAGAAGGGTCTGAAGAAGTGATCGCTCCGAGCCACCTCTGCCTCAATTCCGGCTTTGCCATCCAAGGAAATTCGGCGTTGGAACAATGTTTTTGCCACGGTCCCACGACCAATTCCATCAAAGTTTCTGCAAATGAACTCATGGATTTATAAAAATTTTTAGACAGAATTCACAAAATCACCTGTGTGCGTAGAGCGCTCTGTCCGTTACTTCGCAAGACTACACTTTTTTTCCACAGAGAGGAATAACGAAATCGTTCTTTCCACGAGCCAGAACACAGCAAAAAATCCCGCGCGCCTGTTGGGTCGGCGCAACGAAAAGGCAATCCCTTGGGCAAAGGCAAGCGCGATGCCAAGACGATGCGGTTTTCTTCGGCAAAATTTTGCCGAAGCAGTGCGATGACTTTTTCGATTCCAGAGTAAGGCATAGAAAGCCATAACCAAAGTTCTTCTAATCCCTCGATCGCCAACAAATCATCCAAACTATCTACTCGCGGCAAATCGTATTTTTGGAAATAATTTTTGATCCATTCCATGACAGGCATTTGTTTCAACACGGTAATTTCTCCGCAAAAAAGAGAACCAAAAAAAAGGTCCGACTCGCCTTCGTTTTCGCCGGGCGAAAGAATCGGTTCCACGAGCACGCGCGGTAATTTTTTCTTTTTTACCGCAAACGCAACCGCCGCCGAGGTATTGGCGGGCACGGTGACAGAATAGCGCGCGTCGGCTAATACTGCATTCATGGCGCAGAAGGAGAAGTCTCCGATATTTTTTCGCCGATCACGCGCAAGTCGGCGATATTTTGATACGGATCGAGTTTTGCAAAAACATTGTTTAAATCTTTGCGCATGGGCTCGTAAAAAGTTTCGATCGCGCGGCGCACGTCGGCGATTTCGCCGAAGGGATATGAATCACTACCGTCTTTTGCCTGAAACATCGGCAACAAATCTTTTTCTAGATATTCGCACGCTTGTACAAATGCCCACGTGTGCATGATCGAGGTAGGATAAGGAAAAGATGCTGGAGGCTCTTTTTTTTCCGCCTTTGCATGAATCAAAACGTGCGTAAAATCCGGCACAAAATGAGCGATCCCTGTTTGAACGAGTTGTGTGGCAATCGTTGCCATCAAAAGCGCCTCTCCGGAATCTTGCCCTTTCATAATAAAATCGGAACTGATGCGATCCGCGGCTTTAGCGAGCCCAGCGTAACTACTTGCGGCGCAAAAACTTGAAAGCACTGCATGCAAATTCTCCGCTATATCCAAAGGATACTCCATTATCAGAGGATCATAAAAAAATGTTTCCGGCATGAGAAAAAAGTAATACGTCCCAGGGTCCCAAGGCGGCGCAACCATTGCATTCCAACGAAAAAGTATGGGATCGAAATCAGGTTTAACTTCGGACGCCTGAGGCTCCTGAGGACTGGAAGGATGTATTTCTTCTGGCATAGTGTATTATATGTGGCAAAACCAGTTGACAAACAAGGCTATTCGTCACATTAAAAGATAGAGACTAATTATGGTAATGAAGATTGTTAATCCACGAGGACATATCCTCACGGCGGAAAAATTTAAGGAGAAATTGCACGCCCTTATCACCGACGCGTTAGAAGCCGCCAACGTCGAAAATCTTCTTCCCGGCGCCGAATCGCGCAAAGCGCCTCTCACGCATGAGCAAATTCGCAAAGAAGCGGAAAAACGCGTCAAAGCTATCGGTCTAGACCTTTCTACCAAAGAAGGCAAAGCCGCGGCGGGCGCAGTGATGTTGACGCAAACGATCGCCGCCGGCGTTCAGCAATACGCCCAACGCACCGGACAGCCTGTTTCTCGCGAAGCTATGCTGACGCTCGAAAAAACGCTCGCGCAATTTGCCATGCCGGCTCGAGGCAAAGTTCAAGACCTCAAAAAAATTAAATTCCCTTGGAAACCATAACAATTTTAACCGATCAAAAATAATCACGATGCCTCCGACAAAAAGAAAACAAAGAAAAGCTTCTCTCTCAAAAGAAATGTTGAAGACTTCTCTGCCGATTCCCGAAGGGTATTTGCGTTTCAGCAAAAAAGAGCCTCTGCGATGCGTGGAAAAAATCTACGTCGATAACACATGGATTGCATTGCTGAAGCCCCTCTCGGATTGGCCGAAAGAACTTTTGGCGGTTTACCAGCAAGATTTGTATTTTCTCTTTCCAAAAACATTTTCGCAGGAAGTTTATAATTCACGCGATTTGGTTTGCTTATGTTGTACGGTGCACAATTGCCCCAAGAAAACCGACGAGCAAATAGAGAATCGCGAATGCACCGAATACCGCCGCGGGCTTTGCGTGGAAGCAAGCGTGGAGGCCAACGACTGCAAACCGCTTTCGCTCGGCGCGATCGCGCGATTTTACGGACTGAGCAAACAACGCGTCTTTCAAATTTACAAAGACGCTCGCAAACATCTCATTCTTGAACTCGCGCATGACGAAACCATGCAGGAATATCTCGCCGATATCTTCATCGGCAACCGAACCGTCCCCACGCCGGAAGAAATCGCCAACTTCATCGAACAAGCCATCGAAGGCAAATCCGAAGAGGAATAACCGAGCTGGCGCAATTCATGGGTTTTTATGGATTGCGAGAATTAAAAATCCGAAACGCGAAATCCGAAACAAATTCAAAATTCTAAATCCAAAACGTATAGATATATCCCCAATGACCAACCACGAAGGGGTTAAAATGGAGGGATTTTTCTATTTTTAAGCACTTCAAAAATTTTTGAATTTGTTTCGAGTTTCGGATTTCGATATTCGAATTTTCTTCATAGAAGCATCTTTTACAGCTAATATTCTCTTATATAGAATATGCATCGATTTTATTGTCGTGAGTTTGAAAGCGGAGTGTTGAGCGAAGAGGAAAGCCGGCATGCGCGGCAGGTATTGCGATTGGAAGAAGGCTCTTCGGCGTGCGTGTTCGACGGTAAAGGACGCGAAGCGCGGGTGAAATTATTTTCCAAAGACAAAAAAAATTTGCGTTTTGAAACCGTGTCAATTTCGCAAACTCTACCTTCGCCGTGCCGCATACATCTCGCGCAAGGATTGCCGAAAGGAAAATCGATGGACATCATTGTTCAGAAGGCGACAGAGTTGGGTGTCGCTTCGATTCAACCGCTTCTTTCCGAGCGCTCCGTCGTGCATTTGGAAAAAACGGACGCCAAAAAAGAAAAATGGATGCAGACGGCTATCGAATCCTGCAAACAATGCGGACAAAATTGGTTGCCTGTTTTTTACGATCCGGTAACGCCTAAGGAATTTTTACAGTGCATCGCGATGGGAAAAAATTATTCTCTTCAATTAATCGGCTCGCTCCAATCGGAAGCGCAATCGCTCCACACCCTTTTACAAAAAGCCAAGCGCGAAAAAAATATGCAAGACGTGATTTGCATGGTGGGACCGGAAGGCGATTTCACGCCGTCGGAAATCGGACAAGCCCGCGCGGAAGGTTTCTTGCCTGTTTCTCTGGGACCGCATGTTTTGCGCAGTGAAACAGCCGCGATTTTTTTGATGAGCGTTTTGCTTTATGAAACTGCTCTCGCCTAAAACTCTGATTTTAGATAGTGTCCTAGTTTGAATTTGCTTCCGCCTTGACCTGCAACTTGCTTATTTTCAGTATAATTGATATTAATTAATCATCCGAAATGAAGCTATAATTATAAACAATTCAAAGAAAAATGAACTCTTACGCCGAAACACGAAATATAGAATTGAAGATTTTCACAGGAGACAGCCGGAAAATTCTTACTTTACTGCCTAACGAGTCTATTCAATGTTGCGTTACTTCGCCACCGTACTGGGGCTTGCGTGATTATGCGCACGATTTACAAATCGGCTCAGAACCGACACCTGAGAAATACGTAACAAATCTCGTAGCAATTTTTCGCGAAGTCCGCCGAGTTCTACGAAAAGATGGAACGCTCTGGCTTAACATCGGAGATGGATATGCCCGCAATGGCGGAACGGGGCATTGCGGACCAAACGCAATGGTTGGCAATACGAAAAAAATGATTCAAAAACGCAACTGTAAAGTCCCAAAATGTTGGGGATTGAAAGACAGGGATTTGATGGGTTTGCCATGGCGGGTCGCGTTTGCATTACAAGAAGACGGATGGATATTGAGATCAAAAATAACTTGGCTCAAAAAAACAGCTATGCCAGAAAGCGTGAAAAACCGACCAACAAATGCAACAGAGGAAATTTTCCTGATGTCAAAATCGCCAATTTATTATTATGATTCACAAGCTGTGAGAGAGCAAACTGGGGCGAACTTACGAAATTGCTGGGCACTAGGTCCAGATGTAAACGGCAACGGCCATCCTGCGGCATTCCCGCGTGAATTGGCTCGGCGTTGTATCCTTCTTGGTAGTCGTGACGGAGACACCGTTTTAGACCCATTTGGTGGATCAGGAACTACAGGTTTAGTAGCACAAGAATTAGATCGCAACGCAATTCTCATTGAGCTAAATCCTAAATACTCGAAAATTTCCAAGGAACGAATACGCTATGCCAACCAACAAAAATTCAGGCTCTAAAGAACGGATTTTGAACTATTTTCTAGCAAATATCGGAAGAGTTTTGGAATCAAAGGAAATTCAAACTGCAAGCGGGGGAGCAGTAGAATGGGCGCGACGAGTTCGCGAACTTCGCAACGAAGAAGGATATAAAATCCTTTCTCATAAAGACCGTGCGGACTTAAAGCCAGGTCAATATCTTCTGGAAACGCCTACTAGATCACCAGCGTTTAAACGAGAAATCTCAAAGGAAACACGAGCTTGGGTTCTTGAGCGGAATGGTTATACATGCCAGATGTGCGGAATTGCCGCTGGCGACTTAGACCCGTTTAATCCTTCGCGTACAGTGCGTTTAACACTTGGGCACATTGTCGATAAATCCAAAGGCGGGAAGGATACCCCACAAAATCTTCGCGCCGTTTGCACGAACTGCAATGAAGGATTACAGAACACTGCTTTGCCAAAACCGGATCAGATTCACCTGCTTTCACAAGTCCGACGTGCTACAATCGATGATCAGCGCGCCTTATTGAAATGGCTACTTGTAAAATTCAATTTAACAGCCAGTCCAAAAGCTAAAAAGTAATTCAAATTAGGACATTATCGATTTTTTCTTCCCTCGAGTCAAAAATTGTCTTTAGTGCATAATGCTGATGAATGCGAAATTAGAGATGGAGGGACAGAGCTATGAACTGCCGATCGTTGTGGGATCGGAAGGGGAAAAGGCTATTGACGTTTCCAATCTTCGGGAAAAAACCGGCTACATCACTCTGGACGATGGTTATTCCAACACCGGTTCTTGCTTGAGCACCATTACGTTTATTGACGGCGACAAAGGCATTTTGCGTTATCGCGGCATTCCCATTGAAGAGCTCGCCGAGCGCTCCACGTTTACCGAGACGGCGTATTTGTTGGTTTACGGAAAATTGCCGACGAGTCAGGAAATGAGAGATTTTTCGGGATTGCTCACGGAACATCAATTTTTGCACGAAGACATGAAATTTCATTTGGAAGGATTTCCTTCTTACGGGCATCCGATGGCGATTTTGTCGGCGATGATCAGCGCGGCGAGTTGTTTTCATCCGGGATTATTAAATCCGTATGATCCGATGGCGTTCCGCCGCCAATCCGCGCGGCTGATTTCGCAAGTGCGCACGTGCGCCGCGTTCGCGTATCGCAAATCGCGCGGTTTGCCGGTGATTTATCCCAAAGATTACAAATACACGGCGAATTTTTTGCACATGATGTTTTCTCAACCGCACGCGGATATTGATCTGAAACCTCCGGTGATCGCCGCGCTGGATTTGATTTTTTTGCTTCACGCGGATCACGAGCAAAATTGCTCCACATCAACGATTCGGATGGTGGCGTCGAGCAAAGCGAATCTCTACGCGAGTGTGGCGGCGGGTGTTTGCGCGCTGTGGGGACCTCTGCACGGCGGCGCCAATCAAGCCGTGGTGGAGATGCTTCAAGAAATTCACAAATCCGGCGATGATGGATCCAACTTCATCGATGAAGTGAAAAATAAATCCAACAACAAACGTTTGATGGGCTTTGGTCATCGTGTTTACAAAAATTACGATCCGCGCGCCGCGATTATTAAAAAACGTTGCGATGAAGTGTTGGAAGCGCTGGATGTTCATGATCCTTTATTGGATATCGCTAAAAAACTGGAAGAAAAAGCGTTGCAGGATTCGTATTTTATCGAGCGCAAGTTGTATCCCAACGTCGATTTTTACAGCGGCGTGATTATGCGGGCGATCGGGATTCCGGTAGAAATGTTTCCTGTAATTTTTGCGATTGGACGCATGCCCGGCTGGATCGCTAATTTCAAAGAAATACAAGAAAGCGTCAACGCTCGCATCTACCGTCCGCGGCAAATTTACACTGGCGCCGTGCAACGATCGTACATTCCCATCAAAGAACGAGGGACTACTTTTTGAACGTTTTTTTCAACACCTTTAACCTGCATTTCACACAAGATTTTGCATCGGCGGGGTCATCTTATACTAAATCCAAAAAATAAGTTGATGAATATACCCTCCCTTTATTCCTCTGGATTCCCGCTAAAAGCGGGAATGACAAGTGTGAACTTATTTTTTGGATTTAGTATTACCTCTGATGGTGAGATATCGGGTTTAAGAAAACGGATCTAACATTATTTAAAATATTTTAGCTTTTGCTTTTTATTTGGTAAGCCGGGCATTGATCTTGCGGGCGATGTCGTCGAACGCGGCCGTCAGAGTATTCTGATCTGCCGTGTTATAAAATCCGCCGGCAGGTTGATCTTTGAAAAACGGCGTGATGCCGACGCCGCAGTTGCCGGTGCGGTCGTTGGCGATTTGGCGTTTTTCGGTATAGTTTGCCGTATTGGAAAAATTCACGAAATAAATCTGCGCGTTTTGTTCTTTGCGCGCGATCCAAGCCTGCATCATCGTCAACCAATTGCCCTCATTTAAAATATAGGTTGAATTGGTGCTGACCCATCCCGCGCTTGGTAACTTATATGTGCTCGTATTATAGGAAAAAGTTTTCCAATTTGTATCACGGAAAGAATACATTTCGTAGCGGATGCCGTTCGTATTATTGGTGATCATGGTCATAAGATTTTTCGGATAACGGAGTCCGCTGTAGATGCTGTTGGTGTTGGTGAAACCAAATACATTGGTGGGATGCGCTCCATAAGTGAACTCCGGATAAAAATCGCTGAGGCGCGCCGAACCATAAATGGTGCCGCTGGTATTCACATCCGGCAAGTTGGTAGGCGCACGACTTCCCGTCGTGCGATCAAACCACATGCCATAAATATTGGCAAATGTGCGCCCGCATGGATACGTCGATAAATAACGCGTGTTCATATTGTAATCCGCCGCGTTGGTGGGATACCAAGTTTGTTTCGTCGGATTTTGCTCATCGAATAAAATAGGCGTTGGCACAATCATCGCCGGATCAGGAGTAGCCTTAAACACTTCATACAGCGCCATCCACCACATGTTGGTCAGGCCGTTATTGGTGCCGTAACAAGCAGGAGCGTTTACTGCGGCTGTATTGGAATGCATGGCGTTAGTATTTGTGAAAATTCGATTATTCCAACTAGTCCATCCGCGTCCATTATCGTCGGTTCGGCCGTTGGTCCATATATAGTGGTTCATGCAATTGGTGATGATGTAACTCGTGGTAGAGGTATTCGTCCAATAAGCGCTCTGGCGCATGGATGACCCGGCGGCTGAAGTATACGAGCCAAACGACGGCAAGTGATTCGTATTAGTCACCGTTTGATTCGTCCAATAAATCGGCACGGACGCCGCAGGCGAATTAAAATCATTCGTGATTTTACGATGATACCAACTGTCTCCGTGAATTTGATAGCCTGCGAGCGTGCAATTGATCGCATCCAAAAAATTAGTCCAAGTGGTATTTGTTGCTCCGGAATAATTGCCGAATCGCGCAGGAACATTAAGGTTATATACATTCGAAGAAGTCATGTTGGTATTGCCGTACACCACGACGTTTGTATAGGACGAAAAATCGTTGCTATTGCACATGAGAGGCGCTTGATAATGAAAAAACGGCAAAGGCGCGTTAGTATTAGTGCTGTGGTAAAAATTTGTGAGCGTGCCGCCTACGACCTTCTGTCCAAATCCCGTGCCGCGTACGTAGGTGCGCGTTGTATTAAATTCACCGTCGGTAAAAATCACATAATACGTGCGCAACTTGGCGCGAAGTTGCGTATCCGTGATGCCGCCCAAAAGATTATTCATCACTTGATAACCCAAGCGCATGCCCTCTTGCGCACACGTGACGCCGCCAAATCGAATTCCTTGCGAAATCAATGCATTTGTGCCACCCGAGGACGGCGTATTGGTCATAAACGCCGTCACAGGGTCCACAAAATTATTCGCCGGCAACATCTGCGACTGATAATTACTATAAGCACCCAAATAATTCGTCGGCCACATCATTGTGGCGTAGGAACTAAAGGTGACTACCGCCAAGAAATCTTGATCTTGCGAATTGGTAAAATTGTTGACGAAGTTGGTCACCGCAACCGGCAAGTACTCCCAACCATGATTGCCTCGCATCGAACCGGAAACGTCCAAAACTAATACGATAACGCTCGGCACGCGCTCGGCTTCGGCGGTTTCACCCAAATTAATGTTGGTAATATTCGCCAGCCTCAAAAAATACGTCGGTTGCTTCGTTGTGGCTTGCGCCGAAACCGTCACAATTTTTAACGGAGGAGTGACATTGGTCACAGTAGCGGCAGAGGTATCGATCTGAAGTTTTTGAGTTTCATTAGTGATGGTAATACGATCAGAATTTGCACCGAGTGCGGTAAAGACGACCGCATTGGAAGGAGAAAATCCGGTATTGGTTTCATAAATCACATTATCCAAAAAACCTTCATAATTGGCTCGCATGATTTGCAGAGCTACATTGGCGCGATTGGTGGCGTCCAAAGGCAAATTCCCAGCCAAGCGCACACCCAAAGAATCCACCGCTTGCGAAAGCCTCGCTTTGCTTAAATAAATTAAACCAAAATCAATACCCAGTGCGGTAAAAAGAAACATCATCGACGACATCAGCGCAAACAACACCAACATCTGCCCGGAAGAAGTATCTTGAGTATAAAAATGTTTTTTTATGCGCCTTTTGAAAAGCGCCCACAATGTCAAAGAATTTGATTTCATCATTGGTTATTTACTCCTTTAAAAAGAGGCTGTGGTGTAAAGATACGTAGGAACGTTAATACCTAGATTGGTTAGAGGAGCTGTGACGTTATTGCTATAAAAAACTTCGACTACGGCGGTTTTTCCTGTGGAAAGTAGCATTTCTAGCGTCACCGGCCCTACGTTATTGCTGAAAGGAATGTAAAGACGATCGTCCACATTGGTCATCCCATTATCAAACGCCTGAGGTAAATGCGTCATCCAATTGGTCATATTATTCGAAGCCGGCGTGCGCGGGTCTGTGCCCGAATACGGATAATAAAAACGATCCGTGATGATTAAATAATCTCGATTGGTATCCGTCGGAGGAGAGACAAAAATATCCGTGCGCGCTCCCGATACGCGCTCGACAAAAGAAACAATCATGCGTCCTTGATTCGCCAAATCGCCCGGCGCGATCATATTGGTGGCCACGCCGAATACATTGGTGATCTGATCGCTATCGTATTCTTGCGCGTTGATCATTCTGCCAGCTTCTCGCGCGACAGCCGTGAGACGATTGGACATGGAAATCATTTTTGCGAATTCCAATCCGCCAAACACCAAAACCAGCAAAACCGCCATGATCAGCGATAATTCCGCGAATGCCTGCCCTCGATTGTATTTTTTTATGTTCATCTAATTCCAATAATTCGTCGTCGCACCGGTGCCGTTTGCCGGACTATACGCGTTGGTTTGAAATTCCTCGTTTTTCATAATAATCGAACCGCAAATGCTAAACGGCGTGCCGTTGTTCGCCGCGGCGCAAATTTGATTCAAAAAAGGCGTCACAAAATAAAACTGATAGGTTAACTGAAGTTTGATGTATTCCCCTCCAATACCCGAAGAAGAATTGGTCAACCACGGACCGTTAAAATTCGTTGAAGACATAATCACAAATGTGTCGTTAGAATTATATCCGCTTGGAGTCGCCTCAATCGAAATTCCGGCCGGATTATTTTGTTGCGCCGTAGCAACAATACTGCTTCGACGGTCTTTGTAGGGAAAAGAACTGGTGTTCGTCGTCGCGTAAGATGTATTCGACATCAATTGCCCAGTTACCGCATAACGTCCTGCCGCTCGAAGCGTGTGCGAGATGGATTGTTCGGTAAAATAATACCGCGCCAAATCCACTAATCCAAACATCATCACCAAAAAAATAGGAACCGCCAAGGCAAACTCCAGTAAAGCCTGCCCCAAGGCACACCTCATTCCCCGCATACTGCTAATATAACACGTTTTCACGGGCATGGATATACTTCGGCCAATATTTTTAAAACTATAAGGAAATCTGTCATTGTAAGATGCTCTAAATCAGCGTGTATTATTTGAATTCATCCTGCATGTCCATATCCGGTGGACTGAATAATTCTCATACCTCCGATCGCGTAGATCATGAGCGAAAGCAAAAGAAAAAAGCCGGTGGTATAAATTAAAATGTTGAATGGCATCCAAGTTAATTTTAATAAAATCGCCCCCAAGACAATCATCAGCAAACACGTCGACACTTTCCCGGTCCAGTGAGGCTTAAATTTCACTGAACGCAACATCCAATACACCGTCAACGCGCCTGCTCCCAAGATCACTGCACGCGTAATCACCAATACCAAAAACCACAAAGGTAAATGAACAAATCCAGGAATCCTCACATAACTCAACACAATTAATGCGGACAAAATCAATGTCTTATCGGCAATCGGGTCCAAGACCGAACCCAACGCACTTTTTTGATTAAACGCTCGCGCGACATATCCATCCACCGCGTCCGAAATCGCCGCAATCAAAAACGCCAGCACCGCCGTCCAGCGATACGCTTCATCCGGAACGCCGCTTTGCCCGCTGGCGTTGTAATACAACATCGCGCCAATAAAAACCGGAATTAAAAAAAAGCGAAAGAGCGTGATGTAATTCGCCGCCGTCATGTTTCACAAAGTTAAACGCGACTCCATCAAGAAGCCAATCAAAACTTGCCTTTTTGAAATCATTTCATTTGAAAAACTCAGCATATCCTTCCCGAAATGTTGGAAAAATCGGATGCCAGCCGAGAGCGCAAAGCTTGGCATTGGAAACGCATTTGTGGGTGTCGCCGCGTTTGCGATGATTTATGGATGAAGAAAATTTTGTAGGCATCGGACATGGAATTCTTTCGCAGACCCATTGGCAGAAATCATTCCACAAGACCGGATCGTTATCGCAAACGTTAAAAATTCCTTTTTCCGGATGCGCCAAAAGAAATTCCAACGCGCCAACGGCATCGTCGCGATGAATTTGATTCAGCCGGCGATTCTTCATTGTTTCTCCGCGTAAAATTTTTTGAATCCAAAACTGTCGCTCCGAACCATAAATTCCCGCCAATCGCGCCACGATCCCTCCGTGTTTCAAAACTTCTTGTTCCGCTTGAATCAAAATTTTGCTCGTGATCGATTCCGGTTGTGTTTCAGAATTTTCATCGACGACCGAACCATCTTTTTGTCCGTACACCGATGTCGAAGACGTATAAATGAAAACCAAAGGCTTGGCTTCCAATGCTAACGCGAGTCCTTGTTGATGAATTTTCCGATACGCTTCTTCCCCGCCGCGCGACGACGAAACGCAATACACAATGGCATCCCATCTTTGCGCATTCTTTTCCCATGAAGACCCTTGCGTAATATCCGCGCAAATCACTTTGAGTTTTTCTTGGATAAGTTGCTGTTGGTTTTTTTCTGATCGCATCCATCCTGTGACTTCATGCCCTTGTTTCGCCAATACGCGCGCCAACCGTCCCCCCACATATCCCGCTCCTGCAACGAGTATTTTCATAACAAACTTTGTTCCTTTGCGTGCTTTGCGCGAGACTTCTTTTTTATGGACAAAAGAGCCCATCATCATCCCCTCTCTATTTTCATCTCTCTTCCTTGATGCGGAGCAAATTTTGAATGCTGTCTAAAAAAATTTATTAAAGTCGCTGAACTTCATGCTCGCCTTGAAGTTTTTGTAACCGAAAAAGCCTCATGCGGCGCATTTCGTCCGAGCGAGTAGGCATTGTAGGAGCCTCATCCCAAGTTTCCGATTGCACACGATCGCCCTGTACTTGCGGTTCGTTTGTCGTGTTAAATTCCTGCTGGCGAGCTTGTTGTTGACAACTGCTGTATTCGATCCAAACCCACGGCGAATCATCGTAACGCATTTTTTTATGACTTTCCTGCCACCATACCTTTGCCGGCTTGGAAGCACTTGAAGAAAAAGAATTCCCCAAGAATCCTTTTTCAAGTACTATAAAACCTAGTAGAAGTGCCACGCACCATCCCAATTCAAACAACATTCGCGCATTCATCAACTATCTTAATTTAGCTGATTTTTTTGCCATGACAAATTCAATATAAAGCACGACTGCTTCATCAGTTTTGCAGTGCATTAACTTTGTGTTTTACATTTTCTTCAGCCCCAACGGGGCGTGACAGAAATAGCCTTGGGCAACGCCCAAGGTAGCCAGTATAGCAATGAAGAGCGCTGAAAGCGCGTGATAAAAAAGTTCAGCGTAAAAATGTAAAGTTATTTCACTATACAGTTGAGAAGTGTCATGCAACGCTTTGTTGACAAGTCATCCTCCTATTGTTCAAGCGCGAGTCGGAAATAAGGCAAAATTTAAATCCAAAATCCCAAAAAATCACTCTCGGATATCAAAATAGCGTCATTTTGTCTCATTTTTGTTTTCTTGAAATTTAGCAAGGCATTGATAATCAAATATTTTTACAAAGAGAATTTTCGGCATGCGATATGCAGTTAAAAAATCGGCTGTTCGGAAACGAGGGCATCGAACGGCGAAAGAAAAATTGTCCTCAATGAAAGGAGAGTTCTATGAGAACATTAGCATTATGGGATCCCTTCAGGGATATGGAGGAATCGTTTGGCCGTTTGGCGAATCTTTTTGGCCGCTCTCCGCTTGCGCGCGAGACCGGTTCAAGAGATTCTTTCACGATGTCCAATTGGGCGCCTGCCGTCGATATCGTGGAAGACAAAAAAAATTATTCGATCACCGCCGAATTGCCGGATGTCCCCAAAGAAAACGTCAAGGTTGCGGTCGAAAACGGCGTGTTGACGATTTCGGGCGAACGCAAATACGAGCACGAAGAAAAAGACGAAAAAGTGCATCGCATCGAGCGTTCCTACGGCAGTTTCACGCGAAGCTTCGCCGTTCCCGAAGACGCCGACGCGACAAAAATCGAGGCAGAATACAAAAACGGTTTGCTCAAAGTTCGCCTCCCCAAAAGCGAACAAACCAAACCCAAACCCATCGAAATCAAAGTTGCGTAAGGATTGAGGGCTTTGCCCTCAAACTCCCACTTAAGGACTACCGTCCTTAAGAATCCCTTCATGGGTGCATTTGTTGAGCGCGCTTTTAGCGCGCTCAACAAATGCACCCAAGGGGGTTCTTAGGGTGGTAACCCTAAGCGGAGGTATGGAGGCAGAGCCTCCAAAAAATTTGAATCCAAAGAATAAAAAGAACATCTAATGAAAATCGGAGGTAATAATATGTCGAAAACGTCGATCTTTGTTGGTGTGGTGCTAGGGGTATTGGTTTTGGCTGTGGGCGCGCAGTCGTATTTGTTGTATGGGATGCAGAAAAAATTGGAAAAACTGAATTCGCAAACAGCGAATGTGGAAAAATCGGTGGTAGTTGCATCCGAGACGGAGTCGAGCGCAACGACTTCTCAAGAAAAAGAGAAGGAGCGCATTGTTTCTGCGGCACAAACGCCCAATCATGCGTCGAGACATCATCCATCGATTCAATTCATGTGGAATGAGCCGGATTTTGATTCTTGGAATCCATGGCAAGAAATGGCGGCGTTCGAGCAACGTATGAATGAAATGCAAAAACGCATGCGAACGGCTTTTGACGCGAATTTCGGATCGCAAGGATCGGATTTTTCTCAAATCAAAATCCAATTGCAGGATAAAAAAGATTATTTCGAAGTCGATGTGACCGGCGAAGGATTGGATGTCTCTTCGGTAAACGTCACTTTAGATGATCAACGATATCTCAAAATCAGCGGAATAAAGACCGAACAAATTGAAGAGCGCGACGATTCCGGCGCTACAACCCACAAATCGATCTCTCAGCGCTTCGTGCAAGCTTTGATGCTTCCCGCTCCCGTCCAAGTCGACAAAATGCAAGTCCAACAAGAAAAATCCGGCTTAAAAATCATCCTGCCGAAGCAGGGGTGATGAGGCGTTTTTGGTTGAGTTTGTCGCAGTAAGGTGTCACAGTATGTCGCAGTAATGAGTTACAGTAAGGTATAATGTTTGGTTGGGTCTGTGGCGCTTTTGGCTACGGCTTCGATCATTTTTTTAGTAAGCAGGTCTTCGAGATCGCGTTGTGCAGTGCGTCGTATGCACGATGCGAGCATTTGGTATTCATGAACGGTGATTTTCCCTTTTTTGAGCAGATGTTTCACGGCTTTTTCTTGACGAAAGTTTAAGCCGATTTTTTGGGTTCTTTGCAGGACGTTGTCTTGCTTGATGATTTGCTTTCCTTTTTCCTGAATTTCTTTCATCTGTGAACATAATCCTTCCACAAAGTACTCGATCCATGCCGTCATATTCATGCGTTTCTGTCGAACAGATTGGATGGCTTGATAGTAAGCAGGACGATTGTTATCGTAATATTCGGAAATGGTAAAAAGTCGCTTAAAATCGTAACCCATCTTGTAAAGGATGAGCGTTGAGATCAATCGAGCTGTGCGTCCATTCCCATCCACAAAAGGATGAATATGTACGAATTGAAATTGTGCAATGCCGGCGATCAAAACCGGCGAAATATCATTCGCAGAATTAATCCACTGAACAAATTCTCGCATTAAATGAGGAACGTCAAGAGGGGCAGGCGGCGTGTAAATCACTTCCATGGTTTTAGAATTAACAACATAGTTTTGAATCTCTCGATAACACCCCGGATGCGCTTGTCCACCGCGAACATCTTTTACGAGAATTTTATGAAGTTCTCGGATGAGTCCTTCCAAAATAGGATCTTTTTTGCCGAGGTATTTAGCAATAAAATACATGGCTTTTTTATAATTCAAGAGCTCTTTTTTGTCATCGCGATCTATGCCTTTGATTTTTTTTCCTTCCAAAATATCTTGCGCCTGCTGAACACTTAATGCCGTGCCTTCGATATGCGTGGAATAATGCGATTCGAGAATGAGCGCCTTTTTTTGCATATCCTCAACCCAGTCTTCCTTGAGATGGATCGCATCCAAAAAGCCTCTTACGCGCTCAATTTCCACAAGCGCTTTATTGATCTTTGGCGTAATTGTAAATTTTGGTTTGAAAGCCATGATTCAATTTAACATTCCATATACCTCCTTCAAGGTGAATTCATATCATGAGTTTGCGCCGAATAAGAGCGGGTGACAAAATTCACTCTCCCGAAGCAGGTTTGATGAGGCGTTTTTGGTCGAGTTTGTAGAATTTGCGGAGGGCGTGTTCTTTCATGGCGGGCGTGGCGACGCGCGCGCCCGCCGCGGCCATGATGGTTTGGAAGAAGCTACCGGCTTTGAGGACGGGGCCGGAGGCGGGATTGTGAATGATGCGCAAAATTTCTTGAGCGACGATTTCCGGCGGCGGCGCGGATTGCATGTTGGATTGAATGACCGTGGCGGCATTTTCAATGGAGGGAGAATACACATCGGCGTCGATTTCTTCGACCACGCGCATAGATTGATGGAAGGCAGTGCGGATATCGCCGGGTTGCAAATCGACAATGCGAATAGAATTGTCGTGTCCGAGTTCCAAGCGAAGCGTTTGCGTGAGCGAACTCATCGCGGCTTTGGCGGCATTATACGCGCCCATGAATGGAATGGGAAATCGCGCGGCGAGGGAACTAATATTGATGATGAGTCCGCCGCCGTGCGCGCGCATTTGAGGAAGGGCTTTTTGAATGAGTTGCAACGGCCCCAACACCAGCGTCTGCATTTGCTCGCGCCAAATTTTCATGGGCAACATTTCCGCCGGACCAAAATATCCGTTGCCGGCATTATTGATGAGAATGTCGATGCGTTGCGCTTCCTGCAAAGCGGTCTTCCAAGCCTGCTCGATTGCATCCGATTGATTGAGATCAAGCTGAACCGGATGAAAATTCGGCCATTGCGGCAATCGCGCCATATCGCGCGATGTTCCCCACACGTGAAATCCCTCGCGCACAAGAAGCTTCGCCGTCTCCAATCCAATCCCCGCGCTCGCCCCCGTTAAAAAAACATTCGGCATAGATTTAATTTTAGACAGAATTAATAAAATTAACAGAATTTGCTCCGCGCCCTTTTACCTGTTTAACCACGAATATAACAAATATTTAACCCTGACAAAGTCGGGGCAAAAAATCAGTGTTCTCCGTGATTACAAAGGGAAATGGGGTACGGAGTAATTCTGTAGAAATTCTGTTCATTCTGTCTAAAAATTTTTATCACTCCTCATATTTGGCGGGCAGATCGTATTTCACGATGGTAAAAAGTTCGCCGATGAGCGGCAGGGGTTTGCAAATACCGCGCATGGCGTTAAAAATTCCGTACACGATGCCTGCAAAAATCAGGCCATAGCATACGATAAAATTGATTGGATAAAGCACGAATCCAAAAACAGGGATAAGAAAAATAAACTGCGCAATAATACGCGCCAGCATGGCCAGAAAAATACTCGCGATAAAAAGAATGACGCCTTGATTGGTGTGATAGCGCGCGAATTTTGATTTCGACGCGGCCAAAAGAGGCACAAGAAATAAAATGGAAAGATACGCCAACACCGCCATGACTTTGTTGTTTTCAATATCCATCGAGTCGCAAAAAATTACAGATTTGTTTTCTTCGTTCATAATATTATCTCTTCGAATGATTATGCCGCTCGATTTTTGCTCCCAGCAAGCGCAAACGAGCGTCGATGTCGGCAAATCCGCGGTCGATTTGAACGATATTTTGGATGATCGATGTTCCCTCCGCGCACAACGCCGCGATGAGCAATGCCATGCCCGCGCGGATATCCGGGCTGGTCAGAGTGGAACCTTTTAATTTTTCCGGACCGATGATCACCGCGCGATGCGGATCGCACAGCACAATCCGCGCGCCCATGCCGATTAAGTGATCGGTAAAATACAATCGCGATTCGAACATTTTTTCATGAATTAAAATCGTGCCTTTGCACTGCGTGGCGGTGACCAACGCCACCGAAGTCATATCCGCTGGAAAACCCGGCCACGGCGCGTCGTCGATGCTCGGGATCGCGCCGCCGAGATCGCTGATGATTTCCATCGATTGAGCCGACGGCACAAAAAGATCGTCGCCCTGAACACGCGTCTCGATGCCGAGTTTGGAAAACATCATGCGAATCATGCGCAAGTTTTCCACGCCGGCATCTTGAATCAGCAATTCGCCGCCGGTGACCGCCGCCAACGCAATAAAACTTCCCACTTCCAAATAATCCGGGCCGATGCGATGCGCCGCGCCCTTGAGTCGATCCACGCCTTGAACACGCAAAATATTGGAGCCGACACCGTCGATCTTTGCTCCCATTTTGATCAAAAGATGGCATAGTCCTTGTACATGCGGTTCGCTCGCGGCGTTGCGAATCACCGTTTCACCCTTGGCGAGCGTCGCGGCAAGCACGGCGTTTTCGGTCGCAGTTACCGACGCTTCATCCAGCCAAATGTCCGCGCCGACAAGACGATCGGCTTCAATTTCAAAACCATCCGGATGCACGGAAATTTTTGCGCCTAATTCCTGAAGCGCCAAAATATGCGTATCCAATCTGCGCCGTCCAATGCGATCGCCTCCGGGTTTGGGAAGAAAAACGCGCCCGCATCGCGCCAAAAGAGGACCTGCAAGCGTCACCGATCCGCGCAATTGCGCGCTCAGGTCGCGCGGAATTTCCGACGACAAATCTTTTTTCGCCTGAACTTTAACAGAGCCGTTTTTTTCTTCCACATCCGCGCCCAGATGTTTCAGAATTTTTTTCATGAGATCCACGTCTTCGATCTGAGGCAGATTCTTAAACGTCAGCGCCTCCTCCGTTAAACAACACGCCGCCAACGCAGGCAACGCCTCGTTCTTGTTCCCCTGCGGAGCAATAGAACCTTGAATCGGCTCTCCGCCTGTCACCTCAAAATACGCAGATCGAATATTTTCTTCCATGATGATGAGATTTTAATTGGTTGAACCACGAAAACCAATCTTCTGTTTACGATGATCTTTTATTGTTGAATGAGCCATGAGGCGTTTAATCGCAGAAAAAATGACTTTAAATCTGTTATCGTACATTTTTTCCATAGCATTAATTTTGCGAGATAACACTTCGATGTTTGCAGTGAGACGCCGCAGATGAATGAAAGCCCTCACGACAGCAATGCTGGCATCAATGGCTCGTGAACTATTCAGCACATTTGCCGCCATAAGCACGCCGTGTTCCGTAAAAGCATAGGGCAACGTTTTAGAAAATTTAAGACGCGCAAGGTGGTCACAATTTGTGACCACCTGATTTTTTTCATCTTTAGTAAGTTGAAATATAAAATCGTCAGGAAATCTTTTGATGTTACGTTTTACTGCCTGATTAAAAACTTTGGTAGATACCCCGTAAAGATAAGCAAGATCAGCATCCAAAATAACTTTTTGGCCGCGAATATTGAGAATGGCTCTATCAATATGCTCACTTGGAACGATGCTTAAGGGCATATTTTTCATTCAAACATGGAATCAAGTAGAGTCTCGGGATTTTCGGCTTTGAGGATGGGGCGTCCCATGACGACGTAGTTGCTACCTTCGGCGATGGCTTTTTGCGGAGTAGTGACGCGGGATTGATCGTCTTGGGATGAGCCTGCGGGACGAACGCCGGGGGTCACGAGCGTGAAGTCGTCGCCGAATTCGTGGCGGATGAGTTCGGTTTCGAGAGGCGAGCACACTAGAGCATTTAAACCGGCGGCTTTGGCGACGCGCGCGAGTTGCAAAACTTCCGCCGAGGTTGTGAAATTAAATCCCATGACTTTGAGATCGCTGTCATCCAAACTCGTGAGCACCGTGACGCCCAGAACGGTCGTATCTTTGGCGCAAGCATCGACTGCGGCGCGCATCATGTGCGGGCCACCGAGTGTGTGAATTGTCAAAAACTTCACATCCAGCGAGCAGACGGATTCGACGGCTTTGGCGACGGTGTTCGGAATATCGCAAAATTTCAAATCCAGAAAAACATCGCCGCCGAGCTTGCGGATTTGTTTGACCAGATCATTTCCGGCACGCGTATAAAGTTGCAATCCCACTTTGAAGCAACCGATACGGCTCTTGAGGCGTTTGACCCACGAGAGGGCTTCGTCGGGGGTATCCACATCCAATGCGAGAATCAAATTGTCAGGCGTCATAAGTTTACACTATTATAGTAATAGTCCTTATTGTTCGTTCATGAAAGTTTTAGCGCCAGCCAAAATCAATCTTTACCTCAAAATCCTCGGAAAACGCCCCGACGGTTACCACGAACTCGAAACGCTCATGTGCGCCGTTGATTTGATGGACGAATTGGAGTTCGAGCCGCGTGCGGAAGGCATTCATTTAAAGGTAGAAGGAGCGAATTTACCTGCCGGTCCGGATAACCTCGTTTGGCGTGCCGCCAAGGCTCTTTTGGACAAATCCCGCAAAAAAGCCGGGGCAAATATCATTTTGCGAAAGCAAATTCCGGCAGGTGGAGGACTCGGCGGCGGTAGTAGTGACGCCGCATCTACTTTGTTGGCTTTGAATAAGTTATGGAATCTTAATTTCGATGCTCGCGCGCTTTCGGAGCTTGCCGCGCAACTCGGTAGCGATGTCGCTTTTTTTCTACAGCCGCATCCGGCGATTTGCACTGGAAGAGGCGAAAAAATTCGGCCTACTCTTCTGAAAAATCTGCCGTGGGCAGTGCTTTTTAATCCCGGATTTGGAGTCCCTTCGCCTTGGGCGTACAAAACTTATGCGCAAAATCCTCAATCCGGCGCAAAAGGCAAAACATTTTATTGGAGCGAACCGGATCAAGGCATCTCTCTTCAAAACGACCTTGAACCGGCGGTTTTCAGCAAATATCTTTGGATCGCAGAAACCAAATCTTGGCTCCAAAAAAATCCTCTCGCCAAAGACGCCCTCATGAGCGGAAGCGGCGCAACCGTTTTTGCGCTCGTCGCCGATGAAATGACAGGTAAACTGCTCGCCGACGAAGCCCAAGAGCGCCTCGGCGAAAAAACTTGGATTCGCGTTGTTCAGCTTTTGGCGAAAGTAGAAGATTTTAGACAGAATGAACAAAATTAACAGAATTATTGCTCCGCACCTTTTTACCCATTTAACCACGGAAAACACAGAGAACACTGATTTTTTTGCCCCGACTTTGTCGGGGCTAAATATCCGTGATTATCCGTGTACTCCGTGGTTAAAAAGGGAAAGGGGGCACGGAGTAATTCTGTAGCAATTCTGTTAATTCTGTCTAAAAAATAAAAATTCTATGATTCTTGAAATGATCAAGACGCAGTGTGCGCCGCGGCAGAATTGCATGCTCACCATTATTAGCGACAAAGGCGAGACTGGATTTTTGTATTTCAAGGACGCACAATTAATCGAAGCCAATTACGGTTCTGTATGGGGACAGGATGCGTTTTTGACGATTCTCACGTGGGGCATCGTACGGCATTCCATCGGCGAATTGCCCACGGGTATCAAACGCACGATTTGGCAAACCATCGATGAAATCGTGGCGCATGCGCAAAAAACAACAGGATTGATTTTAAACACTCAAGAAAAAGTACGCCGATGTTCGGAGTTGGAAGGATTTCTCGCGTGGTACGAGGAAGAAAAGGGGCAAATGAGGCTTCTCGCGGGACACGAAATGGGCGTTTCTTCTTGGTTGGAAACTCTCAAGCAAAAAGCCCAAGAAGTCACGGGCATTCTCAACGCCGGCAAATTACGAAATTTTTACGTCGCCAATCCGGAGTTTCAAATCTGGAATTTTGCGCAACAGGAAAAAAATATTCTGATCATCGCGCGCGCCGACGCCGATTTTTTTGAAGCTAACCTCAAGGAGATTTTATGAGATTTTTTGACAGAATGAACAGAATCGAAAGCGTTTCGCTTTCGTTGCGAGGAACGAAGCGACGTGGCAATCTCTCATTTTGTAAATTCTGTCTAAAAAATTATTTATAATATGAGTATTACAGCATTAACTCATTTGGTTTCGGTCAAAGGCGTTGCTTCAGCTTTTGTGTTCAATGATCACAAAACAATTTTGGCGCGCGAAGTCCCGGATCAATATTCCACGGAGGGATTGACGCAACTCGCCGCGCACGTTTTGCAATTTCAAAAAATTCTGCCGCAACTCGGAGAACTTCGCTTCGGTTACGAAAATTTTGGTCTGTGGTATCGTCGTTTTGGTCCGAGCTTTAATTGTCATTTGGTCGTTTTCACCGAACGCGACGCGGATTTTGCGCTTCTGCGCCAGCCGATTAATCTCGCCGTTCTCAATCTCGCCAAGGTGATTCGTCAACTCGAAGAAGAACAAATGCGCACAGTTTCTCAGAGCGACCTCTACAAAACCGCGCTGGAAGCGGAGAAAGAATTATTCACGCTGAGCGGAGAGGATTCCAATCAAGTGTTCGCTAAATTGAGCCTCTTGAGCGAATTTTTCATCGGTCCCATCGGTCCTGAAATTCTTCAACAAAGTTGCCATCGCCTCAACCTAGACCTGCCGCTCAAAAATCCCGACGACCTCAACGAACTCATCCAAGCCGCCGCCACTTCCATGGGAAATTCCCAACAAAAACAAGCGTGGCTCACCCAAGCCGAAGATATCATTCAAAGAGTTTAAAATATTGAGGGCTTCGCCCTCAAACTCCCAGCAGGGTCACCAACCCTGCACCCAAAGCGATACTTCGTATCGCATGAAGGAATGTCCAACTTCTTTTAGAAGTTGGCAATCCCTCTTGCAATGCGAAGCATTGCTTGTGGG
>JBMONL010000006.1:0-166225 GCA_049324635.1 Verrucomicrobiota bacterium | reverse complement strand
AAAATATCGTCGGTGGCGCTTGCATCCGCCAACCTTACGCCATGTCGAACACACCCGAAAAATTTTTTACCCGCTTGTCTTTTAACTATTTCCGATGCTATCTTCTCTCAACAGTTGGACACTACTGGTGCAACACAATATCTCACAAACAAACATAGACGCATAAGTTTTGTTAGCCGTAGTTTTTGAAAAATTTCTTTTTGTCGTCGTCGGAAGCGGGAGATTCTTCCGAAGGTTGCGGCTTAGGAGAATCGGAGGGAGCGTGCGACGGCTTGACGGGCGGGGGTTCCGGTTGCGAAGATTCTTCTTCTTCCTCGAAAGAAGGCATATTGAAAGAAGTTTTTGGCATCATGCTGGCGGGCGTGCCGCTGACTTCGACAAACGCCAGCTGGACGCTGGAAAGCGCTTCGTCCAAAATTTTTTCTTCCTGCTTACTCAAGTTACCCTGAGTTTTGTGTTTAATCATCTCCAATTGATCGATCAACATTTTCGCCGCGTGTAAATTCGGTGGCATCGTCATCCCCTCCGGCGTCGGAATTTTTCCCAACACAAATAAAATATTCTGCGCCTGCAACATCACAAACTGGATGAATGCCTGCGCCAACTCTCCCGATTGCACCGTTTTTTGTACTTCTGCCATGGTTTTTATAAATTAGGGGCTCTGCCCCTAGAACCCCGCTTAAGGACAGTAGCCCTTAAGTGAGGTTTTAGGAGCAAAGCTCTTAATATTAAATACTAATTTTTTGTGGGTTGGACAAGGATAGAAACGAAATTTTGATTCGAGAAGTATTTTTCGGCGGCGGTGTTGATTTCTGGAGGTGTGATCGTTCGGATTTTTTCAATCACAGTATCTTCGTAATGGAGGCCGAGGCCATAAAGCTCATTGAGGGCGGAACGATAGGCGACGGCGGAGGCGCTTTGGTCTTCCAATAATTTTTGGCCGAGGAGCTTGGCGCGTGCGCGCTCGATCTCCTCGTTGGAAAGGCCTTTTTGGGCGATGATTTTAATTTCATCCATTATTTCCGTTTTCGCTTTTTGAGACGTCTGTCGCGCCGTGCCTGCATAAAAAATAAACGCGCCGCGATTGACGCCGATGAGTTGTCCGCTTCCTACAAAATACGCCAAAGATTGTTTTTCTCGCACGCGAATGAAGAGTCGCGAACCCATATCCGAAAGCGCTTCGTCCACAATTTCCAGCGCCGGACGATCGGGGCTATCGATCGACACACCGGGGTAACCAATTTGAATAATCGCCTGTTCTTTATTCGTGGAAATGATTTTTTCTTGGATTTGATCGGCAAAAGCGGCGGAGGTTTTTTTGTCGATTTCTTTACCTTCGGGAAGTTTTGAAAAATATTTTGCAAAAAGTTTTTTTGCTTTGACAGGATCGAAGCTTCCGCCGATGGAAAACACAATATTTCCGCTCGTCATCAATTTTTGATGGTAGGCGACGATGTTTTCGCGCGTGAGCTTAGGAAGCGTTGCTTCCGTGCCGAGCGGATTGAGCGCGTAAGGATGTTCTTTAAACAGCGTCGCGCGCATAGCGTTTCTCGCGATGGCCATCGGTTGATCTGCTTCGAGTTTGATGTCGGTGAATTGTTTGGCTTTTTCTTTTTCGATTTCATCTTTCGGGAATGAAGCATTCAGCGCGACATCGGCGAGCAATTCCATCGCTTTTTCCAAATCATTTTCGAGCACTTCAATTGAAATGGAAAAACTGTTGTTGCCGAAATCCGTATTGAGCGAGCCGCCGAGATTTTCGATTTGCGTGGCGATTTGCGCGGCGGTGCGTTTCTTCGTGCCTTGCGAGAGCAGGCGAACGGTCAATTTTCCAATGCCGTTATTTTTTGCGGTTTCAGCTAAAATGCCTCCCCCGCCTGAGAGTCGAATGGTGACCAGCGGCACTTTGTCGTCGGTCACCATGACTAATCGCGCGCCGCTTTTTAATTTTTCCAATTGAACCGCCCGTGCGTGCGCGGTTTTATTTTTCGATTTTGTTTCGCGTTTTTCTTCCAAAGGGCTCAACGAAACGATGGTCCAATTTTCATCTTTGAAATAAGTCTTAAATACGCGTTGCAAGTCCCGCCGCGCAACTTTTTGCAGCGCTCGCAAATAATTTTCATCAAAACGCACATTTTGCGCCACGAGCCATCCGCTCCCGATGGACGATGCGCGTCCTGAAGCGGTTTTCAGTTCGCTCGCGCGCTCGGTAATCGCCTGACGTTTGGCTTTGGAAATTTCGGCGGCCGTGACGGTGTTGACGACTTTTTTGAGCACTTCTAAAATGGCTTTTTGCGCTTCTTCGCGGTTTTCGCCGGGTTGAAGCGTGGCGCTCACGCCCCAGAGTCCTGCTTGTGCCGGCGTGTAAGAAAACGCCGAAACATCGCGCAAAATTTTTCTTTTTTCCACCAGTTCCTGATACAAGCGCGAACTATTCCCATGTCCCATGATCGACGCCAGCACATCCAACGCGTAAAGATCGGGATGCGTGATGCCCGGAATATGCCACGCCATAAAAATTCTCACCACGTCCGTCGGAAAATTTTCATGCGCTTCGCGTTTGCCTAATTGCGCGGGCTCGGCTGGAATGTACACCGGCGCCAGCGATTTTCGCGGCAAATCCGATGTGAGTTTGAGTAGTTCCTGTTCAACTTCTCGCGGATCGACGTCTCCCGAAACAATCCACGTCACATTATCCGGGATGTAACGCGATTGATAATAATTCAACAAATCTTCATGAGTGAGCCGATCGAAAAGTTCCAGATGGCCGATAATCGGATGGCGATAGGGATGCGTCACAAAAGCCGTGCGAAAAAGAAGTTTTTGAATTTCCTGATCAGGATTGTCCTTGCCCATCGCAAATTCGCGGCGAATCACCTCGCGCTCTTTGTCGAATTCGTCTTTGGGAAGCGCGGAACGAAACACGGCGTCGGAGAGCACATCAAGCGCGATTTTCCATCCGGCGCTCGGCAAATCCGCGTAATACACTGTGCGATCAAACGAAGTGTAGGCATTCAAATAACCGCCGACGGCTTGGATTTCGTGGGAAATTTGATCGCCCGTGCGTTTTTGGGTGCCTTTAAAAAGCATGTGCTCGAGCAAATGAGAAATCCCAGCGCCCAAATAACGGTCTTCGGTGATACTGCCGGTTTGCACCCAGCCTTGCACGGAAACCACCTCCGCCGAATGATCCGGCTGAACGATCAAGCGCACACCGTTGGGTAATTGCGTCGCGTAAATTTCCAAAGGTTTCATGCGAACAGAATCATCGATCTTATGTGTTTTCATGATGAATACTCCTAAAAATAAAACCGCCAACGCCATCAAGGCGCCCAAAACTTTTGCGTCAAAAAAAGATTTTCGAATTGTCATAACTAAGTAAAAAACCTTACTAGAATAAAAACATTTTTCAACTTCCATATCGCAGAAACTTGCCCTGAGGATTTTATTGAGGTAGGTTGTGAAGATGCGTGCACGCATGGAATGGGAAAAAAAGGAAAAGCTGATTCTTGCGCCGTACGCGGTTTTTAGCGAGCAGACGCGCGGGCGGCGTTATCCGGAAAAAAATCACACGCGTCGCTCGGAATTTCAGCGCGACCGCGACCGCATTGTGCACAGCATGGCATTTCGGCGGCTCGAATACAAAACGCAGGTTGTTCCCAATGGCACAGGCGATCACTTTCGCACGCGCCTCACGCACACCATGGAAGTCGCCGTCATCGCGCGTTCGGTGGCGCGTTCGCTTTCGCTCAATGAGGATTTGACCGAGGCTATCGCGCTTGCGCATGATCTGGGTCATCCGCCGTTTGGACATCCGGGCGAGGACGCGCTTAATGAGGTTATGAAAGATCACGGCGGGTTTGAGCATAATCGCCAGAGCTTGCGCGTTGTGGAGGAATTGGAATCGAAGTATCCGGAATTTACCGGACTCAATCTCACCGCCGAAGTGCGCGAGGGGCTGGAACTCGGTCACAAATCCACCCAACCCGGCGATATGCATCCGAGTTTGGAGGCGCAAGTCACCGATTTTGCCGACGAAATCGCTTACTGTTGCCATGATCTGGACGACGCGCTGGACAGCAATCTTATTTCTTCGGAAATGTTGTCGGAAGTTTTGCTCTGGCAGGAGATCGACGCGCGCGAGCAACTCTGTCATTTGCACGTGGAGCGTTATCGGCGTTATCTCATTCGGTGTTTGATCGATCTTTTGGTGGAAGATTTATGCGAACAATCCTTGCGCAATCTTTCGCGCGCCAAGCCCGCCAACGCCCACGAAGCGCAGTATTCGGATCAACGCCTCATTGCTTTTAGCGCCGATATGCGGCCTAAATTGCAAAATCTAAGAAAATTTCTTTATCAAAATTTTTATTATCACCCAAAAATTTCGCGCATGAAAGACCACGCCGCTCTTTTGCTCAAGGAACTTTTTCAATTCTTTTGCGAACATCCGGAAAAACTCGGCGAAAAATTCAAATCCCGCATCGATACCGAAGGTCTCCACCGCACCGTCTGCGATTACCTCGCCGGCATGACCGATCGCTATGCTTTACAGCAATATAATAAGCACTTCGGTAGCAACGAACTCTTAAAAGAAATCCGCGAAGGTATCAACATCACAACGTAATGTTTCATTTCTTTTGCTTTGCGCGAGGTATGGGCAAAAGGGTGCGGAGTAAAAATCCTCTCGCTCGCGTTAGCGAGCGTATCCGTGTTTTCCGTGGTTAAAAAGCGTCAAGGGGCTCTTCACAACTCATAATCCAAATACGGCGCGAGCCATTTTTCGATTTCGGCGAGCGGCGCGCCTTTGCGTTTTTGGTAATCGAGGATTTGGTCTTTTCCGAGTTTGCCGACGGCGAAATATTTCGATTCAGGATGCGAAAAATACAATCCGCACACCGCGCTCGGCGGCATCATCGCAAAATTTTCCGTCAAAGAAATTCCCGTATGTTTGGGAACTTCCAATAAATCAAAAAGAATTTGTTTTTCCGTATGATCGGGAGAAGCCGGATATCCCGGCGCGGGGCGAATGCCTCGATATTGTTCGGAAATCAAATCTTCGTTGGAGAATTTTTCGCCAAACCCCCATTCAATGCGCGCTTGTTCGTGCAACCACTCCGCAAACGCCTCAGCCAGCCGGTCTGCCAGCGCCTTGGCGATAATCGCACTATAATCATCCTGTTCTTGTTCAAAACTTTTGACCAAAGCCTCCAATCCATGCCCGGTGGTGACGGCAAACGCTCCCAAATAATCCGGTTTTTTTGATTTTTTCGGCGCGACAAAATCCGCCAGCGCGAGATTGAATTTCCCTTTGGGTTTTGCGTTCTGTTGCCGCAAGGTATGAAAAACCGTCAAAATTTTATTTTTAGTTTCATCCGCGTACAATTCAATGTCGTCCTCCGCGCTGTTCGCCGGAAAAAATCCCATTACGCCTTTTGCGGTCAGGAGTTTTTCATCGACAATGCGATGTAAAATTTCCTGTGCGTCGTCAAAAAGTTCCTGCGCTTGTCTGCCGGTTTTTTTGTCTTTGAAAATCGCGGGAAAGCGTCCGCGCAATTCCCATGCGTGGAAAAACGGCGACCAATCGATGTAATCGATCAATTTTTCCAGTGGCAATGCGCTGAAAACCCTTGTTCCCAAAAATGAAGGTTTTGCGATTTTTTCTTTTTCCCAATCCGGCGCGAAACGTCGTTGACGCGCTTCTTCCAAAGAAACTAACGGTGCGTGTTGTCGTTGATAATCTTCGCGTAATTTTTCCTGATCCGCTTTGACTTTTTTGACAAATTCTTTCCGTGTTTTTGGATTAAGCAGTTGTCCGACCACATTCACCACGCGCGAAGCATCGATGACATGAATCACCGGTTCCGAATACTGCGGCGCAATTTTTACCGCCGTGTGCGCCGCGCTGGTGGTGGCGCCGCCGATGAGTAGCGGCACGGCGATGCCCTCGCGATTCAATTCCGCGGCGACGTGCGTCATTTCATCGAGTGAAGGCGTAATCAATCCGCTCAAACCAATCACGCTCGCCTGATGTTCTTTGGCGGCTTTGAGAATTTGCTCGCACGGCGTCATCACTCCGAGATCGATGACCTCGTAATTATTGCACGCCAGCACCACGCTCACGATATTTTTGCCGATGTCGTGCACGTCGCCTTTCACCGTGGCAATGAGAAATCTTTCTTTTCTGGGAGTAGAGGATTCTTGTCCCTGTTCCATGAACGGCAAAAGATACGCCACGGCTTTTTTCATCACGCGCGCGCTTTTGACCACTTGCGGCAAAAACATTTTTCCAGCGCCGAATAATTCGCCTACGGCTTTCATGCCGTCCATGAGGGGGCCTTCGATAATTTCCAGCGCCTTGGGATATTTTTGGCGTGCGTCTTCCATATCGACTTCGATGAAATCGGTGATGCCTTTGATGAGCGCGTGCTTCAACCGCTCTTCCACGCTCGCGCTTCGCCATTCGAGTTGTTGCGTTTCGGTAATTTCTTTTGCTTGCCCCTTGATGGTTTCGGCAAAAGCCACGAGCCGTTCGGTCGCATCCGTGCGCCGATTCAATAAAACATCTTCCACAAGTTCCAATAAATTCTTGGGAATTTCCTCGTAAACCGCCAATTGTCCCGCGTTGACAATCGCCATATCCAGCCCCGCGCGCATGGCGTGATACAAAAACGCCGCGTGCATCGCCTCGCGCACGGTATTGTTGCCGCGAAACGCAAACGAAACATTGCTGATGCCGCCGCTCACGCGCGCGTGCGGCAACTTGGCTTTGATCTGCCGCGTCGCTTCGATGAAATTGACCGCGTACGCGTTGTGCTCATCGATTCCTGTACCCACGGTCAGTACATTCGGATCAAAAATAATATCCTCCGGCGGAAATCCAATTTTCTCCGTCAATAATTGATAGGCGCGCGCGCAAATTTCCACCTTGCGCTCCAACGTCGCCGCTTGTCCTTGCTCGTCAAACGCCATCACCACGACCGCCGCGCCATAACGCAAAATCTTTTTTGCTTTTTCCAAAAAAACTTTTTCGCCTTCTTTTAAAGAAATCGAATTGACGATGCCTTTGCCCTGAATGCATTTCAGCCCCGCCTCGATCACCGACCACTTGGAACTATCAATCATCACCGGCACGCGCGCGATGTCCGGTTCCGCCGCGATTAAGTTCAAAAATTTCGTCATGCACGCTTCGCCGTCGAGCATGCCTTCGTCGAAATTCACATCGATGACATTCGCTCCGGCTTCCACTTGCTGACGCGCCACCGCGAGCGCGCCGTCGAAATCTCCCGCCTGAATCAATTTTGCGAACCGAGGCGAACCCATGACATTGGTGCGCTCGCCGATCATCCAGAAAGTGTCGTTGGTTGCCGCCTCCAATCCGCTCAACCGCAGGGCAGGGGAGATGGTTGGAATTTTTCTCGGCGCGCAATTTTTCACGGCTTCCGCAATTTCCTTAATATATTCGGGTTTAGTGCCGCAACATCCGCCAATAATATTCAGCCAGCCGTTCTGCGCGTATTCTTTTAAACAATCCGCCATTGCTTTGGGCGTCTCGTCGTATCCGCCAAATGCATTCGGCAATCCCGCATTCGGATAACAACTCACATAACAATCCGCGATTTTAGACAATTCCTCGATGTACGGACGCATTTGTTCCGCGCCGAGCGCGCAGTTGATTCCCACGCTCAGAGGCTTCACATGCCGCACGGAATTCCAAAATGCCTCGCCCGTTTGCCCCGAAAGCGTCCGCCCCGCGCGATCGGTGATCGTCACCGAAATCATCACTGGCACGCGCGCGTGGGTTTTTCCAAATAAATCTTCAATCGCAAAAAGCGCCGCTTTGGCGTTCAACGTGTCAAAAATCGTCTCTACCATCAAAAAATCTGCTCCGCCGTCGATGAGTCCTTTTGCTTGCTCGTAATACGCTTCCGCCAGTTGATCAAATGTCACCGCGCGAAAATCCGGATGATTCACATCCGGCGACATCGATGCCGTTCGATTCGTCGGCCCCATTGCTCCAGCGACAAAACACGTTTTTTTGTTTTTTTTCTGATAAGTCGCTACGGCTTCTTTTGCCAACTTTGCCGCCGCGATATTCAGTTCATACGCATTTTCTTCTAATGCATAATCCGCCTGAGAAATTCGCGTGGAATTGAAAGTGTTTGTCTCAATGATATCCGCGCCTGCTTCCAGATACGCTAAGTGAATCGCCGAAATCACATCCGGCCGCGTCAAAACCAGCACATCGTTATTGCCCTTGAGGTCTTTTTCGTGATTTACGAATCGTTCTCCTCGAAAATCTTTTTCCTCCAGCCCGTACGTCTGCACCATCGTCCCCATCGCCCCGTCCAAAATGACGATCCTCTCCCGTAACAACTCCTCAATGTTGGTTTGCTGTTTCATGCTTGTTTTTCCGAGTATATGAACACTCGGCTTTTTGAACATTCTAAAGTGTAAAATCCCAAACCCCAAACCCCAAATTCCAAACAAATCTCAAAATGATTTCTCTACGTTTTCGGTGGAATATGTAGCGCAAAATATTTCGAGCGATAGCGAGTTGATCAATGTCATCCTATTCAGTGTGTCTTCACGAGGCGGGAGCCGTGGTGATCTTGGGTAGGTGGATCATTGTATTTTGCGCGCGCCGGGCGGCGCGCACATCCAATATGCTATTTTCACAAAAGATCAATCTAAGGATTTCGAGAGAATTCATAATGATTTTATAGAGGCGTATTTGTGGGAACAAAGTCAAAGATGTGCTCGCCTCCCGGCGAGCGCACACTCTTGTGATGTTGTAGGCAAGATCACCACGGCTCCCGCCTCGTGAAGACACGTGGAGTGGACGCAACATTGAGCGACTCGCTATGGATCGAAGCATCCAATGCCGCGCGTACTCATCAATAGCAAGAAACCCAAAAATGTCTTTTTTTATTATACTCAATCCCAAAAATAAGTTTCAAAAACGGAGATGACAAGTGTGAACTTATTTTTTGGATTTGGGATTTGCAATTAAGGGTTTTTTAGAGCATATATCTCTAAGACAAAGTTAAGATAATCCATGGACATTTCCTTTTCCTCCGCCGTCATATTATTGCTTCTGGTGATGGACCCCTTCGGCAACATCCCTATTTTTCTTGCCGTGTTGAAAAATGTTCCTCCGAAGAAGCGCGTTCGTGTGATCTTGCGCGAATGTTTTGTCGCAAGCATTGTGCTTTTGGCGTTCTTTATTTTTGGAAAAACTTTTTTATCGTTGCTTCGTCTTTCCGAAACTTCTCTGGGCATTGCTGGCGGCGTGATTCTTTTTCTTATCGCTTTGCGCATGATTTTTCATCATCCCGAAGGCATTTTCGGCGATTTGCCCGAAGGCGATCCCTTCATTGTTCCTCTGGCGATTCCCGCTCTAGTGGGTCCTTCCACAATGGCGACGGCGTTACTACTTGTTTCTTCTCGTCCCGATCGCATTCCGGAATGGATTCTTGCCGCCGTGTTCGCAATGCTGATTTCCACGATCGTTTTGGCTCTCTCCGCTAATATCCATCGCATCATCGGTCAACGCGGCGTGATCGCTCTCGAACGCCTCATGGGGCTCATCCTCACCGCCATCGCCGTCGAAATGTTTCTTGCCGGTATCCAAAAATTTATCGAGCATCTTTCTTACTCTTAAAAAATTTCTTCGTCGAAGAGTTCGCGGCGTTCGCGGGAATCGAGGAGAGCGTAATCTTCGGCGTCCACAATGACCAATTCCTGAGGGAATCCTCGTAGATTTTTTGCGAGGACTTTACGATAGCCGGCTTCTTGGAGCATTTTTTCCGGCAATTCGAGGCGAGCGGAGGCAAGAAAACCGATCGATTTGCAATAACTTTGCAAACGGCTTGCTAGATTGATGACGTACCCCAGATATTCCTCCTGTGTGTTGTGATGATAATTAATTCTGTAAACCGAGCCGGCGGCAATGCCAAAGCGAATACGCGGAGGTAACATCGAAAGAGGCACTTCATCGGTGCATTGCGCAATGACCTTATGGAAGCCTTTTTGGAGGGAAGAGAGGCGATTCATGAGGCGCTCGATGTCGTGTACTTGGAGCGTGTTTTCTTCTTTGCCTTCATAACGCCAAAGAAAAAGCGCGCCGTCGCCGAGGAATTTTGTGCAGAGCGGCGCGGAGAGTGATTCGAGGTGAGGCGATTCCTCGATCCAATACGCTTTTCCTCCGTAGATGCAGGTGTTGAGCGAATCAAAAATGCGATTTAAGAGTTTCGGAATATAAAGATGCACATCCGGTTGGCTGAAAAATTTCGCGAAATCCTCCAAATCGCACACGAGCGCGACGGCTTTGATGGGAGAAGAAGCGTTGGAATCAAATTGGAATTTCATTGCGTAATATCGGCGCAGATTCTACCGGTTGCGGCGCTAAAACGCAAGACAGAGGAAGAGCGACAGAACCGGTAAGAGGACGGCGCGCTTCAAAAATTCCCGGCGCGAGTTGGGGTTTTTCGGCGTAAGCGAGGCGCAACATCTCGATTTTGGCGTCGATGTTATCAATATGATGCAACATCCATGCCTCCGGCGTGCGCGGAGTAATCGGCGAGCCAAATTCCAATTCGCCGTGATGGGAAATAATCAAATGCAACAAATGCTGACGGATTAACTCGGCGGATTTTGCGTTCTGAAAAATCTCCGGATTTTTTTGTTCCGCCTCGCGCCAAAGTTGATTCGCCACTTCCACGCCAAGGCTGATGTGTCCCATGAGTTCGCCGGTGCGGTTGTAAGGAGAAGTAAATCCCTGTTCCTCGTAATCATTTTCCCAGAGTTTGCCGATATCATGAAATAAAACTCCGGCGTAGAGCAACGCAGGTGAAATTTCTTTATACAGCGGCGCGAGCGCTTGAGCGCAACGCAACATCTGCGAGGTGTGTTCGAGGAGTCCTCCGCGTCGCGCATGATGATAATTTCGCGCCGCCGCCGCCCGGAGCCATTTCTTTTCGTATTTTTCAAGCGCGAGTTCGCAAATCGCGCGCAAACAAGGCTCGTCCAACGACGAACATATCTCCTTCAAAAATTTCCAATCCGCATCGCTTCTTTGTTTTTGTTCCTCGGAACCCGCAAACAATTCTTCTTTTTCTGTAGCGGAAAGAAAACGCGCCGAGGGTTGATTCACATTGAGTCCGTATTGATTGACGTGAAAAAGTCCGGTGAGTTCGATGGCGTCGCTGGTTTTTGCTTTTTCCAAAAACGCAAACGCCGGCGTGGCGCTCCAAATTTTGATCGAAGCCTTATCGGTGGAATCCGCCAAATCGAGATCAAAAAACGGCTTGCCGTTTTGCGTCGCCCCCTTGCGCAATTGCGTGATTTGCGCATACGCGCTTAATTCATCATCGTATCCGGCTTCCGCTTTTTCCCTCAATTCTCTCAATGTCATCATTTCAGTTTAAACCACGCTTTTTTTGAATGACACGAAGAAATTTAAACTTTCACTTTTAACATCTCAAATTTGGTTGCTTGATCCACAATAAAGAACTTAGAAATATTTTAAAAGAGACTAATTATTAAAGACTTACAATATGAACGCGTAAAATTACCTTGAATTCATTTTTTAGATGTAGAGAATACTCGTTTTTCAAGGAAAAGGTATGAGGAATCAATTAGTACGCGACGCATTGGCCATTATCGAGCATCCGGAGATTTTAGTGAATATCGTCTCACGCCGAGTGCGTCAACTAGGGCAAGGTTTTCGTCCACTGGTAGCTGTGAGTCCCAAAATGACTTTTATGGATGTCGCTTTGCGCGAAATTGCTGAAGGCAAGCTTACTTATGAAGCGCTTGAGCCCATTCGCGTGATCGAAGCGCCTGTCAAGAAGAGCAAAAAGAAGTCATAACGCATCACCATCGCTTTGATTATAGTCCCCTAAACGTTAATCTTTCTGAGCAATTCGCTTTGCCAGTTTGCATAATATCCATAAACTATTGCCGTCATGGGCGACGTTGAAATTCACAATCGCAAAGCTTCGCACTATTACAAAATTCTCGAAACTTTTGAAGCCGGCATTGAACTCCAAGGCACCGAAGTCAAATCTTTGCGCGGCGGTCACGGGCATTTGAATGATGCGTTTGCGCGCGTGGAAAAAGGCGAAGTGTGGCTTTATAATTTCGATATCGCGCCATATTCGCATGGCAATCGCGAGAATCACGAACCCAAACGCACGCGCAAGCTTCTTTTGCACAAGCAAGAGATTCGCCGTCTTTTCGGAGAAATTTCTCGCGCGGGCCGGACGTTGGTGCCGCTCAAAGGTTATTTCAAAAAACGCTGTTTTAAACTTCTCTTGGGCGTTGGAGTTGGTAAAACTCAACATGACAAACGTCAATCGATTATGAAACGCGATACCGACAGACAAATTCGCCGCGCTTTGAGTTCGCGGCGCCATAGCCAATGAATTTCGTCGATTCTTTAAGGGAACTTTTGGGCGATGAAAAAGTTTCGACAGACGCTTCAGTTTTAAAAGCCCATTCCAGCGACGCATGGTTGGTTTCAGAGATGCCGGAGGTGGTGGTGTTTGCCCAATCATCGGAAGATGTGTGCGCTGTCATGCGATTGGCTTCTGAAAAACACATTCCTGTGACGACGCGCGGCAGTGGACGCGGTTACGTCGGCGGATGCGTGCCGTTGAAAGGCGGCATCGTATTATCTCTGGCGACGATGAATCGCATAAAAGAAATCTCCACCGAAGACGGCGTGATTATTGTCGAACCCGGCGTCATTACTGCGCGTGTTCGAGATGAAGCCCAAAAATACGGACTTTTTTATCCGCCGGACCCGGCGAGTTTGGATTCCAGTTCCATCGGCGGCAATATCGCTACCAATGCCGGCGGACCACGATGCCTGAAGTATGGTGTTACGCGAAATTATGTGCTCGGTTTAGCAGTCGTGCTTCCCAATGGTGATCTTGTGCGCATGGGCGGCCGCACGCTTAAAAACAAAACTGGTTTTGATGTCTTGGGGCTTTTCGTGGGATCGGAAGGCATGTTGGGTGTGATTACGGAAGCCACGCTTCGTCTCATTCCTCATCCGCCTGCGAGGGCGGCAATGGTGGCGACCTTTCCAACGGCGCGCGAAGCCGCGCGCATGGTTTCCGCAATTCAACGCGCAGGTATTTTGCCCTCCGCGCTGGAAATTGCGGATGCTTTTACTCTGAAATCCGCTCGCAATTATGTCCCTCACGTGCCTGCGGGCGACGCGTTTATTTTGTTGGAGGTGGACGGTCAAGCCGCTTGCGTGCATCATGAAGTGGAGTTATTGGAAAAACTTTTTAAAGAATGCGGCGCGCTCAATATTTTACGCGCGGAAGACGAGGAGGCCTGCAAAAAACTTTGGAAAATGCGCAGAATGTTTTCCGATAGTTTAAAGGCAACAGGATTGAAAAAATTCAACGAAGATGTCGTTGTTCCCTGCGGGAAATTACTCGATCTTTTCGATTGGGCGGAAAAAACTCAAAAAACGACTGGCGCGGCCATCGCATGTTTTGGCCATGCGGGCGACGGCAATATCCATGTGAACATTATGGTGGCTCCGGATTCGGAAATAGAGGCATATAGGCCGTTGCTCGACTCGCTTTTTGGCCAAGTGTTGAATTGGGGCGGCGCGATTACCGGCGAACACGGCATCGGCATCGCCAAAAAACGCTGGTGGCCCAAAGCCGCTTCCGTGGAACTTCGCACTTTGCATCAACATTTCAAAAAAACTATCGATCCTCTGAATATTTTAAATCCAGGAAAATTTTTGGATGCCGATGGATAAGCTCTCGTAACGACAGTTGCTAATTCGCCGGCCGGCTAATCTCGTAATTCTCCCACTTTTTTAACTTTAGGCATTTGCGAGGGAGTTGGGTCTTTGCGCAAATCTTGAATATCGCGCGTACTAGGATCGTGAAGACGTTCGTTACCCTCGTAGTATTGAGGAGTGCGGTTGAGTTGTTGTTTGGTTAATTTTGCCGTATCGCGCGCGATAAAAAGGTAAACGATACAGCCAACAGCAATCCATATCAGCGTATAAACCAATTTTTCTGCAGATCTACCTGACACGACTATATCGTAAAGGTTTTTGCGAATGATGCAAGACTGTTGCTAAGATGGATGCCAGAAACGAAATCAATAGAGTATTTTCGACAATTTTTATGGAGCAATTATGTGGCGTGCCAAATCGTCCACATTTCGCGGTAGGCGTTTTCCAAGTCGCGCGTGTAATCCTTTTCATCCATGAGCGGAGATTTTTGCAATCGTTGGCGAAGCGTCGCGCGCGTTTGTTGCAATCCATGCGTATCGCGTGCGAGTTGCGTGGCGATTTGAAAATAATCTTCTTCGCTGGAGGCAATCCATTCCGGCACGCCCAGACTTTTTAAAATACTCACGCCGTGCCGCGCGCAAGAAGTGTGTCCTTCGAGGGTCACGACCGGTACGCCCATCCACAATGCATCCAACGTGGTAATGCCGCCGTTATAAGGAAATGGATCGAGCGCGATATCTACTTCATGATGCAATTTCAAAAAATCTTTTCGCGATCGCAAACCACAAAGTTCCAATCGTTCCGGCGCAATGCCAAAAATATCAAAGCGTTGTTTCACCGCCTCGATATTGTCTGCGCCGCCTTGAATCAAAATCAACAGTGTGGATTGAGGAATTTCTTTCAGAATTCTACTCCAAAGCGCAATGGTTCCATCGGAAACTTTCGCAAAATTGTTCAACGAGCCAAACGTGACGTTTCCTTTTTTCAAAAAGGGCAAAAGAGAAACTTCGGGAGCATGCTCAATCGGGCGATAGCAAAAAATGCATCGAGGAAGACGAATGAGTTTTTCAGAATGATTTTTTTCCGTGAGTCCGGGCGGATCCATTTCGAAATCCGTGAGACGAAAATCCATCGCATCCAAACCAGTGGTATTCGGATAACCGAATTGCGTGACTTGCACGGGCGCGGGCTTGCGTGCGAAAACGAGCAAACGATTATCCGCCATGTGCCCCGCCAAATCGATGAGAATGTCGACTTGGTCTTGCTGGATGAGTTCAGACGCCTCTTCGTCGGAGCAATTCAAAATTTCGCGCCATACAGTGGCGAGTGTCTGAAATTTTTTTGTCGCTTCGTCGGGACGCCGCACATTGGCGTAGCAATAAATTTCAAATTTTTCTTTATCAAAATTCCGAAAGAAAATTTCCAGATAACTTCCAACGACGTGTTCCCTGAAATCCGGCGAAACAAAGCCCAATCGCAAACGCCGGTGCGGATCGGGAGCGTTAGGATATTTCTTTTGCGCCGCAAATTTTTTCGCGTGCAGTTCGTTCCACGCTCGATATTCGGTAAAAACGGTTTGAGGATCAAATGCGGGATCAAAATTGATGAAAAATAATAAATTACTGTGCGCTTGATGGAGCGCAGGATTGATTTCCAGTGCGCGTCGATAACAATCAATCGCATCTTGAATAAAACCTTGGCGTCCGTAAAGTCCTCCAAGGCTCGCGTAGCCTTCCGCATAATGCGGCTGAAGTTTGAGCGCTTTTTGATACGCTTCGAGCGCTTGAGAAATTTTTCCTTGCTGTTGCCAAAGCACACCGAGTTCTTTTAGCGCGGGATAAAAATCCGGACGAATTTGCAAAACGCGTTGATGCGCTTGGATCGCGCCGTCGATATTTCCGGCATCGGCTTGCGAATTGGCTATATTGTATAAAATTTCCGGCGAATCCGGCTGTTGCGTCAGCGCTCTCTCGTACTCTGCAATCGCGCTTGCATAATCCGCCTGCCGATGAAACAAATTTCCGAGCGCTAAATGAATCGGCCACGCATTTTCGGTTTTATTCAACGCTTTTTGATAAGCCGCTGTGGCTTTGCGCCACTCTCCGCCGGCTTCGAGCCGTTGCGCTAATTCCACATAAAATCCCGCGTTCGTCGTTTCGTCCACGTCTCCACTAAACGACGAAGCCGCTCATTCCGCAAGTTTAAATCGGCGTCGAAGAACTGCTTTGCGTAATCGTCGCGGGCGATTCGGAATCGAGCGACACATTCAAAATGCGATCCACAAACGGATCGGTGTACGTCAGCACGGGATATTGATTGGAAAGTTGAAAATCAATACGGTGATTTTGTTTCATGATGTTCATGGAAATATTGTCCAATCGAATCGGATACATCTGCCATGATTCTTCGGGGCTTGTGAAATTATCCAATTTTTCCCAAAGCGCGTCGATGTGCGCTTCCATCGCTTTGTCCATCGCATTTTTATCCATGTCGTAATAATGCGTGGTGTGCATGAGATTGGAGACGATCTTGTCGATGCCGTTGACTTTTACGATAAACACCTGCGTCGTGAAATTTGTGCTGTGATGGATGAACGCGACGTTGCGTTCCTGCGCGGGATCGTCAAAATCGCACGCCGTCTTAATATAATAATCAATTTCCAAATGCCATTCGACCGTTTCCGGCACCAAAAAAGAAAACGGTTCCGTCCACGTGCCGGATTGAGTCGTACTGATGCGATCCGACCACAATTTATACGCGTATCCAAGCCGCAAGCCGCGTGTATTTGAATTATCCGCGAGGCGAATTTCAAAACGATTGGCTCCTGTAAATTGCGCCGTGTACGTGCGCGACGGAATGCTCCACAAATATCCGCCAAAATCCGGCGCTGGATTTTCCACGTTCGATTCCAAAGTAAATCCGTCGTCGTCGCCGGAAAATGCCGCGTCGATGCGCACATTTTTGTTTCCCGACGCGGGCCATGCGACGGAAGGATTGTAGGAACAATGATCGATCCAAAGTTGACTCGACGCGCTCCCCGTCAACGGCGCGCCCGGATTGATGATGGTGGTGGGTGTACTGCTCATAAATAAATTTTTTCCTTCCGTCCATTCGATGGAATCTTCGTCCAAAATATGTCTCTGCCAGCGCGAGCGAAATTGCTGCAACTCCGAACCGGCGGATGTCCCGTCGGCTTCCATCCAAAAGAAATCGCAGGGATTGCTCCCGAATGTTCGCGCGCGTTGCGCGCCGAGTTGCGCTGAGCCGACGGCGGAATCGCCGTCGGCTTGCGCTGTTCCCAGTGGGAACTTGCTACTCAGTCGTCCGAAAGAAAAAGACATTCCGCTCAACACTCCTGCAAGACCGGTTTTTGCAAACGACATTTCGCTCAGCGAATAACTGTCGCCCGTCGCAATCCCAGCCAATCCCCATTTGCCCTTAAGACTGGCGGAAACGCTTCCTGCGCCCGAAACGCTGGCGGATAAATTCTGAATAGCCATTGTATTATGCTTCGGTGATGGTGAGAGCTCCGGTGGCGAAACGCGCTTGATCGCCGTCGTTGATGGTTTTGCTCGAAGTCAACGCGCCGTAATAAAGCATATTTCCGGCGGTCGCGGCGTCGAACAACGCAAAGTGCGTCACCGTGCCCCAATTTCCGCCCGATGCCGCGGCGAATTCAATATCCGCGCCGTTGGATTTGCTCCCGCCGGATGCGTTCGGCCAATTCGTTGTGTTATTCGTCACGCTTTTGCGCGCGTAAGCATAACCGCTCACTTCCGTGCCGCCGCCTGCGTCGTTCGGCGCGGCGGTGTACAACGCCACGTAAATCGTCGCCGGCGCCGAGTAAGCGGTATTGCCCAGCGTGTGATCCAATATTTTATTTTCCAAGTAGTCTGATTTTGCGCTCATGATGTTCCTTTTTGTTGTTTTATTTATTTGTTAATTTTTTCCAGCCGATTGACCAATCCCTCACGGCAAAATCCTTGCCGTCTTGAGTCCAAACGTTGAAAGTGACGCGCGCGGCGTTGCCGTTGAATAAAACGGGCACATGATGCCGCTCTTTGCCAAAAACTTCTCCGTAATAAATGTATTGCTGAATATCGTCGTCCGCCTCCAAGCATAAATAAACAATGCCGGACGAATTTTTCACCACCGTCCAAGAGAATTCATAAAAACATTTTTCCGATTCCGGCGCGCCGAAATTGATCCAACCGGTTTGCAGGCGAATCAAATTCCCTTTGAGCACGCTTTTTTCATTCGGCAAATGCAAAACGCCGAATCCGCGATAATCTTGCGCGCCGTAGGATGTCGCGCTTGAATCTGTCAGCGCGATTCCGCTTCCATTTTGAAATTGATAAAACGAATCGGCGAGTTTGCGCAAATCCCATACAAAAATTTCTCCGCGAGCCGTGACGCCGATCATGCGTCCGTCGGAGGAGGAAATCTGCGTGACGGCAGCGAATTGAGGCAAATAAAAAGGTCCGGTGAGTTCGCTCGACGCAAAATCAAACGCGAACGCCGCGCATCCGCCGAATTTCGCGCGCACCCAAATCCACCACAAACCGTTGACGTAATCCACCGCGCCGTGCGGGAAAATCGCGTCGGTGGTATTGGCGTATTCGCGAATGCAACCTTTGATTTTTTCCGACGCAAGCGTGTCGATGGGCTTGGCATTAACATCGCGCGGCAGAGCTTGAATGCGATATAAATTAAAATCTTGTCCCAAATAATAATAATAACCGTTCGTCCAATGCGCGCCGACGCGTTGATTCAAGGGCGAAGATAAAATACTCTGGCGGACATCGGTCGCCGGCGCAAAAGCTGTTTTGCCCGCGAACGCAATCGCTCCGCCTTGAAATTCGGTAAGCGCGGTGATTTCATCGCTGAAAATATCCTGCGGAATCAAATCTTTAAAAAGCGTTTCGTCGAGCGTGTCGATGAGCGAAGATTCCTCGTTCGCCTGTTGCGTGTAAAAAATCCGGAGCGGCTTTTCGTAATTTCCCGCCATATAAATTCTGTTTTCAGCAAACGCAAAATATTTCACCGGTTCCGGCGGACGCCGCCCGATGAGCCGCGCTTCGTCGATCAGCAATCCGTCGCGATTCAAATCCGTGCGCGCGCGCGCGTTGACATGCCAAGGAAAAATCATCACGGTTTGCGTTTCGTTGGGCAGTTCAAACAAACGAAGCCATTGTTTTTTTCGCTCGCAAACGCAATCCAAACACGTTTCCGCCGCGTAGAGGCGAATGCCCGTCCAGCGCTCGGCTTCCGAGGAAATCGTGTCTTTTTCAATGTGAACTTGTACGGCGCTGGAGGTGACATTTTCGCGCGCAGTTTCAATCATTACCAGCGGACTCGGAGCGGATTCGACGATGCCCAAACGGTCGTCTTTGCACACGTAGGTAAGCAGAACTTTGATGCCTAATCGAATGTAAGAACTGGTGGACGGTTCAAATTGTTCCGAGCTCACTCCGCTGTGATACGGCGGCGCTTGATCGCGCCCGAGTGACAAAAAGAATTTCGGAAAAAGATTTACGATTGTCGCCGTCGATGCCATGTAATCGCAACGCAAAATGCCGCTCGCTTTCGGATCGCGCGCGATGAATAGCGCAAGTTGCTCATTGGTGGGAAGCGGCGCAGGACAGGTGACTTTGTATTCAAGCGGATCGCAAAAAGAACCTTGTCCGCCGAGCGAACTCGAAAAATTTTCTCCCTCGCCGCCTTGAATCGTCACCGCGACGTAATTGCGATTGGTATTTCTCAATCGCTGATCGATCTCAAATCGCAATCCGCCGGTTTCGAGATAACTTTGCACGCGATCGGTTTTTACAATATCGGTCAAATTCAAAATCGGGCGCAACGGCGCGATGTTATCGCCCATAATTCCGATCGTATTGCTCTGCGGATTGTAAACCAGATTGGGATCGACGCCGTTGCCCATGTAAAGTTTCCCCGCGATCCACGTCCCATTCCAGCGAACACGCGACGAAAGCCGCCGCCACAAAACTTGCGCGACAGGATCGCTCGCCACGAGCGTGGGAATATCGTTTTGCGGATTGGACGAAGAATCTTTGCCCGCGTGAAATATTCCGAGGCTCAAATCATTGGTAAAATCGTAAAAAACTAAAAACGTTTCTCCTTCATTGGATAATTTCACGCAACACGCGCGGTCTGCGTTGGAAATTCCCAGAGAATCTTTCAAATCCTGAATTGACGCCAATTGCCACAAGCGCTCGTACGCGGGCGCTTTGCAAAATCCGCCGTTCGGACGCAACACGACGCCTTCCGCTTTTTCCACAGGCAAATCCGCCGCGTCGGTGGAATCTTGCGCGCGTCGCAGTCCTAAAAATTTTTTAAACGTTGTGAGCATATTGAGCGGGGCGGCGGGGTAACGCGCCGCCCCTTGTGGAGGTAGTGTTATGTTAGGGAGAGATTGATGCCTCGATGCGTCACCGCGTGACGAATCAGCACATAATTTGCGCCCACGCCATCGGTGCGCACGCAAGGCGCTTGGCCAAAAATAGACTTTACGCCAATGCCCCTGTCGTCGCCGTAATTTTGATGCGTCGAGGTGATGCGTTGATTTTTAACTCTGCCGTACGCGCGCACAGCCGCCATCGCGCCGAACAGGAACGTCGATCCCACCGGAACCGCATTTTCGTTGGTTTCAATGATGAGCGAACCTTCCGGATGCGCGTCGGTGTGTTTGCTGGCATTCCACGTCACGCCGCCGAGCGTGCTCACAGCGATGCCGCCCGCCGAAGCGCGCAAACGCGCCGCCATGGTGAGTTTATTGCCGGAGTTGGTCACATATTTATAGAAGCCCCACTTGCCCGCGTTCGTGCCGGAGAGATTGTAAACCACCGCATAACGATCGGTTGTGAACGTCTCAGGCGATTGATCCGCGTAGTACAGAAAATCGTAATTCGAGAACGATTCAAAATACTGCGGAGCCGGTGTGCGAGCCGCATTGGTTGAATTTCCGCCGCCGTAAATATCCTGCGCCGTATCCGCCGCCGTGAGAGCGACGCCCAAGTACGCTTTCGGCAACATCGGGCATCCCACTGGACTCGCGCCTGCGACATCCACAGGAGAAAATTCAAAAATTCCGTGTCCCGACCAGTCGGCATAACCGCCGGCGAAAAGCGGATTCGATCCGCCGCGCAAACCGGCTTCGCGCAATCCTTGCAGATAGGCATTCTCAACTTTCACCGCGCGCAATCCTGTTTTGGTGGCGACGACTAAAAATTGATGAATCTCATTTCCAAGTGTGGAAATTCCGAGATTCGCCGGAATCGCGCCGTTGATTTGCGCCAACTCCGCCGCGTCTTCGATTGTAGTCGTAGAAAGCGTATCGGAGAGCGTGAGAGCGCTGTCGCTTTGTTTGCTATTAGGACGAATCGTATTGCGATCGACTGCGGAACGAATGAGTTTAATCATCATTGCGGTTTGCTTGTAACGCCCCATCCATTCGCCGAGCGCCTCGCGGCATTTGTTGTCCAATTCGGAGCCGACGTCGGTAAATTCCATCGCGGCGAATTGCAAGCCGATGACTTTGCGCACGATTTCCACGCGCACATCGTAACCGCCCAGTGTGAGCGCTTCCTCTTGCCCTTCGGCGCTGTTGCTTCCAAGAATCGCAGGACCGCCCAAGCCTTCCATCACGTGGAAATGCAGGGTGTCGCCGCGTCCTTTGCTCAAATCTTGACGAACATAAAACGGTTTTCTGCTTCCGTCGTCGCCTTCAAGCGCGCTGAAAATATCTTTGGTTTGACTCGATAAGTCCAAATGATTGGACCAAAATTCCGCTTTGGCGTTGTCGTCTTGCGCGACCATATTCGCCAAAGTGGTGACTTCTAGTTTTGTTGCTGTACTCATAAAAATTATTTTTCCTTTTGTTGAATGAATGAAGACGCCTTAACGCCGCGCCATCTGCGCGGCGGTTGTCAACACTGCCAAAAGCACTTCTTTGCGATCCACCGGAGGCAGGTCTTGCAACCTTTGTAATACGGCGTCTCCACTCAAAATTTTCTTTTGCGTTGTTCCAAAATTTCCCGGTGCGGGAGCGAAGGAACTGCGCGGCGAAGAGATGTTTTTTTCCGGTTCTTGCGGTGGAATCAACCCCAAGGCTTCGCCCGCGAGCCGATGCGCCGTCGCTCCGTCAATCGACGGGTCTTGGCGCATGAGTTCAAGCGTTTTTCTCTTCAAAGGAGACAAATTCTTGAATCTCATTCTCAAACTTTCCGGCGTTTTGATTTCCTCTGCGGGCGTTTCGCTCGCGGGAGGAATAGAAGCGTCGGATTTTTCTTCTGACGATGCTGGACTGGATAACTCCGAGTCGTTGTTCTCGTCGGCAACATGCTGATCGCCTTGTTGCTCGTGTTCAATGCTAGGCTCAGGCGAGGGCGCAACGGCTTCCGCCGTTGCCGCGCTCGGCGATTCTTCCTGCGAAAGCACGACGGGCGTTTCGCCCGCCGGTGGAAGTTCCACATTCTCGCTGGAAGTTTCGTGCCGTTGCCCGGTCTTTGGGTGGGTTTTTCTCTTCATGCGCACAATGTACGCATGTTGCGCATTTCGTCAAATGACTTTTTTAAAAAACGTGACACATTCCTTTCACCGCTTTAAAAAGAATCATGCACGGAAACGACAAAAAACACATCGTCATTGTTGAGGACAACATAAGTCTTTGCGATGTCATGCGCGCGTATTTTGAACTCAATTATCGCGTCACCGTTTTTCCCGACGGCGAAACGTGTTTGGCGGAGGTTCAAAATTTAAAAGATGCCGACATTTTTCTTTTGGATTACCAACTGGCGCACATGAGCGGCATCGAGCTTTTTATGGCGCTCAAACCTCAATTGCCCAACGCCAAATTTATGTTCACCACAGGCTTTCTTGACCCGGATATCGCGGAGGAAGGTCATCGCCTCGGGTTCGACGCTCTCATTCTCAAGCCATTTGATTTTCCTATTCTTGAAAAAAACATCCAAAATCTTTTGCAAGCTCAGACGGTTTAATATGGACGGCAAACGCAAGCGCATTGTGATTGTGGAGGACGAGTTCGAATTATGCTCCATTCTTCAAGATCATCTTGGGAAAGCATATCACATCACCGTTTTTAACGACGCCGAAACGTGTATCGATTCCATCTCCACGCTCGGCAACGCCGATGTGATTATTGTGGATTATCATTTGCCGCAAAAAGACGGCTTTGAACTCTTTCGCGCGATCAAACCTCAACTGCCCAACGCAAAATTTGTTTTTATCACCGGATTTCTTTCCGAAGAAAAAGCCGCCGAAGGACTCAATCTCGGATTCAATGCGATTCTGATGAAACCTTTCGATCTCCTCGCCCTCGAAAAACTCATCGCAGATTTAACTTCTTAGATATCGCATCGACAATTTTTGTTGATGCGCACAATCGCCCTTCATCTTTGCAATCGCAGGAGAGCATGCCTTTTTCCGGTCCAAAAAATTCCACGCCGCGTTTTTTGAGGATTTTAACATTCTCTTGCGTGGCAGGGTGCCGCCACATTTTGCCGTTCATGGCGGGCGCGACTATGATAGGACACGTCACAGCAAGTAACAGCGTAGAGAGTGCGTCGCTTGCGAGTCCATGCGCCATTTGTGCTAGAATATGCGCGGTTGCGGGCGCGATCAGAACCAAATCCGCGCGCTCAGCCAACGAAATATGTATGGGTGAAAAATTCGTGCCATCTTCCCATAACGTGGTGACGACCGGACGATGCGTCAGTGCTCCAAAGGTGAGGGGAGTAATGAATTTTTGTGCTTCGAGCGTCATTACCGTATAAACCGCAACGCCTTTTTGCGTCAAAGCGCTCGCAATATCCGCGGTCTTGTATGCCGCAATCGAGCCTGTGACTCCTAGAACAATGCATTTTTCTTTCATATATAATAGAATGATGATTATTCTTTCAAAATCAATGCGGGTGTTTCAGTGATATTTTCTTTGGCTTCTTCATTTTTTGGGAGTTCCTCTGGAGATGTTTCTTTTGCGGGTTCTTGTGTCTCTTTTTCGGATTCGGTCATGGGAAGCAGGTTGTGATTTAATCCATACTTTTTCAAAATCTCGTTTAATTTTCCCGAAAGGCGCAGTTCCTCCAAGCCTTTGTCCAAATCTTCCGCGAGTTGTTCGGCGTTTTTTTCTTTGGGAGAAAAACCCAAATACACAGGTTCTGGTGGAGACAGAAATCCGGCAAAACGAATTTTTCCCTCCGAGCCGATTTTTTTTGCGGTGGCTTCGATCACATTGAAATCATCCAAAATCACATCGCTTTCTCCGCGCACTAACGCTCTTACATTCGTGTTGCTTGCGCCGATGCTTCTCGCCGGCATGGGCATAATCGATCCTTGCGTGATCGCCTGATCAAATTCCGCTCCATAACTCGCCGGTGAAATAAATCCCACGCGTTTCCCTTTGAGCGATTCCATGCCTTTGTATTCCCAGTCATCTCCCTCTCTCACAAAAAACGCGTTGGCGCTCATGGCGAGAGGCGTTTTTCCAAAAACAAACGACGGATTTTCCTGCGGCGTGGTTCCGATGAGCGCGTTTGAAATTCCCTCGGCGACTTCCTGATTGGCGAGTTTCCACGGAAGCACGCGAAACTCCACTTGATGATGCATCGCGCTCAACGCTTCCGCGGCGATCTCCACCAAAAATCCAGGCTCGGCGTCGCCTTCCCGCCCAATGTAAGGAAACCACGCTTGTCCCACAATGCGCACGACTTCGCCTCGAACCGAGACAACATTGAGCGCAATCAAAAAAATGAATAAAACTCGACGAACCATGTTCTGAGATTATATGCTGAAGCATAATTCGCGCTTTGTGAAGCGCGGAGTGCGCCTATGGGGCGCACAGATTCCTTATGAATAAGATTTTTGTCTATTGTTACGATCACGCGCGCGGCATTCTTCTTTTTATTGCGTTGCTGACGTGTTTCTTTGCGTGGCGCGCAGTTGATGTGGGCATCGATGTCGGACAAGAAAATTTGTATCCCAAAGACACCGAGTTGTATCGCCGTTATCTCGAAACCAAACAAACGTTCGGCTCCGATATGGTCGCGGTCGTCTACATCCGTGACTCCGATCTTTTCAACCTCGAAAAAATGACGCGTCTGCGCGAGTTGTTCGATGAGGTTTCAGAGTTGGAAGGCGTCGAACGCTCCGAAGGCCTTTTCACCATCAATAATATTCGCAACGATGACGGTGCGCTCGATACTCAGCCGCTTTTGGATTATATTCCCGATACGCAGGAAGAGTTGACGGCTCGACAACAATACGCCCTGCAAAATCCGATTATTTTCAAAAATTATATTTCCGCCGACGGCAACGCCACGTTGATCACGTTGTATCTCAACAAAGTCGAAAAAGACCTCAAATTCGACCGCAAATTTCACAACCAACTCGATGGCATTCTGAAAAAATACCAAGGTGATTTTCACGAAGCGTTTCAACTCGGCTCGCCTTTTGTGCATACCACGATGGGGAATTATCTTTTCGGCGATCAAATCTTTCTTGTGCCCATCTCAGTTTTTATTTTGGTTCTTTTCATCGGATATTCTTTCGGATCATTGCGCATCGCGCTTTTGCCTCTGGCCAATGCTTTCGTGAGTTCCATCTGGATGGTGGGCATCATGCAAATGCTCGGCTACACCGTCAATTTTCTCACGTACACCATTCCCAGTATTATGATAGTCATCGGCTCGGCTGAAGACATTCACATGGTCGCCAGCTTTTTTGAGGAAAAACACGAAGGTAAACGATTGCGCGAAGCCATGGCGCGCGTAGGTCACAAACTCGGTTTGATTTTAATTTTTACTTCCGCCACTACCATTTTCGGCTTTGCCTCCAACGGCATCACCAATATTCCCATCATGAAGGAATTTAGTTTTGCCGCCGGCATCGGCATGACGTGTAATTTTTTAGCGACCATTACGATGATCCCCGCGCTCTTGCGTCTCATGGGGTCTAAGTTTGAGCCGCGCGAAGGCGATCACAAAGAAAAACAAAGTCTCGCTTCAAAAGCTTCTCATCATCTCTCGCGCTTTATGACGCGCCAAATTGTTCATTATCCTTTGCGCGTGCTTCTGTGTGTTGCTCTCGTGAGCGTGCCTTTCATTCTTTTCGGATTGAAAATTCAAGTCAATAACGACCTGCTTTCGTTCTTTCGTCCATCGTCGCCCATCGTGACTCGCAATAACGTGCTTCATGAAAATTTGGTCGGTTCGCGCATGGTGTACGTCAATATTGTGCGCGAGCCGGGAGATTTTCAGCGCGCAAGCAACGTGCAATCGCTGGCGGATATTGCGCAATATTTGAGAAACTTGGGAGCATTCGATTCCGTCCAAAGTCTCTCCGATTATGTTCGCCTCGTGCATCGGGAAATGAACGAAAGCCAGCCTTCGTGTCACGTCGTGCCCTCCAAAGACGATCTCATTTCGCAATATCTTTTGCTGTTTACGAGGAAAGACCTCGAACGTTATGTGTCCGCCGATTACGCGCAGGCGAATATCGTCATTCGTCACAACATCAATTCCAGCACGCAACTCAACGCTCTTCTTGAAAAAATAAATACTGATCTTGCCGGCGGGCGTTTCGGTCATTTTAAATTCAACGTCACCGGAAGCGACGTCCTTATCTCCACTGCCGTCGAGGAAATTTCCAAAGGACAAGCCACGACCGTGATCACCGATTTTCTTGTAGTTTTTTTGCTCATGAGCTTCATGTTTGTTTCGTTCAAAGCCGGCGCCGTGGCTCTCGTGCCCAATGTGATTCCTATTGTCATCGTTTATGGTCTCATGGGCATGTTTCACATTCCTCTTAATATCGGTACTGCGATGATTGCCGCTATTGCCATCGGCATTGCCGTGGATGACACCATTCACTTCATGTTGACTTATCAAGGCAACGTCAAGCAACTCAACGACGCCGAAAAAGCGCTTCAAAAAACTCTCAACGACGAAACTCTGCCGGTGGTGATTTCTTCGCTGGCATTGGCGGGCGGATTTTATGTACTGGCTTTTTCCAGTTTTGTACCGGTCGCTCAATTCGGAATTCTCAGCGGCACCTGCATGCTGACCGCCGTGGTGACCGATTTATTGGTCACGCCGATTCTTTTGAGTACTGTCCGCATCGTAACCCTCTGGGATATCATGGGAGTTCATTACCGCGAAAAACTCATCGCGCATTCACCGCTTCTCAAAGGATTTACTCGTTGGCAAATCCGCCGCCTTTTTGCTCTGTGCCATCTCATCGAACACTCCGAAGGCGCGCGCATTTTGCGCGAAGGCGAATCCGGCGAGCAAATGTACCTTGTCGTCGACGGCGAACTTTCCGTCCGCAAAAATTCCCGTCAAATCGCCGAACTCAAACCGGGCTCCATTTTTGGCGAGATGGCGCTTATCGGAAAAACCACTCGCGTGGCCGATGTTATTGCTGTTTCCGACGTCAAACTTCTGGTCCTCGATTGGAAAGCCTTGGAGCAGATTCAGCATTTTGCGCCTTATCTTAGTTCTCGTTTATTTCTTAATCTCTCTCGTGTTTTAGTCTCCCGCCTTGCCGATATGGTGCAATCGCCTTATTCCGTCAAAGAAATCTTTTCTGTTTATTGATGCGGTTTTTGTAAAATTTTTCTTTAGAAAAACGGCAAACTGATTCACAATCTCGCTTGGCATGATTCAGGCATTATTTATCGGTTTTGTGGTGACTTATATCGTGGCACTTTGGAGATTGCACGGCTTTGCAAAAATAGATTCGGTGCCGATTTATTGGGGAGGAAAATTTGCGCCGCACGCTTTTGCCGCTACGCGCGCGCAATCGTTTCCTTTTGTTTGCGCTTTATGGATGATTTTTTTCGGGCTCATTCCTTTTGCGATTCCTTATTTAAAAGATATGTCGGTCAGTTGGGGCTATCGCTTGGCGGAAAGCTTGCCTATTGCTGGCATGGTCATGTTATTGTATTTTACAATTTCTACGATCGTACTTTATCGCCTCTGCGCCAATCAAGATATCGTTAATGCCATCGATAATCTTCCTAAACCTTATGTTTATTTTCCTCAAAGCGATTATGCCTCGTGTTTGATTGCCACCGACGACGAATCCAAGCTGGTGCCGTTGCTTCAAGACCCGGAAGTTTCCATTGCGCTTTCGATGACGCCTTTTCCCGGTCCTGTACGCGAACTTCCCACCGAGCTTGTGCCTGCCGCGCGTAAAATCATTCCTACTCTTCAAGTGATGCCTTTGCATCCTAAAATCGGTCTTGAGCTTTCCTCTTATCTTCAACAGTTGGAAGAGACTTCGACTTCTCAAGCTGAAAAAGCGCTGGATGCCACGCGTGCGTTTGACGAATTTAAAGTGCAGATTCAATCGCTCGAAAATACCATTGCCGAACTTCAAAAATCCAACGAAACCCTCAATAATAAATTGCTCTCGGTTCGCACGCGCGCGCGCGGCGTCTCTGCGGATTTCACTAAAATGTCTAAACAGGAACTCGACGTGGAGCGCGATCGCCTCATGGACACGCTTCGTCGTCTCGATGACGAACGCCGTCGCAAAAGCGGCAAATAAATCGAGCGTCTTTGCGAGGTTATGAAAAAACGTCGGCGTGATCAAAAAAACATCGAACCGGGAAAAAACTTTTTCTGGCCGTTTGAAGCAAAAGACGGATGGGTAGGGCTTGTGGCGGCGCTGATCAGTTTAGTCGTTTATGTTTATACAGCCGCGCCGAATGTCACGTTGTTGGATTCTGGAGAACTTTTAACGGCGGCGATCCATTTCGGCGTACCGCATCCAACCGGTTATCCATTATGGACGTTGGGAGGATGGTTGTTTTCATTATTGCCGTTGGGGAATGCCGCATGGGAAGTGAACGTATTTTCGGGATTCTGCGGGGCATGGGCAGTCGGATTAACAGCATTGTTGTTAAGCAATACAATCACTTGGATTTTAAGCGACGATTCTCAACCGCAAGATGATCGATTATTTCAAATGAGCGTGTGGGTGTCGTGGGCATTTGGATTGGCATTTGCGTTGAGCGTGCCGATGTGGACGCAATGCGTCATTGCGGAAGTGTACTCTCTGCACGCGCTTCTCGTGATGCTGTTTGTCTGCGCCCTGTACCGGTGGATCCGGCAACCGGAAGCCAACATGCCTTTTGTGATCATGATGTTTTTTTATGCGCTGGCGTGGAGCAATCATCATTTGATTTTATCGCTGACTCCGGTGCCGTTGATTTTGCTGGTGCTCTTGAGGCAAAATCAAGTTTGGGAATTTATTCTTTATCTCATGTTGGTAGGGGCGTTGGGATATCTGGGATTTGCCTTTCTCGCCGATGATCCGCTCACTCCGCACATGGATGATCCGGCAACCTTACATGCGGCCATAAGATTTTTATTATGCATACTGGTCACTTTGGGAATTTTTTTCTGGTATCAACGAAAATTGCCCCATTGGAAATATGGTGCGCTTTTAATTCTAGTGATGGGATTAGGTTTTCTTCCATACGGATATATGCCGCTGGCTTCTTCCACCAATCCCCCTATGAATTGGGGGTACGCCAAGGAGAAAGCGGGATTTTTTTGGTCGATTAATCGCTCGCAGTATCAAGGAAGTTTATCCGTTCAGTTAATCAATACCGTCGGAAAATTCACAGGCGCGGCACCGGAAATTCCAAAAGCTTTTTCGCAAAAAAAACCGCGTTTGGAAAGTTTGCGTATGTTTGCGGCAACGTATTGGAGCAAGATTGTCGAATCCTATAATTTCGCCGGATTAGCGTGTTTTGCATTTGCGTTTTTGCTCATTTTACGAGTGAATTTTTGGCGGCGCGCGTGGATTTTGACGATGTTCATGCTCTTTATTTTAGCCGCGTTTTTTGAACCGTTTTTTAACCAACCATGGCTGGACAATCAGGGTTGGATGCTTCAAATGCCTTATCATGCCTACTCATTCGAGATGTTTGCGTTGGTGGCGGGATTGGGAGCCGCAGGAGCGACTTGGTTCATTTTGAAAAAATGGAATTTGTCGGGACGATGGGCAATGTTATGGCTGGCTTTGCCTTTGGCGATGGGGGTGCAAAATGCGGCATTGTGCAGTCAACGCGGACATTGGTTTGGATGGGAATTCGGGCATGGGATACTCAAAGATTTGCCTAAAGGAAGCATCTTTTTAGGAGGCACAGACCCAGGAAGATTTGTGCAAACATACATGATTTTTGGCGAGAGCCCTCAACCGGCGGCGCTGAAACGTGATCCGGATTTCGATCGAAGAGACCTTTATATCATTACGCAAAATACACTGCTTGACCCGTTTTATTTAAAATATCTTTGGGATCAATATACAGAAAAACGTCCGCCGATAAAAAACGTTTTTGAACGCTGGCTAGGACGCGACACGATGTATCCCGCAGAACCGATTCTTTTGCCGACGCGCGAAGAAATCGACCAAATCATGGATGAAACATTTCAGAAATTACATGCGCAGAGCAACGTTCCGATGGGACAGGAGACCATCGCGGCCAATTCCGCGGTGGCAGAATGGATTTTTCAAAAAAATAAAGACAAGCACCCGTTTTATGTGGAAGAGAGTTTTAAAATGGAATGGTCCTATCCGTATGCAGTGCCGCACGGCTTGTGCTATCAACTGCAAGCGGAGCCATTGGAAAACTTGCCTCAAGATATTGTGGATCGCGACATGCAATTTTGGGGGAACTACACGCAAAAATTATTGAATGATCCGCATTTTAAAGAAGACGCGGATGCTCAACGCTCTTTCTGTAAATTACGCAACACGACGGGGAATATTTATCATTTTCGCGGCATGCTCAAAGAGGCGGAGATCGCATGGAAACAAGCCTTGGCTTTATATCCATGCGATGGGCAAACAGTGGAATCCTTGATGGCGCTTTGGTTGAAGCAAAAAAGATACGACGAGATCGCGTTCATTTGCGAGCGCGCTTACGCCTTGGACCCTTTGAATGAAGGTTTATTGATGTTAACGGCCAATGCCTTACGGTATCAGGAAGAGTCGCGTAAAGCGCAAAAATTAAAAGAACAATGGACGCAAAATCCAGGAAATAAACAAATCATTTTAGACCTCATTCAATGTTACGTCGTGCTTCAGGATTTTGATCAAAAAGAAGAATTATCCACGATGGCTTTCCCGTTATTCTCAAAAGATGAGGAACTTTATCGGGAATTGATTCATTATTGCGTGGCAGGCAAAAAGTATGACGACGCGTTGAAGCTAACCGATGCTCTCATTGCGCTCAAACCGCAGGATGCTCAGAATAAGTTTATTTCAGCGAAAATTTTCTTTATGGCTGAAAAGAAAGATGAGTTTTATAAAACGGCTCAATCCGCGATTCAACAAGGAGGCGTGTCAATGCGCGAGCGTTTTGCTTTGGATGCCTCTTTTTTACCGATTCGTGCCGATCCTGAATTTCAAGCCTTGCTTGGTCCCATAAATTCGACAAAATCACCCATCAACCGGAAGTGAAAATCTCATTGAATTCTCTTTCATCTTCGAAACCCGCCAATAAGTGGGGGTTGGCCGCTTTTTTCGCTTTTTTCATGTTCATGGGATTGATGTTTTGCGGCTTTTTTATTCGCGAAGGATTGTCCCTTTGGCAAACGCGTCAGTGGACGCCGACTCCGTGTAAAATTCTTTCCAGCACAATTCAAGAAAAACCGGACGCCGATACGCAATTCCTTTTTCAAGTCCATTATTCCTATGCATGGGAAGGACGGACTTATACTTCCGATGTATTTCAGCGCGGCGATGGAGGCACCAATGATTATAGCAAGGCGATGATTTTGAAAGGACGTTATTCGCAGGGCGAAAATAAAACCTGTTACGTCAACCCGAAGACTCCGAGCGAAGCCGTTTTGGAACATTCTTCGCTGTTGATTTTTCTGCTTATATTGATTCCGATCGTGTTCGTCGTCGTCGGCGCCGGCGGAATTTATTTTGCGTTCAAAGATAAAAGCGGCGTCATTTTAAGCAGTCAAAAAACAACGTTGTCCGCATCCTCTCAAACTTCTTCTTATATCCCTCTTTGTGTGTTTTTCATTTTTATCGTGTTGGGAGGTATTTTTACTGCTACATGGACATGGCCAAAATTCCAGCAGGCCAAAAGTTCTAAACAATGGATGCCGACGCCATGCACGGTTATCTCCAGCCGCGTGACGGAACATTCGGATGACGACGGCACGACGTACGGCGTCAATATTTTATATCGCTATTCGATCAAAGGCGTGGAATTGAAATCGAATCAATATGATTTAATGGGCGGCTCTTCGAGCGGTTATAAGTCCAAAAAGAAAATTGTGGATCGTTATCCTCCCGGAAGCACAGCGACATGTTACGTCAATCCGGAAAATCCCTTTGAAGTAGTTTTAGAAAGAGGATTGCGAAGTATTCATTTGGTGTTATTGATCCCCCTTGTTTTTCTATTGGCGGGAATCAGTGGATTGTTTTTTTTCATTCCAAAATTATTTGCAGAAACGATCGAAGGAGAAAAAAACATCACCGGCACCACCGCGTCCATTCCTTTATCTTCTTCAATGACGTTGAAACCCAAATTTTCGCCGGTGACAAAATTTACGGGGATTGTTGCCTTTACGCTCATTTGGAATGCCATCGCATTTTTCATCGCGCAACTCATGTGGGAGGAGAAAGAGACCGTGTTAAGCGTTTTTGCCGTCATTTTTGTTGTGGTGGGGTTGGTCGCCATCGGCGCTTCGGTGTGGTCGTTTTTGGCGCTCTTCAATCCGCGTTTGGATGTGAGCGTGAATTCCCAAGAAGTGCGACTAGGAGGGATGTTGGAAATTAAGTGGAAATTTAAAGGATCCTCGGACCGCATCAATCGATTAAAAATTTATTTGAAAGGACACGAGGAAGCCGAGTATTCACAAGGCACCCATACGCGAACAGATAAACATGTGTTTAAACAAATCATTCTTTATGAGACGACCGCAAAATGGGACATCTCTTCCGGAGAGTGTATGACGCAAATTCCCGCCGATACTATGCATTCGTTCGAGGGGAAACATAATAAAGTGCTTTGGAATTTGTTTTTTGAAGCGGAAATTGCTTCGTGGCCTGATATTGAAGAAGAATATAAAATTGAGGTGTTGCCTCTGCTGGAGAAAACGTCATGAGTCAAGCCAACGTTGAAATCACAGGCGGATATCAGAATTTTTTGTCCGGTGGAGTCGTGCAAGGAATAGCATCGTGGAATCTTCAACGCCAGCCGGCCTCTGCGGAAATTCGGCTTTTTTGGTTCACGCGAGGCAAAGGGACGATGGATTTGAATGTTGTGCAGACTCAAAAATTCGAAAATCCCAAGCCCTCAGATCAAAAAAACTTTTCCCTTCGATTGCCGACGTCGCCATACAGTTTTTCCGGAAAATTGGTTTCGCTTGTCTGGGCATTGGAATTGGTGGTAGAGCCCGGAGACGTTGTGGAACGCAAAGAAATTGCAATGTCGTCCACGGGCTACGAGGTGGAGTTGGGCGAAGTCTCGTGAAAGCTCGCCAAAATCCCTTTCGTTTGGAAAAATTATGTCAGGTGCGTTTGCGATTGCCGTGCGGCGAAATCGATGACGTCATTCAAAGGTGGCAGGCTTTTCAATGGCGCGGCGCGATTATAGGACCTCACGGCTCGGGGAAAACACGGCTCTTGGATGCCATTCAAAAACACATGCATCAAAGCGGCGTGCCGACCTTGAAAATCTTTTTGAACGACCGGAATAAAAAAATTCCGTGGGCGCAAATGCTTTTTTCGCCGAACAGCGTTGTTTTTATCGATGGTGCAGAGCAGATCGGCGGAAAACAATGGAAAATTTTAGCATGGTTCCTGCGAAGAAATCGCGGCGTGCTCATCACTTCGCATCAGGAAGGAAGATTCTCCACAGTGATCCAAATGACGCCTTCTTTGAATTTGCTGAAAGAAATCGTGAAGGAATTATCAGGAACGGAAACATTTTTTGACGAAGACGACTTCGAGTTTTTATTCGAAAAACATCACGGCAATGTTCGCGAGGCGCTAAGAGAATGCTATGATCTTTTTAGCAATAAAGCCGAGGTACGCGTTCGGTAATAGGGGTCATGGTTGCATCGACTCGCCCAAGCGAACGCGCCGGGCGTGGCGATGAAAACTTGACCCCGAAGGGTTGCCTAGCAATAAAGCCGAGGTACGCGCTCGGTAATCGACGTCAAAATTTCGTAGGGAATGGTTTTCGCCCATCGTGCCATGTCGCTTGCCAGTAGCGTTTTTTTACCTTGTTTTCCAAGGAGAATAACCTCATCTCCTCGGCGCACGCGTCGCAAATGCGACACATCCACAAGTATTTGATCCATCGTTACGCGCCCCAAAATTTTGCAACGTCTGCCTCTAATCAATACGTAACCGCGATTGGAAAGCGCACAAAAAATGCCGTCGCCATATCCTGCGGCTACAGTGGCAATGTTCATTCTGCGCGGAGTGCGATATGTCGCGCCATAACTGAGAGGCGTATTTTTAGGAACAGTTTTGATAAACGTCACTTTGCTTTTCCACGAAAGAATCGGTCGTAACAATTTTTGCAATCGCGGCAGAGGCGCAAGACCATAGAGAGCCAACCCCGGGCGCACGCAATGTTCATGCGCTTGCGGCAACGCAAAAATCGCCGCGCTATTGCACGAATGAAAACGAAAACTGCGCGGCCGATATTGTTTAAAAATCTTCCACTGATTTTGCGTAAATTTGCCGTCGCAATCTGCGCAAGCATAATGCGTGAAAATACCGCGCAATTCCATATTCTTACTTTCCAAAACTTTTTGGATGAGTCGGCGCGCTTCCATCGGCGGCGCTCCGAGCCGTCCCATGCCGGTATCGATTTTTACTTGCGCCAACGCGCGGAGGCGCAGTTGTTGAGCCGCTTTTTCCACCATGCGCAACTCTTCCAGCGAAGAAAGCGTCAGCGTGAGTTTATTTTTTATAATTTCCGGAAGTTCTTCTTCTAAAAAACCGCTCAATAATAAAATAGGAAGCTGAATGCCCGCCTCTCTCAAAACTTTCCCCTCATGCACATGCGCGCAACCTAATTCCTGACAATCGGATTTTTCCAGAAACTTCGCCAATGGAATCATCCCGTGCCCATACCCGTTGGCTTTCACCAACCCCATAATGCGAGTCTTCGCGCCGATATATTGGCGAATCATTTTCAAATTGTGGTTGAGCGCTGAAAAATTTACTTCGCACCAACAACGTAAGCATGATTTCATAGTAAGACTTGAATATTGCGGCATATTTTAAACATAATCAATCATGTCGTGTTTGCTTCATTTGCATATAGTGCCGGGATCAAAGAAAAATGTCGTCGCAGGCTTTCACGGCAATGCTATTAAAATTAAAATTCAAGCGCGCGCGGTGGATGGCAAAGCCAACAAAGCCCTCATCGATTTTCTCGCCGAAAAACTCAGTCTCAAAACAAATGCAATTTCCATCACTCACGGACTGACAAGCAGAGAAAAAATCGTTGTCATTGAAAACATGGAAAAAACAGAAATCTTCAAAAAACTCGGGATTACTTAATACTTAAACCACTGTCTTTGTTTGTGCTACAAAAATCTTCAAAAACTTTTTTTGACGTTTCACCACGATCGCCACATTACTTTAAGAAACAAAGAAAGATAATACTATGACACGATTAATAAGAGAAAAAAATCAACGATACATTTTAACCAAGTGAACGTGAAAGCTTTTAAAGCCGCTTTAAAAGTCTCTGAGGGATATCTTCGAGAAGAATATTTCCTACGCGACGAGTATAGATATAGCGCAGTCGAAACGCTCGCCAAGGCGCTCAACCAACTTCTTAAACCCATGCGTTTACATTGCGTAGCGGACAGAGCATTGGTCGAATCCGATCGCGACAATGATCCTGTAATTCGTGCCACCAATCATGTTTTCAGAGGAGAAAAATACGATAGCGACAAGCAAGCCGTTTCAGGCAACCTTGAGGAAGAATGCAAAAAATTTCATACGCCTTCGCAATTTTTGATGGATACCATTCTTGATACTCGTGCGGCTTTGCGTTTTGCTTGTGAGAATTGCAATAATCTTCGTTTGACTGAAGATTATGTGGGAAGGGTTGTAGATAGTATTTCGATGTATCGGCAAGATATACAGCCATCTCATCCATCACGAGATATGGCATTGGACATGATCATGGGAATTACAAAAAACGTGCATGCTTGGGAAAAAGAGCATCCGGATGTGTCCGAAGCAACACCCTTTAATCTCATCGATAAAGTGGCGATTCGACAGGGTGTGTGGCAAGTGCGCAATTCTCATAATCAGAGTTTCCGTGATCTGCGTTGATGCCGATTACTGCGCTCGTTTTTCTTTGAGCGCGAGTTCGTAATCGGCTTGGGTCATGAGCTGGGCGAGTTCTTTCATGAATGTTTTCGGTTGCCAACCGAGTGTTTTTTTTGCTTTTGAATAATCGCCGACGAGGATATCGACTTCGGTGGGGCGGAGATGCCGCTCGTCAAACTCCACATATTTCTTCCAATCCAAATCCAGATGCCCAAAGGAAGCCTCCAGAAATTCTTTAACGCTGTGCGTGACGCCCGTGGAGAGGATATAATCGTTGGGCTCGTCTTGTTGTAACATCATCCACATACCTTCGACGTATTCAGGCGCGTAACCCCAATCGCGTTGCGCGTCGAGATTGCCTAAAAATAATTTATCTTGCAGACCGGCTTTGATGCGTCCGGCGGCGATCGAAATTTTTCTCGTAACAAAATTCTCGCCTCTTCTCGGCGATTCGTGATTAAAAAGAATGCCGCTACACGCAAAGAGATTATAGGCTTCGCGGTAATTAATCGTGAGATGATGCGCCATGACTTTTGCGCAAGCATAAGGCGATCGCGGATAAAAAGGCGTGGTTTCCTTTTGCGGCGTTTCGGAAGCTTTGCCGAACATCTCGGACGACGATGCCTGATAAAAACGCACTTTTTTTCCAATGCCCGCCTCGACAATCGCTTCCAAAATTCTTCCCGCACCCACGCCGGTAATATCATAAGTATATTCCGGAATATCAAAACTAATGCGCACATGACTCTGCGATGCGAGGTTGTAAATTTCATCCGGCTGTAGCTGATAAAGCAATTTTACAAGCGCCACGCTGTCGCTCAAGTCGCCGTAATGCAGGCAAAGCTTCGGTTTTTCGCCTTTGGTGTGAATGATCAAGTGATCAATGCGCGAGCGTTGAACAGAACTGGTTCTACGGACGATGCCGTGAACTTCGTAACCTTTTTTAAGCAAAAATTCCGCAAGGTAAGAACCGTCTTGTCCGGCGATCCCTGTAATCAGCGCGCGTTTCATAAAATGACTTTGGCAGAACGAGTAAATTTTACAAAATTTTTCTAAAAATTAAAAAACTGCCTTTTATAAGCGATACGTCACAAAATTAATCAGTCCATAAACCGTGTGCAGATTGCCTAAGGCCATCCACCACCAACGATGTTTCGCATCTTTTTCCTCGCACAGCAATAAATGAAACACCACCGTCATGGGCAAAACACTCCGGCAAACCACGCGTTGAGAAATCGTCACCGCCGTTCCAAGGATTAAAAACAACAAACAAAATCCCACTCCGAATTTCCAAAGAGAACGTACACAGTGGCTGTTGCGCAAGGGGTCATGGTTGCACATGCACAGCTTCTGTGAGTGTGCACACTTGACCCCGTTGCCGAATTTCCAATACGCAAAATAAGCGCACTGAATACACAAACCAATAAACGCCGGAATCGCAAACATTCTATCCAAATTAATTCCATTCGCCGGCGTTTGATAAAGATGAATAAGATTTTTAATGTATCCCATCAAAGGTAAATCCAAATTTTGCGATCCGCCGCTCAAAAATATTCCGTGAAATCGCGTCGTCAAATACGCATTCCACGCGAGCAATGCCGCCAAAGGCACGAGAATAAAAAGACTCTGTTTCCGAAAAATATTTTTAAGCGCAAGAGGTCTGTTCGACTCGCACTCGCTTCGTGTGCGTGCCGGACTGACCCCGTTGATAAAAGCAATACTGGATAAAATCGTCGTCTCTCTCGTCAAAACCGACGCCGTCAAGAGTCCTAACGAACTCAATCGATGTTTTGAAACCCAATACAATGCTAAAAGCGAAAGATAAAGCGCAGGCAAATCCGTCAACGCGCGCCGTACCGATTCCAAAACGCCGGTCGAAAACATCACTAATAAAATGCACGCCCATTCAAAAAAATGATCTGGACGAATCATTCGGATGAGCAGTGCCAACAAAAGAAAATAAAACACAATATTTAAAACCGCGTATGCTTGCAGAATCCATGCCGTGTGCCCCAACCCCAAAACATACGCCATCCACGGCAAAAAAATTCTCCTCGCGCGATAAATGGGATTGTCCAAGGCGCGCTCGATTTCCGGAGTCAAAAGTAAAGGATCGGTCGCAATCTGTGCGTATTGTTGGCCATCAAATCCGCCGCAATTTTTGCGCAGATGCGGTTTTGTTTCCGCCACCCACGGCACAAATGTCTCCACTCCCTGATCTCCGAATTGAATCAAACTGGTAAAACCAGTCTGCGGGCTCCACATCCTCATGCACATGCTCAAAAAAGCAACACCAATGAAAAGTGGAAATAATATGTTTTTTTTCACCGCAAAATTTTATGCGCGACCCACGGTCCTTCGTAGATGAACCCTGTGTAGAGTTGCACCAAGGAAGCGCCTGCATCGAGTTTTTCTTGAAAATCGTCTTTGGTGAAAACGCCGCCGACGCCGATGATGGGAAGTCTTCCTTGAGTTTCTTTATGAATGAAACGAACAATCTCCGTGCTTTTTTGCCGCAACGGCGCGCCGCTCAATCCGCCTTTTTCTTTGAGCGGCACGGAGGAATGATCAATCGTAGTATTAGTCGCCACAATGCCGGAAAGATTGTTTGCGATGGCAACTTCAAGAATTTTCGCAATATCCTCCAACGCTAAATCCGGCGCAATTTTCACCAAAAGCGGTTTTTGCCCGTGCTGACGGTTGAATTCCTGAAGCGTGCTGAAAATGTTCTTCAAAAATTCCGGCTGTTGCAAATCGCGCAAACCCGGAGTATTCGGCGAACTCACATTAATGACAAAAAAATCGCCCCAATCGTGCAATTTTTGAAAACATTCCAAATAATCGCCCGCGGCATTCTCTAAAGGAGTTTCTTTTCCTTTGCCGATGTTAATGCCAATTGGAAAATCAGCGCGTTTGCAGTGGTGACGATAATAATGCAAGTGCTCCACCACCGCGTCCGCGCCGGAATTCGGAAATCCCATGCGATTAATCACAGCTTGATGGCTCGGAATGCGAAAAATGCGTTTTTTCGGATTGCCCGCCTGCAATTTCGGCGTCACCGTTCCCACTTCCACAAAACCAAATCCCAGCCGTTCCCACGCGGAAATCGCCACAGCGTCTTTATCAAATCCCGAAGCCAGCCCCAACGGATTGCGAAAGTTTAGCCCCCAAAGTTGCACCGGTTTTTGCGGCGCAGAACGCCCCAAAGTCAATAACGCCGCCATCGGCGTATGCGTGAGTGCATGCAACGCAACATCATGCATAAACTCAGGATCAAGCTTAAAAAACAAAGGACGAATCAACGAATACATCCATCCTTTCTAACCATTTTTTTTTAATCTACAAGCCTTGACGTTTCATACCGTACGACACACTTAAAAATATTATGAAAAATGACGCTGAAAAAAGATACACCTTCACAGGAGAACACAAATTATTGGCAGAAATCAACGACGCACTTCTGAAAGAGAGAGAGCTATCGTTGCAAAAAGTAAATGAATGGATGGATTTTACAAACGAGTCGCATCCAAAAGCGGAAGATTTTCCTATTGAATCGAGGAAAATGCTGGATCACGTAATCTCTTTTGTCATGCAAAGAGGAAGAGTGCCAATTAATTCACGAGAATACGATTCCGTTGCAGAAAGACACATTCGTGACATTCGAGCTTTAGAAAACAAACCAGAGAATCCTTGGGACAATCATGTATATCAGATTTTTATTGCGACAGTAGGCAGTGTTTTGGAGTCTCATAAACCTGAATTGACGATGCAAGAAGATTTCGAAAAACTTCCCGGCTGGCGCGAGGTTACTTCGATCGCACCTTGCGGGGCAAAAAATGAAAAAACTCCCACGCAAGATCGATCTTTGACTCCGATTGTCAAATAACATTAAATTAGTTTTTTTGCGTCTTTGCGCTCTTTGCGCGAGGCAAAGGGTACAGGGGTGCGGAGCAAATTCTGTTAATTCTGTCTGAAAATCTTTTACTTCCCTATACAAAACATTCGAAATAATCGGTCGAGCACATCCTCATTGGTTGCTTCGCCGACAATTTCGCCGATGCAACGCAATGCGTGGCGCAAATCCGCGCCGGTGATTTCCGGCGGCGTATTCTTTTCGACATTCTTTTTCGCGCTTTCCAGCGCGCTGAGCGCTTCGCGCAAAAGCAATTCGTGACGTGTATTGATAATTGCCAATTCATGCGATTGCGGCGACTCGGCGAGTTTGAGTTTTTTCACAATCGCTTGTTTCAATTCCTTCAAACCTGTTCCTTTAAGCGCCGAAACGCGCATCCCTTCGCCTTTATATTTTTGAGGCAAATCAGCTTTGGTAATGCAAACAACGACAACGGGGTCAGTCCTGCACGAGCACGATTTCGTGCTCGTGCAGGACTGACCCCTACTTCCATCGATTAAATGAATCACCAAATCCGCTCCTTGAATCGCGCGCAACGTTCGCTCAATGCCTAATTTTTCAATAGCATCTGGATTTTCGCGGATACCGGCGGTATCGATGAAGCGAATTTCAATGCCCTCTAATATCATCGATTCTTCCACCGTGTCGCGCGTGGTGCCGGGAGTTTCGCTGACAATCGCTCGGTCGTGACCGACCAACGCATTGAGTAGCGTCGATTTTCCGACATTTGGCTCACCCACGAGTGCCGCGCGCAATCCCATGCGCAATTTGCGCCCTTCATCGGCGGTTTGCAGAAGTTTTTTGATTTCGTTTTCGAGCGAATTAATTTTTTCTTCAAAATTTTTCCCCGTCTCCGGCTGAATATCTTCTTCGGGAAAATCAATGTGCGCTTCCCAATGCGCGAGAAGTTCCAAAAGCGCCTCGCGTTGTTCGGAAATTTTCTTACCCAAAGCGCCTTCTTGAATGCGTTGAGCCGCGCGGAGAGCTCGCTCGCTTTTTGCGCTGATGAGATCCATGACCGCTTCAGCTTGCGTCAAATCCATCTTGCCATTCAGAAATGCTCGTTCGGTGAATTCTCCCGGACGCGCCAGCCGCGCGTTTTCTTTGCACCACACGCGCAAAATGTGATCCACAATCAGCATATTGCCGTGACAAGTGATTTCAACCATATCCTCACCGGTGTAGGATTCCGGATTTTTCCACAACGTCATCACCACGTCGTCCACCAACTCATTTCCATCATATAAATTGCAATGAATTGCGCGTCGAATCGGAATCTCCTCCAACCGCGCCAACTTTTTTGCCATGGCATGACATTTCTCGCCGCTCACACGCAAAAACGCCAACGCCGCCGCGCCCGGAGGCGTTGCTAAAGCGATAATGACGTCAGAGTGCATATTTCTATCCTAAACAGTATTATTGATTTGCCAACGATTTTTACCCTAAAAAATTATTTGATGTTTTCTATTCAACGACACCATTGATTTATATGGAACGCGAACTCGAAAAAGTAAACATCTTTTGGGATATATGCGTGCTCTCGCTTGCAAGAATGATCGAAATCCCTTTTTGGAAATAAGCTTTTTTATTGACGTCGGCAAGCATAACAGCTTTTGTACTGCTTATGGCCATGTTTCCACGCCGTTCCATGGAACCTTCCGACGAAAATCAAAAAAACGAGGGAACTCCACCGGATAGTTTTGCTTCGATCCCGCCTCCGTCATCACCTCCAGAGGGAGGGCTAAGTAACGTGCCTCCGCCTTCTATGGTTCCAGGAACCGGAAAAATTCCGCCATTTAAAATTCCTTCATCGCAAACACCTCTTGCTCCCAAACCTTCCATTGTGCCGGAGCATTTTAATCCCAAGACGACTCCAGTGGCTCATATACCGCCGTCGCCGCCAGCGTCTCATCCTTCATCTTCGACTCCTTCGGCGACCACTCCTCCACCTGTGCCAGTAATTCCTCCCGCGCCTCAGCCGCAACCTCAAATGGAACAAGCGCCATTGTTGAAAAATTTCCCTCCCATTCCACCTGCGCCTCCAGTAGCAAAATCTTCCGCCAGTCGACAATCGCAGGTAAAATCCAAACAGGGGATAGCGGCTCAAACAAATGTTCAAAATCAAGGAGTCGCTTATTTGGCGATAACAGCGGTTATTTTATCTCTCATCGCGGCGCTTGCGTTAGCCGCGGCCTATCTCAAAATTTTTTAACGTGACCTTTGGGGTTTAAAAGTCTTTATTTAGTTTCCCGGGAATGGCGGAAGGCAAGGCTGGCGAACCCCGCTAGGACCGAAAGGTAGCAACGGTACCCTGACCTTCCTTGCCGCTGTTCTCGGTGGATTTAAAAATAATCGTTTTTATCCACAGAAAGCGGTTCTCGCGCCGCGAGAATATCGACTTGGCGAATTACGGTTTCTTCACTTACGTCAAACCGATAAGCATTGCAATTAGGGCAGACATTTGCTTTGGCCACAACAATAGAGCCGCATCCCTCGCATACTTTGTAGGAGGAGGGTTTTTGTTTAATCTTTGCGGCCACATCCGCACGATTAGAACCACCACCCGTGCCCGTTTCCTCGCTCATGCCCGCATGATAAACAAATATAAAACAAGAGGCAAGATTTTAATGCCCTCAAGATGATACGCGCTGGCCGCTTTCATGGTATTCTGCATCGGAATTCACATCCCAGAGATTGAAGGAGCGGCCATGAGGGGCATTTTCTTCGAGTACATTACGCGCGGCCAAAATCGCCGTCATCATCGAGTGGTCTTGGTTATTGTATTTGTGCATGCCATTGCGGCCGATCACTTGGAAATTTTCAAAAGAGGACAAAGCAGTCTTGATTTTTTCCACATCGTCTTGATAACCCGGCACGTACACGGGATACGCTTTGGGCATGCGCACCACGGCGCCATCCATAACGTCTTTCGACGCCACCAAGCTAAGTTTTTCAAGTTCCATCTTTCCAAGTTCGATGAGTTTTTCATCCGGCGTATTCCAAAGTTCGTCGCCTTCGAAACAAAAATATTCCAATCCCAAACACGTCATATTGGGGTCCGGAATCAAATGCATGCTCCAGTTGTTGAAATTTTGAATGCGGCCAAGTTTAACGCTGGGGTCGTGCACGTAAATCCAATTGTCGGGGAAAAGTTTTGTGCGTTGTATCATCAGCGCAACCGTTAAAAAATCGCGATATTCCAAACGTTTGGCGGCTTCCAATACTTCCGGCGCAAGCGAAGGAGTTAAAGCCAGCACGCATTCGCGCAAGGGGAGCGAAGAAATAAATGCATCGCCGCGAAACTCTTTTTCATGTTGTCCATTTTGCGCAATCACAGCGGTGACGCGGCGTCCGTCGTGTAGAATGCGGGTAACTTTCGTATTCATAGCAACAGTGTTGCCGGCGGCGCGAATATCATCGCGCGCTTTTTCCCACATCATTCCTGGGCCGAGTAATGGATAATCAAATTCATCGATCAGGGTTTTTACGACTTTTTTTCCTCGGCCATGTTGCGGAATGAGCGCGTGAATGACCGCTTTGAGAAGCGAAAGTCCTTTGATGCGTTGCGCCGCCCAGTCGGCGCTAATCTCATGACACGGCCGCCCCCAAACTTTTTCAGTATAAGTTTTGAAAAAAATGTTAAATAATCGTTGGCCAAAACGATTCGTCACCCAGTCGGCAAAAGATTTTTCGGGTTGTATCGGAGAAATACGCGCTTGAAGATAACTGAACATGCAACGCGCGCTGGTGACAATTCCCAGCCCCATCAAAGCATTCATGGCTTTCAGTGGATAATCAAAAAATTTACCGCGATAAAAAATACGCGACAGACGCTTGACCTGAATAAAATCGTTCGGAAGGCGCTTTTTCCACCAACGCGTGACTTCTTCGCTCTTGCTGAAAAAACGGTGTCCGCCGATGTCAAAGCGAAATCCTTTATAATATTCCGTGCGCGCAATGCCGCCGACATATCGAGGGTCTTTTTCAAGGATCGTAACCACACAATCGTTTTCGGTTAAATGCGCGCCGGCCGTCAATCCCGCCGGTCCCGCGCCCATGATCACAACATTTTTTCGCATGAGGAAGTTTCTACCATTAAAACGCTTTGTAAAAAGAGCAAGTTTTTTCAATAAAGAAGTTAACCTGCACTTTTCACCAACAATCTGCCCGTGCATGCTGTGTCGGTCGTCGGTCGAGTGTCGTCATGACACACTCCCTCCGTCCTCCTTGCAATCGCGGGCATCTCGTTGACGATAAGTTGCAGGCGGCACGGGATTTCTCGTCAACACTCTCTCATTGTTTTACCTCTGGTGGTGAGAAATCCGGGTTAGTTTTCCAATAAATGCACGCGCGGATTGCGCGTGGGAAGTTTGATGCGCACGGTGGTGCCGTGGTCTTTTTCGCTCTCAAGCTCCAATTCTCCTCCGTGTTCGCGGACGATGCGCTGAACGATCATGAGTCCCAATCCGTGTCCGCCTTTGCGTGTCGTAAAATAAGGTTGCAAAACATGCGGCAAATCCTCGGCGGAAATTCCGCTTCCATTGTCGATAAAACTGATCACGACTTGATGTTCTTTGAGTTCCGATGCAATGCGGAGGATGCCGTTGTCGCCCATCGCCTGCATGGCATTGCGAATTAAATTATAGACGGCTTGTTTCATTTGGATCGGGTCGAGCATGATATCGGGCAAGTTTTTTGCAAATTCGCGCTCGACAAGAATGTCGCGATTTTTCAATTCTTGTTTCAGCACGGCCAACGTTTCTTCGATCAAGCGCTCAATGTTGCCGGGTATCAATTCCGGATGCGTGGGGCGAATCGCGCGTAAAAATTGATCGATAATGCCATCCAATCGCCCGATCTCTACTTTTGCGACCTTAAAAAAATCTTTTAATTTTTTCGCCAATTTAGGCGGCGCTTTTTTGACGTCGCGCTCCAGTAATTGCAAATGAATATTCAAACTGTTTAATGGATTCCCCAATTCGTGCGCCACGCCCGCCGCCAACAACGTCACCGCTTGCAAACGCTCGGATTCGATGGCCTCGCGCGTGGCTGTTTGAGCTTGCGTCACGTCATGAAAAATCGCCGCGTAACTATTTTTTCCGCCTTGTTCGAGAGGAACTAAATAGAGTTCCAAAAAACGATGTTCCGGATAATGAATTTCCAAAACATGGCGCGAAGTTTTTTCTTCGCGCATCAGCGTGGTCCATTCGACGCCTTTTAAATAACGCTCAATCGATGCATTCGCATTTTCCGGAAGCGACAACAAGCGCGCCGCCGCGCGATTGAAATATTCCACTTTCCCATTCGGGTCGAGCGTGACAATGCCTTCTTGAAGGGTGTTAAAAATCGTCTCCAGGAATCCCTTTTCGCCTGCTAATCGCACAAGCCACGTTTGCAGTTCATCCGTTCCCAAACGCCCTACCCTTTGCAATAATTTGTCAAAAAATGACGCTTTCATGCGCGGATACTAAAACCACTTTTTGGATTTCAACCACATCCACATCCCCAAAACGCCAAGTCCTGTCGCTACCAGCGCGAGCCAATAACTTGCGGGAGAATTGAGTTCGGGCATGAATTTGAAATTCATGCCATACCAACTGCCTACGATCACCGGAGGCAATGTGATCGCAGTGAGCGCGGTGAGTACTTTAATACCCTCGTTGGCTTCGTTGGCGGAACGGTTCATATAAACATCAAAATCCAACATCAATCGCTCGGTATAATTGCGCCCCGTTTCGTCTATGCGCGTCAAATTATCGTACAAATCGCGAAAATAAGGCCACAAATTCGAGCGAATGAATTTATTTTCGCCGCGCGCCAAACGTCCAATGACATCGCGTTGCGGCCGCACAATCTGACGCAGATACGAGAGTTCTTTTCTTAAAGTCAAAATATCTTCAATCGATTCTTCGCCCTTGGGGTCTAAAATAATATCTTCCAAATCCTCCAATTCGCCCGTCAGCTCATCCACCACCGAGGTGTAGTTGTCAATCATCGCGTCCAAAATAAAGTGCGCCAATCGATCCGGCCCGCGCACAGCCGGTGCGGCTTGCTTCGTGAAACGCTCTTTCATGGCTTGCATGAATTTGAGAGGCACCGTGTGGAACGTGATCAAAAAATCTTTCCCCAAAAACAAATCCAGTTCCGACGTGCTGAATTTATCTTTGCGCGAAAAATCCACCGCGTGCATGATCATGAATAAATAATCGTCGTAATCCTCCAGCTTGGGGAGCTGATTGCTCATCACGCAGTCTTCAATCGCCAGAGGGTGAAACTCGCAAAGCTTTTCCAGAATTTGTTTCGTCTCTTCTTCGGTGGGACAATCCAAATCAATCCAAATAATAAATCCCTTATCGGCGCGAATGAGTTTGAGCGCATCCGGGTCCATGTCTTGCCCCACCAATTTTCCCCCATTAAATATAAACGAATAAACCATCTCCCTCTATCTTCAAAAAAATACGCTCTCGTGGAAAGCCAAAAAAACGTGTTTTTCGCTTTAATCGCATAAGGGGTCATGGTTTCAGATTCACGCTTCGTGAATGTGCAAACTTGACCCCGCTATACGAAATCGTAATCTTCTATACAAAGTTATGAGTAGCATTTTTGGTAAATTATTTCAAATCTCCACATGGGGCGAATCGCACGGCAAAGGCATCGGCGTGGTCATCGATGGCTGTCCGCCTCAAATCTCTCTCTCGGAATCGGACATTCAGCGCGAACTCGACCGTCGTCGTCCCGGACAGAGCAAAATCACCACGCAACGCCGCGAAGGCGATATGTGCGAAATTCTTTCGGGTGTTTTTGAAGGAAAAACCACCGGAACGCCTATTTCGATTTGGGTGAAAAATCAAGACGCTCACTCCGCAGATTATTCACCCATGGCCGAGCTTTTTCGTCCCTCGCATGCGGATTATACGTATGCCGCGAAGTACGGTATTCGCGATTGGCGCGGCGGCGGGCGTGCTTCTGCGCGCGAAACCATCGGCAGAGTCGCGGCGGGCGCGGTGGCAAAAAAAGTTCTTCAAAAATTTTATCCGAAGATGGAGTGCTTGGGATATGTCGCGCAGGTGAAAGATATCCGCGCATTAGTCGATCCCAATAAAGTGTCTTCCAAAGAAATTGAGAGCAATATCGTGCGCTGGCCGAATCGTTCCGAAGCAAAATGGGTGATTCAACTCATCGAAACGGCCAGAGAAATGGGCGATTCGGTGGGCGGCATCATAGAGTGTGTGGTGCGTCATGCGCCGGCGGGCTTGGGTTCTCCTGTGTTTGATAAATTGGAAGCGGATTTGGCAAAAGCCATGCTGAGCATTCCGGCGACGAAAGGTTTTGAAATCGGTTCGGGTTTCGACGGCGTGACGTTATACGGTTCCGAGCATAACGACGCTTTTGAAATGCGCGGGAAAAAAGTGGTCACCACAACCAATCTGAGTGGTGGCGTTCAAGGCGGCATCTCGAATGGTCAAAATATTGTTTTTCGCGTGGCCTTCAAACCCACTGCTACTATCGCGCTCCCTCAAAAAACAATCTCCGCTTCAAGCAAAAATGCTATCTTAAAAGCCAAAGGCCGCCACGATCCTTGCGTCCTCCCGCGCGCTGTACCCATTGTCGAAGCCATGACCCATCTCGTCCTCGCCGATCACGCGCTTCGCCATCGCGCACAGTGTTCTAAATAATCACCCAAATCGCCCTGGGCATGGCTTCGTTCGGAATATCCGGGGGAGGGGGGCAAATATGCAAGCGCCCGTTTCTCTTTTCTTTTTTCAAGGCGCGCAAAATCATGTTCTTTAAATCTTTTTGCGGCCAACTTTTACAATTGGTGGAGACTAAAATCGCCGCATTTTTTTCCGCGCATTGGAGTGCGAGAGCGATTAAATCTTCCATCTCTTTTTCGACATTAAAAACTTTGCCTTCTTTGTTCCGGGAAAAAGTCGGAGGATCGAGAATGATGGCGTCGAATTTTCTTCCCTTTTTTGCCATGCGCGGCAGAACATCGCGCACATCGTCGGCGATAAAATAATGTTTTTTCGCATCCAATCCGTTGAGGTCGAAATTTTCTTTAGCTTTTTGTAATGCGGTTTTCGAAATATCCACACTGGTAGTTTCCGCGCCCGCACTTGCGGCGATCACGGAAAACGATCCTGTGTACGCAAAGCAATTCAAAACTTTTTTCGGCTTCAAATCGCGCAGATATTGTCGATTCATCCTTTGATCGATAAAAAATCCGACCGAATAACTCCATCCAAAATCAATGGCGTAATTCAACCCGTACTCTTGAACCGTCGATATCAAGGATTGGTGCGGGTCGCCTTGGATGAGCGCGGGTTTTTGCGTCGCTTCCGGATTTTTGACTAAATTTCTTAAAAAAATTCTTTGCGGCGAATATCCCATTCTTTTCCCCCAATCGCACAACTCATTTTTGATGGCTTCAAAATCAATCTTCTCGCATCTCGAAATCAAAACATCGTCTCCATAACGTTCAATCCACGTCGTAGGCAATGAAAAAATGCGATGCGCGTTTATCCCTTCTTTTTGAAGGATTTTCCATTGAGAAAAAGTAATCCAATTGTTTTTTAAAGGCATACTTGAATCTAAGCCTGAGATTAGGTAGCGTTCAAGTTCACAAAGCATGAAAATCGTTATTCCCAAAGAAACTCATCAGGGCGAACGCCGCGCGGCGTTCATACCAGCCTCGATTGCCAAGCTCACCAAACGCGGCGCGGAAATCGAAGTCGAATCTGGAGCCGGACAAACACTCGGTATTCCCGACGACGCTTACGCGGCGGCTGGAGCTAAAGTTGTTGGTGACCGCAACGCCATGCTTGGTTCGGCGGATATGATTTTGCGTCTGCGAAAACCTTCGCTGGATGAAGTGAATGTTTACCGCGAAGGTTCTATTCTGGTCAGTCATCTGGATCCGTTTAATTCATCCGATTTAATTCGCCGTCTCGAGGAAAAGAAAATCAGCGCGATTTGCATGGAGATGATTCCGCGTTCCACCCGCGCGCAAAAAATGGACGTGCTTTCTTCGCAGGCGAATTTGGCGGGCTACGTCGCGGTGGTCATTGCGGCGGAGCAACTCAATCGCATTTTCCCCATGATGACGACCGCAGGCGGAACGATTCAAGCCGCGCAGGTTTTTATCATCGGCGCAGGTGTGGCGGGTTTGCAGGCGATCGCGACGGCGAAGCGTCTCGGTGCGCGCGTAGAAGCGTTCGATACGCGGCCTATTGTCGAGGAACAAGTCCAATCCCTCGGTGCGAAATTTGTGAAGATCGATATTGGCGAAACCGGTCAGACCAAAGAAGGTTACGCCAAGGCGTTGACCGAGGAGCAACTCGCCATGCAACGCGAAGGCATGAAAAAAATCTGCGCGCATTCGGATGTGGTGATTAGCACCGCGCAAGTTTTTGGCAGAAAAGCGCCCCGCATTATCACCGGCGATATGATCGATGTGATGAAACCCGGTAGCATCGTCGTCGATCTCGCCGTCGAGAGCGGCGGCAACGTCGAAGGCTCCGTGCTTGGACAAATCGTCGAAAAAAACGGCGTCAAAATCGTAGGCTTGGAAAATCTACCCGGCCGCGTCGCCGTTCACGCCACGCAAATGTATTCCACCAATCTTTACAATCTCATCGACGAATTTTGGAACAAAGAAGGCAAAAAATTTGATCTCAAACTCGACGACGACATCATCCAAGGCGCCCTCGTCACCCACGACGGAAAAATCCTGAAAGACAATCTTGGAAAGTAGCATCCTTGCAACGGTTGCTTTCTTCTAACACAAGTTTAGATTTTCTTCATGCGATGCGTTAGCATCGCTTGTAGGTGCAGGACGGTAGTCCTGCTATTCCGCTTTTCCAGAAAGATGTTTCACTAAATCGCCTACGACCGCTTTGGCGTCGCCAAAAACCATGGAGGTTTTTTCGAGGTAATAGAGTTCGTTTTCGATGCCGGCGAAGCCCGGATTCATACTGCGTTTGATGGCGAGCACCATCTTGGCTTTGTCGGCGTCGATGATCGGCATGCCGTAAATCGGACTGCCTTTTTCGTGCCGCGCGGAAGGATTGACCACGTCGTTGGCGCCAACGACGAGCGCCACGTCCGCTTGCGACATATCCGGATTGATTTCGTCCATCTCCACCAAATCATCGTAAGGAATATTCGCCTCGGCCAAGAGCACATTCATGTGTCCCGGCATGCGTCCGGCCACGGGATGAATCGCAAATTTCACCGACACGCCGCGCTTGGTGAGTTGATCGTACAATTCCCAGACGCGATGTTGCGCCTGCGCAACTGCCATTCCATAACCCGGAATAATCACCACCAAATTGGCCTGCTCCATAATTTGCGCCGCTTCTTCCGCCGTCATGCTTTTTGCGGTTTTTTTCTCCGTCTGCGCCGCCGATTTCTGCACTTGTCCAAACGCCCCGAACAACACATTGGTAAAACTCCGATTCATCGCCTTGCACATGATGATCGAAAGAATCAAACCCGACGATCCATCCAACGCGCCCGCCGTAATCAATAATTTATTATCCAACACAAATCCCATCGCAACCGCCGAAAGTCCCGCATAAGAATTTAATAACGAAATCACCGTCGGCATATCCGCGCCGCCAATTGGAATAATTAATAAAACGCCAAAACTCAGCGCCAGCACCACAATCGCGATAAACAATTCCTGCCGCGTCGGAAAAAACACAAGCAACACGCCGCAAATTAACGCCAGAGTCAATAATCCGAGATTGATGATATTTTGCCCGCGATACGTAATCGGGCGCGTCGGAATAATTTCCTGTAATTTTCCCGCCGCCATCAAACTCCCCGTGAACGTCAAAAATCCTAATAAAACTTCTGCGCCGATCGCGCCCACGCGAAACGGCGTCAATGCCGCGCCGCCTTCGCCCAACCACAAATAATATTTCGCCGTGCCCACCAACCCAGCCGCCAATCCGCCGAACGCGTGCGAAAGCGCGGTTCGCTGAGGCACTGCAGTTAAAGGCACCCACGAAAGCGGAACGCCGATCAATGTGCCAATCGCCACCGCGACAATGATCCATTCGTATTTTATAATATGAGGATTGATGAGTGTGCCGCCTACTGCCACCAACATCGCAATCACGCCCGCCAAAACGCCGCGCCGCGCCGTCTTCGGATCATTCATCCATTTCAGCGAAAAAATGAACAACGCCGTCGCTAAGATATAAGAACCTTGAATCAAATAATTCATGGTGTTTTCTCGTTCGTGCGTTTTTTAAACATTTTCAACATGCGATCGGTAATCAAAAATCCGCTCACGATATTGGTCACCGCCGCCACTACTGCGATGAGTCCCAGCACGTTCACAAACGTCGGATACTCAGAACCCGCCACAATCAACGCGCCGACCACCGAAATCGCCGAAATCGCATTCGTGAGCGACATCAACGGCGTGTGCAATAGCCGCGAAACTTTGCGAATCACATCCAGTCCGATAAACGTTGCCAGCATGAACACAAAAATCGCCCCCATGAAATCCATTGAATTAGCAACCTCTTGCGCGCCTTCCGAAGCGAACAACGTTCCGCTCGTCAGCATCGCCGCTAAAATCCTTATCGCCAATTTTTTTCTCATAAAAACGTCGCTTGCTCTATCACGAACATCTCTTTCAATCAATATCATTTCCGCGTTATTTTTTTCTTGGAGGCATAATTTCGGAAATTTTGGTCATCAATTCATCCGAGCTAAAAGGTTTTTGAAGGAATGGAATATCCAGAGAAATTCCTTCATTGCTGACATTGGAGGCCGGTAACCCGGAAATAATCAAGATTTTCATCTCCGGTTGCAATTGAGTTATCTCAGCGCAGAAATTTTTCACCGGCATGCCGGGCATCACCAAATCGGTGATGAGTAAATCAATGCGTTTACTGTATTTTTTCGCCGCTTCGAGCGCGTCGTCGCCGTTCGATCCTTCCAATACGGAGAGCCCATTGCGCTCCAAAATTCTCCGCAAGCCTTGCCGCACCAATTCTTCGTTGTCCACCAAAAGCGCCACAACAGGATTTTCCGGCGGAATCCACACTTCGGGAGTCGGTGCTTTGATCGCTTCCATTTTAGGAGGTTCTTCATCGGTTACCAGAGGCAAGAAAACATCAAATCGATTCCCGCCGCCCGGCGCATTTTCATGCTGAATAAACCCTTGATGTTTGCGGACAATTCCGTAAATCGCCGCGAGTTCCAATCCCAATCGCCGCGATGAACCTTCTTTGGTGTAATACGGCTCAAAAAGATACGGCGGCGCAATATCCAATCCGCGCCCGTTGTCTTCCACTGTAATCATCGCGTAAGAACCGCGCGCTTCCACCGCAAATCTTTGCGCGGTCGCTTCATCAAAATGCAATTCCGACAATTGAAACGAAATTCTACCTCGCTCGCCCACCGAATCGATCGCATAGAGAAATAAATTGATAAAGAGTTGTCCGATTTGATTGGAATCGCCTTCAATCCAAATATCGCGCGGAGATTTGAGCCATTTGACGGCAATGCCTTGAGGCGCTTTCATCTTGAGCAAAGGCTCTAAATCCGTCATGAGTTTATTCAAATTCACAGGCGTCACGCGCAAAGAATACGAAGAACTGAACGCCTGTAGTTGGCGCGTGAGCGTTTTCGCGCGCAAAATCGCGGTTTTAATTTGATGCAGATACCCGCGCCCCGTCAAATCCGACTCATAAATAAACCACAACGACTCCACGCCATTCTCAATCACGCCAAGCATGTTGTTGAAATCATTGGCGACGCCAATCGCGAGCCGCTCCGCCATTTCCAAGCGCTGAATCTGCCTCAATTGGTCTTCGAGTTTTTTCGCCTTGGTAATGTTGAACATGAACCCATAAAAAACAGCGCCGCTTCCTTCTTTTTTCTTGGGTGCGCTAATGATATTGCGAATCCATACCACTTGTCCGTGCGCGTCGATCATGCGGTATTCGTATTCTTGATCATTTTCCGCATTTCGAAAAAGCATGAATTTTTTAAGTACATTGGCGCGGTCTTCCGGATGAATGTGCTCTTGCCAAAAACCTTCTTCCATCCACTTTTCCGAGGGATAATCCAACAATTCCGCCGCGCGCGGCCCCACATAAATAAATCGCAATGTATCAGCATCCATCCGCCAAGGCACTGCGCTGGCTTCTTCCACCAGCGATCGAAACCATTCTTTGCTCCGGCGAAGCGCATCCTCCATTTTCCGTCGTTGAGTGAGATCAATTAATGTAATCAACACGCCGGAAAAAGCCTGATCCTCGGTGCGTAGAACCACTCCTTCCGCTTCGATGGGGATACGCAGGCCATCGTGATTAATGAGAATCAAATCCGCATGTTCCACATGGGCCTCGTGAATCGTGCGCTGAATAAAATTATCAATCGGTTTTTGAGAATTTTCATCAATGAGTTTTAAAATTTCCTGAGCGGGTTTGCCGCGCACCTCGTCCAAATCAAAACCCGTGATGCGTTCCGCCGCCGGATTCATGAAATGAATCAACGTTTCCCCGTCGGTCACAATGACCGCTTTCATCATGCTATGTAAAACAGTGGTGACCCAATTTAAATCAGTCATAAGAATCCGGTTTTAAAGACGCTCTTACAATCCACGGATGCGCCGTGAATTTGGATAATAAAGTTTCCGCTCTTATTCCCACCGGCGGTCGTAAAACATAAAGCTCGCCGCCGGGAGGAATGTTTTCTTTAATCGCGCATCCCAAATATTCCACAAAATTACGCACGACATGAGGATGCGTGCCTTCTTTGACCGTGATCCAAATGCTTTTCTGTTCCGTTACCGCAGAAGTTTGCGCAGATGTCGCGTGTGGCGCAGACGATGTCGATGCCGGATCCGCGCATCCTTGCAAGACGGTCAACACACACAATGTCCCCATGCATTCCCAGATGAGAGCGCGCAAATGTTTGGTCATAAATGTCTCTTACATTGGTGCAATATTCCTATCCGTCAAGAAGTTACCTGACCAGTCAGTCGCCTGATATTCTCGCTAACAAAATATTAGTTGCTTTTTGACAAGGCTTGATCCATTATTCTAGCTTCTCAAAGGACCGGGTTGGGAAGTTAGTCAACGATAACTGTTAAATGGAGAGGTAAGTTATGAAAAGAGAAATCAAATACGCATTAACATCAATTATTACCCTATGGGTTTTTGCCATGCCCTTATTGGCGAATCCGACGGGCGGGCAAGTCGTGGCGGGACAAGCAACAATTTCACAATCGGGGTCGCAACTCGATATCACCACGAGTGACCGAGCCATTATCAATTGGCAAGGATTTTCCATCAGTCAAGGCGAGCTAACTCGATTTCTTCAACCCGGGGCATCGAGCGCTGTTTTGAATCGCGTCACGAGTGGCAATCTCTCCTCCATTTACGGCACGCTCAAAGCAAACGGTCAGGTGTATTTGATCAACCCCAATGGTATCGTCGTCGGCTCAAGCGGCGTCATTGATACGCAAGGATTCACTGCTTCTACTCTGGATGTCAGCAATAGCGCCTTTCTCTCCGGCGGCTCGATGTACTTTGGCGGTAATTCTTCGGCAAAAGTGCAAAATTTGGGAACCATTAAAGGCAATCAAGGCGATGTATTTTTGATTTCTCGTCAAATTGAAAACCAAGGCACGATTCAAGGTCAAAATGTCGGACTCGCGGCGGGTACGGAAGTTCTTTTGAAACCCACAGAAGGCGAAATTTTTGTTCAAGCCGGCATCGCTACGGACGGCATAGGCATCGATAACCAAGGTCTCATTGAATCCACAACCGCTAAACTCGAAGCGGCCGGTGGTAACGCCTATTCATTAGCCATTAATAATGGAGGCGTGATTAATGCGACTTCCGTCGTCAAAGGTAAGGGGGGTAAAGTTTATCTTCGCTCCAACGGCGGTAAAATTGCCAACAAAGGTAAACTCATTGCAAAACAAGGCAACAACGGCGGCGAAATCGAAGTCACCGGCGGTGATATTATTCTTTATTCTTCGAGCGAACTTCAAGCCGATGCCACCACCAATGGTGACGGCGGCAAAGTCAAAGTGATCGCCGACAATACGGCCGAGTTTCATGGCAAAATCAGCGCCAAGGGCGCTGGAACAGGCAAAGGCGGTTTTGCTGAAGTTTCCGGCAAGCACGTCAACATCACCGGTCATGCCGATCTGACTTCTCCGAGCGGAAAATACGGCCAATTTTTAATCGATCCGGGCACAGTTCATATTATTCATAGCGCAACACTACTGGGCGGAGTGGATACCTTCTCGGATGCATGGGTTACAGGACAATTGAATTTGGGCGACCTTACGATTCAAACCACCACAGCAACGGGCGCCAACGGATCGCAGGAAAACATCCTTATCTTTGGAACACCGGATGCCGGCGGAGCCGTAAATATCACATGGAATGCGAATACCAAGTTTGAATTGTTGGCAGGACAAACCATCGGCGTGCGTCCGGGGGTTATTATTGAAAACACAAGCACCACTCACACGGGCGAGGCTATTGTGATGAAAGGCAATGCGGCGGGTCTTTCTGCTGGAACTAATGCTACCGGTATAGTTATTGATGGTGCCAGTATTCGTTCTACGACAGGCGACATTCGAATCGAAGGTCAAGGCGGTACCGACGGTTCCAACAATTACGGTATTCTTGTCTTTCAAGGCGGAGAAATTATTTCCAACGGGACAGGATCCGACGCCGCAAATATTATTCTTAACGGCACGGGCGGTTGCATCTCTGTTTTTGGTCCTTCTTCCAATTACGCAATCGGCGTCTATGTCGACCACTATAATAGTAAGATATCAACAATAGACGGCGACATCAGCATTACGGGTAAAGGAAATGGTAGCGTGATCGGGAATAGCGGTGTTGTGCTTAGTGGCGGCGCTCAAATTATTTCGACCGGCGTTGGAGCTGGCGCGGGCACTATTAATATCATTGGTACCGGCGGGAATGGAACATACGGTAACCATGGCGTTATTATTAGCGGTTACAGTGGAAACTCCGCGAAAGTAACATCGATTGACGGTGCGATCAGCATCACGGGGCAAGGCGGCAATGGAACAGATATCTTTAATCATGGCGTGATTGTCGAAGCGGCAGGTTCTGTAACTTCCACAGGAACGACGGATACAGCCGCAACGATTTCGATTCGAGGAACAGGCGGAAGCGGGACGAGTTGGAATTACGGGGTAGGAGCTAATAATAATGCAATAATTTCCTCTGTAAGAGGCGATATTTATCTGGAAGGCCAAGGCGGCGGCAATGGAACTGGAGAAGCTAATGCAGGCGTCGGCATTTACAATGGAGCAAAAGTGGTTTCGACTGGCGCAGGCGATGATGCCGCTGATATTACGATTATCGGCACCGGTGGCAATGGAACCAATTGGAACGTCGGCGTTGATATTTACAATTCAGGCGCACAAGTTTCTACGAATGACGGATGTATTTCCATCTCTGGCCAAGGCAATGGCACCGGCGAATGGAATGCGGGCGTGTTAGCGCGTTTTGGCGGACAAGTTATTTCCACCGGCGTTGATTCCTCTGCTGGAGAAATTTCTATTATTGGCACTGGCGGTAATGGAACTCATTGGAATGTTGGAACAGCGATTTGGGGGGATGGTGCTTCTGTAACATCAAATATGGGAGATGTTCAAATTTCCGGTCAAGGCGGAATTGGTAGCGAGGAATACAATCTTGGTGTTGCTATCCATCACTTTGCTCAGGTGATTTCCAACGGCACGGGCGACAATGCGGCTCGTATTGCGATTACTGGTACCGGCGGCAGTGGCTCAATCGGTAACTACGGTGTATGTGTGTCTGATTCTACAACGAAAATCTCATCCAAAGAAGGGGATGTTCTCATTACAGGTCAAGGCGGAAATAGTGCTGGAGTTAATATTGGCGTTGTGTTGCAAAACGGCGCTCAAGTGGAATCTACGGGGGTAGGCGCAGGAGCGGCATCGATCGCTTTGATAGGCATGGGAGGCAACGGTTATGGATCAAATTCAAATTACGGTGTTTTACTTCAAAATGATGGAACCAACATCACTACGATAGACGGCGACATCCTGATCACCGGTCAAGGCGGAATTGACGGATCGGCCAATCTCGGTTTTGCGATGGTGAGTGCGTCCAAGATTCTTTCGAATGGAACAACGAGCGATGCTGGCACGATCACTATTATTGGCACAGGCGGTAGTGGAGCAGATTTTAATGCCGGTATTTATATCGCCAATGTTGATCCTGAAATTCGTTCAGTTATGGGCGATATCTTATTAATGGGTCAAGGCGGTAGCGGAACTGGTAGCAGTCATATGGGCGTATGTTTGGGTGATCCTCCTCAAATTTCTTCTACCGGCACCGGTTCGGATGCGGCAAATATTACGATTATCGGCACAGGCGGAAACGGCATCAATGATAACTATGGTATTTATATGCCGGGCAAAGTGCAAACTGTGGACGGAGACATTCTGATGATCGGGCAGGGCAACGGCACTGGCGCAAATAACATGGGTATCCGCATATTGGCTGGCGGACAAGTGCTTTCGACAGGCGCAGGAAGCAATGCCGGAACGATTACATTGATTGGCACTGGTTCCGCAAACGGAACTTCGGGAAATACTGGAGTTCAAATACAGGATGGAACTTCTAAAATATCGTCTATTGACGGAGCGATTGCGATTACCGGTCAAGGCGGCGTGTGTGCGACAGGCACATTTAATTATGGCGTCATGATCGCCAATGGAAGCACTGTAACTTCTACCGGCACGACGAATACAGCCGCGACAATTACCATTGCAGGCACAGGCGGAAGCGGTGAGAGCAATAATCGCGGAGTTGAAGTATCCGGAGTTGGATCAAAAGTGTCTTCATTTGCGGGCAATATCTTGATTCAAGGCGTAGGCGGATTGAATACGCTGGCGTATAGTCCGGGGGTTCACATTTACAGTGGTGGATTAGTCGAGTCGCTTGGCATTGGCGCGAATGCGGCCTCGATTACCATTCTTGGTATGGGAACGGTGAATAGCTATGGCGTGAATATCAACGGCAATGGTATTCTCGGAACGGGTATCGCATCGATTGATGGGAATATCTTTGTCGGTGGCATGGGAGCAGGCGATGGCGGAGGCGTTCGTTTGATGAATGCCGGACAAATTATCTCTACTGGTGTCGGCGCGTTTGCGGCTGATATTGTGATTGCGGGTCTCGGCGGCGCAGGCGCTGAAGGGAATCACGGTGTTTTCCTTACGGATATAGGATCAGGCATTCACACAGTTGACGGAGATGTTTCCATCACCGGTCTTGGCGGCGGGAATGGAACAGGTATTAACAATTATGGAATTTATTTAACCTATAATGCCGGCATCTCCTCTACGGGAGAAGGCTCCATCACTCTTGATGGCACTGGCGGCAACGGCACAGAAAATAGTCATGGCGTGCATACTCGCAACAGCGCGTATATCACTTCCATTGATGGCGATATCAACCTCATCGGTCATGGCGGTCAAGGTTATAGTTGCGCAGGCGTATATGTGGGACGCGGAAGTACAGTGGAATCCACAGGCATCGGTTCCAATGCGGCTAATATCTTCATTTCGGGCACAGGTAATTCTCAAAATACAGGTCGCAACGACGGCGTGCTTATCTGGGGCATTGGCGAAGATTCAGGCCTACCGGGTAAAGTCTCCGCTATCGATGGCGACATCGTGATTCATGGCCGCGCTGGCGGTGGTGGATATAGCTATGGTGTGGCGATGGAAAGTTCCTATGTCGAATCTACAGGCACAGGCTCCAATGCGGGTAATATTGAAATGAAGGGTACTGGCGGAACGGGCGGCACAGGCAGTCAATCCAATCATGGTATTTTGGTGCGCAAGACTTCCATATCTTCCATCGATGGCGACATTAATATGAATGGCCGAGGTGGCACAGGAACGACAAGCGGCAATCGCGGCATTAGCCTCGAAAATGGAGGACAAGTCATTGCTTCCGGCGATGGCGACGTCAACCTCTACGGAAAAGGCGGCAAAAATGGCACGGCAAATAACGATGGCATTTATGTCGGTGACGCAGGGTCTAAAGTTTCCGTTCACGATGGTAACCTGACTATGAAGGGCGTTGGCGGCGGATCAACAACGTCAAATTCCGATCACGGTATCCAACTCACCAAAGGTGGGGTGGTTGAATCTACGGGCAACGGCAATATTTTGATGAGCGGCACCGCGGGTAGCGGGTCAGGAGACAACCAAGTAGGTGTATATATCAACGGCACAGGCGGTTCAGGCGTTACGGCTCAGAATGGCACGATTGATATTATTGGCCGAGGCGGTTCAGGAAACTCCAGTCATGGAATCATGCTCACCAGAGGCGCTAGAGTAGAGTCTTTCGATAATAAAAATCTGAAATCCACAATTCAATTGCAGGGTTTCACGAATTCGCCCACGTCATCCGGTATTTATACTGTGAATGGATCGAATCTCATCGGAGGCCCTTCTTTTGGAGGTTACCTTACGTTGACGGCAGATACCATGGAACTCCAAGATGTGACGATTCAAAGTTCAGGAATCTTAACGGTTCGTCCATATAATGCTTCCACTTCGATTGGATTGGGCAATGGCGCCGCAGGCACCTTGCAACTCAGCGATGCGGAGTTGAATACATTCGCAGATGGATTCTCTCAAGTTTATTTTGGACGCGAAGGCGGCAGTGGTGTCATTCATATTTCCAATCTCATCATCAAAGACCCGACAACAGTCAGAAGCTACGGCGCTGGCGGCGTGATCTTTGTGGATTCCGGCGCTAATATCGTTTGGGATACGGCAAATAGTCTAACCCTTCTTGCCGGTCAATGCATCGATATTGCAAACGGAGCAGTCATTACCAATACATCCAATGGATTCTTGTCTTCTCAAAAAGTCATTGCGATGTATGCGAATACTTATGGCGCTTCGACAGGAAATTTTGCGGGTATCACGCATCGCGGCATTATCAATGCCAATACCGGCATGGTTCAGCTTTATGGCACCGGCGGCACGAGCGGTAGCAATAATTACGGAGTTGTCTTGATGGATGATTCTCAAATTAATTCTACGGGAACAGGCTCAAATGCGTCTATTATCGTTGTGCGTGGAGTGGCTGGTAATGGTACTCATAATAACGATGGTGTTCTATTGCAACACGCTTCTATCAATACAGTAGATGGTAGTATCTATCTGAGAGGTACGGGTAATGGTTCGACGTATTCGAATCATGGTATTCGTATGGATCAATCTCAGGTTCAGGCTACGGGCTCTGCGGTTCTTACCTTCCTAGGGACAGGCGGCAATGGCACCGATACCAATGAAGGTATTTACCTCAATGGTTCTTTGATTTCCGGCTATAAAAATATCAAAATGGATGGCTGGGGTAGGGGGACGGGAGCCAATAACCATGGTATCACGCTTCACTATGGTTCCGATGTCCAATCGTTGGGCACAGGCGTCGGCGCGGGTAATATTCTCATTCGCGGTACAGGCGCAGGCGATACCACGAGCTATGGATTCTTCCTTGCTGGAACGGGAACCAGTGTCACTTCTGTTGATGGAGATATCGACATTAACGGCAAAGGCGGCACCAGTATCGTGCCCTTCGTCGGTTATTATTACGATGATCCAACCAAAATCTCTTCTACGGGTTCCGGTGTGATTACGCTTATCGGAGCGCCTTAATTGAATGATTAAAATGCATAGGGCGCGGAAAAATTTCCGCGCCCTTTTTTTATTCGCCGCGTATGATATCGGAAAATGTTTCGCGCCGGCGAATCATTCGAAACTTTTTTCCATGCGCTAAAATTTCGGCCGCACGCAAACGTGAATTATAATTGGACGACATGGTAAATCCATAAGCGCCAGCGCTCATAAAAGCGAGAAATTCACCTTCCCGCAATAGCGGAAGCGCTCGATGCTTGCAAAAAACATCGCCGGATTCGCATATCGGTCCGACGACATCGATAGAAATTTGTTTGGACGAGCGAGACATTTTTAAAGGAACGATTTGGTGATAAGCGCCGTAAAAAGCCGGGCGGATCAGATCATTCATCGCGGCGTCAACGATGACAAAATTTTTACGGTCGGTTTTTTTAGTGTATAGTACTTGGGCGACAAGGATTCCGGCGTTTCCGACCATGAAACGGCCGGGCTCGATGATCACTCGCATCTTCAAAGGCGCGAGGAGCGGCGCGAGCGATTGCGCGAATATTTGAGAGGTTATCGGAGGATTTTTTTGTCGTTTCCACCATGAAAGATGACCGCTTTCGAGCGCGGGATCGTAAACAATGCCAAGGCCTCCTCCAATGTCGAAAAATTCCAAATCATATTGATCGCGTAATTTTTGAACAAGCGGGAGCATTTTTTTGACGGCAAGAACAAAGGGTTTGACAGAGGTGATTTGCGATCCGATATGCATTTGTACGCCGCGAAGCCGAAGATGTTTGAGCTTTGACGCGCGCGCGTAAAGCGCGGGAATTTTTTCAAAAACAATGCCGAATTTATTCTCGTAAGTGCCGGTGGTGATTTTGTGGTGCGTATCGGCGGCGACATTGGGATTGACGCGTACGGCGACGGGCGCTTTTTTGCCCATACGCCCGGCAATATTATTGATGTGTTTGAGTTCAGCTTCGCTCTCGACTATAAAACAATAAATATTTTTTTTCAGAGCAAATTCGATTTCTGCACGCGTTTTACCCACGCCGGCAAATGTACATTTGGAGGGGGTGCCGCCGGCTCGAATGACTCGTTGAAGTTCGACGCCGCTGACAATGTCAAATCCTGCGCCTTGCTTGGCAAGCAACGATAAAATCGCGAGATTGGAATTGGCTTTGACCGCGTAACAGATGGTATGACGAAGCGAAGAAAAAGATGATTGAAGCGCGCGGTAATGATGAAGAATCGTTTCCGCGGAATAAACATAAAGAGGAGTTCCGTGTTTTTTTGCCAGCGTTTCGACGGATATTTCTTCTACATAAAGTCGGCCGTTTTTTTGATGAAAAAAGTGCATGGCTTTGTTTTAAAGCATTTTTTTCACGAAACAAGAATGAGATTTTTCATGGATTTGAAAAAGTAACCGATATGGTTTATATTTCTCTTAGAAATATGAAGCCGATCTTTTTAGTTATGCTTGCTGTGGGATGTGTAAATGTTTTTACATTGCCATTGTTGGGGAAAACGCATTCTTTCAATGTTTTACCGAGCGGAGATTTGCGCCACAAGACCGAAGAACAGTCGGAAAAGGACCTTCAGCGTTACGTCAATAAACTTTCCACAAAAGGCCGCGAACATTGTTCGCGCGGCGTGCGTGAGGCGATTCGCGCCGAATATGGGATCGATATTTTTAAATCGGCGCGCCCGGGAGATTTAATCATGCGCCACGGACGCTTTGATGCAAACATTCAAGGTCTTGATTATATGCTTAAAGCGAATGGCTATGAAGTCGTGCCTCCGGAAAATTACATTCCTCAAAAAGGCGATATTCAGGGTATCGTTTACATGAAAAAGAAATATGCGCATGCGCAATATTTTGACGGCATTCAGTGGGTTTCTGATCACGTTCAGCCTGCTTCGGGCGCCGATCCTTCTTTGCTTCAAAAAGGCGGCATGACCACCAATGACATTTTCACCATTACTTATAGAAGAAAAAAGTAAATATTTACAGCGTCTCTAGGGAAATGCCGTGAGATTGAAAACGGGGAAAGAGATCGCGAAGAATTTTTTCCACGGATTCCATACCGGATTCAGTGAAGGTGATATCGGGACGACGTTTTTTGAAGTAATCCACGACCGGCAAAGTGTGTTGCTCGTATTCGGCAAAACGACGGCTAAAGGTGACAATCGTATCATCGGCGCGCTGAGTTAATTCAGCGTTTTTTTTCGGCGGCAAATTATGCGGGATATGATACGTCGCGCCGCAATTCACGCATAGCCGTCGTCCTACAATGCGTTCTTCGGCTTCTTTGCGATCCAATTCCAATACAATCACCGCTTTGAGTTCGTGATTCTGTTCCTTGGAAATTTCCATCAGCATGGGGATTTGCTCCATGCGTCGAGGAAAACCATTCAGAACAATTATTTTGGCCTGCATCTGATTAAGCGCATCTTGGATCATTTTTTTGATCGTTTCATCCGGTACCAATTTTCCCGCATCGGCGTACGAGCGAATTTCTTGACCGGTTGAATTATGGGCTTCCGCCGCTTCACGAATCAGTCGCCCCAAACTCAAAACGCCCACTCCTCGAAACGCCAAAAGGCGGTTGGCTAACGTACTTTTCCCGCTCCCCGGGCACCCCATCAATGCAATTAACATAAAAATTTCAAAAGCCGGATGTCGGGATTGAACCGACGACCCACTGATTACAAATCAGTTGCTCTACCGCTGAGCTAATCCGGCGCGCATCAAAAATGCTCTAAAACAATAAATCCTATAAGAGGGAAAGAAAAGGCAAAAACTTTTATGGGCTTTCTACTAAAAAATTTTCCTTTGCGACAATGATCCTTTCTAAAATAACGCCGAATTCCTCTTCATGCGATGCTTCACATCGCTGGAAGTCAAGGATGGAGCCCTTGTATTACCACCAGAGATATTCTTTTTCGCGCTGGTAGGCGGAGTCTGCGTAAAGGGCGCCGTGATCGGTGGAAAAAAGAAGGTTAGCGTGGAAATCGCGCAAAATGGCATACTTTTCGATCAGATATTTGAATTTGCTACGCGTGGCTGGGATGGCGAAATAAAAAATATGAGCGAGTTGTTTGGGGGTCAGACGCGCTAATAAAAAAGACAAATAAAGCTCGCGGTCTTCCGGCATGAGTTCCGGTGCTTCATCGATCATTTTAACGATAAAATAAACGACGGCCAAAAGTTGAGATAAATTTTTATTGCCGTCGTAAAAGATGATCGAGGATTCCGCGACGGCCAAAGCCAAATCATCTTTGGATAACGGTTGGCTTGTGAAAGCGGATTCCTGCCATTGCCGATAAAATTGACCGTATAGTTTCTCAAGGCAATCTTGTCCTCGATACTCTTGACGATGATCGTCCACGTGCGTAATTTCCGCAGAAAGTTTTTCATGAGCGTCCAACATGCGAAAAAGATTGCTTTCAAAAAGTTGTTTTTGAAAAGCCATGCGGGAGTCTTGAATTTGAAGTTGTTGATACCACGTGGTGAGAAAAAAGCCGATGAGAGTAAAAAACACCAACATGATGCCGATCCACGCGAAAATCAGTAATGTGCCGGTGAAAATGGCTTGAAATTTTAAGGCGAATTCAAGATCACGCTCCAAAATGGAATTAAAAATGAACCAGACTTTTTGCCATAAATTACTTCCCCAATCAATGAATATCCAAATTCCAAACAAGACGGCGGCAATCCATAAAAGAAGCTTAAATTTTCTGTAAAAAATAAGCACTCCAGATCGTAAAGTTCCATCATCATTTTTGTTTTCCGTCATAAAACGTTCAATTTTTGAAGAATTTGAATAAAATACCGCAAAAGGCGAGATTAATTCACGCGCCGTTTTCGAAAAAAGTTAGCATATCCTCGAAAACGTGTTAAAAAGGCGAGCATGAGTGTGCAAGAGTCTGTTCTGCTTAAGGCTGGCACCAATGAAGTGGAATTCATTGAATTTTACGTAGCGGGGCAGAGCTTTGGCATTAATGTCGCAAAAGTGAAACAGGTTGTGCAGTGGGATCGAAAAAGTGTGACGCGATTAGATGGAAGTTCATCGGAAGTTTTAGGGACGTATTATTTTCGAGGAAAACCTATTTTAGCGATTGATCTAAGAAAAGCGCTGAATTTGCAAAGTCATGAAGTTTCGGAGGAAAGAAAGTTGCTTTTGGTCGCGGAGTTTAATCAAATGATGACGGGTTTTCTTATCGATGGCGTTCAGCAGATTCATCGGAAAACATGGAAAGATTTTCATCCAATGGAAAGTTCTGTTTTTGGAAAAAAACCGTATGTCGTGGGCAATATTTTAGTGGGAAGTCGAGTGATTTTGGTGATCGATTTTGAATATTTAACGGCAACGATCGCGCCGCAATTGGCTCAACATTTGTTTCAACCGAACCCTATTGAAAGAAAAACGGAGCGCAAAGATATCAAGATTGTGTACGCGGAAGATTCGGCGATGGTGAGGCGTTACACGGCGCAACAACTCATGGATGCCGGTTTTGTGAATTTGAAGGCGTTTGAAAATGGCGCGCAGGCTTATGCGTATTTGCAGGAAATTTACGATGAAGTAAAAAAGGGGAAATATTTAAGCGATTATGTCAATGCGGTCATCACTGATATTGAAATGCCGCAAATGGACGGATTCACGCTGTGCAAGCAAATCAAAACGGAATTGGGCATGCATGATTTACCGGTGGTAGTGTATTCGTCGCTTATTAACGAACAAATGAGTGGTAAATGCAAATCCGTAGGCGCCGACGCGCACATGAGCAAGCCCAATATCCACCAAATCGCAGAAGTCGTGGACAGCTTGTGCTTGGGATGAGTTAAATCCCAAGTTCTTTGAGCCATGCGCCGCATCCGGTGAAAATCATTTGGACGGCGACGGCGGTGACGACGAGTCCTGTGATGCGAATGAGGGGTCCGATGAGGTTGATTTTTTCCAAAAAGCGCCCGATTTGGAGCGATGTGAGCATGATGAGAAAATTTAAAAGCAAGGCAAGCGTGATGCAGAGAATCGTAGATTGCAAACCGTGGATGGCTGGATAAGAAATGGCGGCGGTAATCGTGCCCGGTCCGGCGATAAACGGCGCGGCGAGCGGCACCACGGAAATGTCCGATACGCGCTTGAGGGCGGTTTCTTCATAAAAACGCCCTTTCTGCACGGCGTTGAATCCGACCACAAAAAGAATAATGCCGCCGGCGACGTTCAGCGAATAGATGTGGACGTGAAAAATGCTTTCGAGCACTAAATTTCCCGCGACGGCGAGCAAGATCAGAATAAAAAACGCCACGACGGTGGAGCGAAAGCAAACATTCCAGAGTCCTTTCCATTTGTAAGGCGGATCCATCGACGCCAGAAGAAAAACTTTGCTGGCGGGGTTGATGAGAGCCAAAAAATAAGCCGTCGTTGAAATTAAAAATGTTTGTTCCATAAAATTTAGAGCTTAGTCAAAAATAAACGTTGCTTGGGTTTGTTTATTGTGAGGCGGCGAGTTTTTTGAGGAAGTTTTCTCAAGAGACTCGTCTGTAATCTTTCCGAAGATTTGAGTAAAATAAATTTTCCCGCTTTTGTCAACGAATACGCCGATGCCCGTATGCGTGAAATCTCCCAAAATATTTCCGCGGTGTTTAGGATTTTTCAACCAGCCTTTAAGGGCTTGATCGACGGGGTTGCTGAAACCAAAATTAAAAGCGACGTTTTCTCCGAACGCCGTCATACCCGGGTAAATTTCCCGCAACGCCTCAAAACGCTGAGACGCACCGCTGTGTTTTGTTTCTTCTTGTTCTGCCAAGACAGCGCTGTGTGTGTGCGCTAATTCTGTCATGGCAGTATTCCAAATCAAAGGTGGCAAGTTTTTGGAAGTTCTGTAGGCGTTTGTTTTTTGAAAGACCTCTTGCTCGAATTTTTGAGAATTTTGAGCCGATAAATGGACGCTACTGAATCCAATGAATATTGCGATCCAAAGAAAATATTGCATCGTTCTTTGTCGCTTTGTGTGAAATAATGTCAACATGCTGATTGCTTTCTATAAACCTTACGGCGTTCTTTCGCAATTTACAGCTGAAAGTGGAAAACGCACATTGAAAGAATTCGGTTTTCCAAAAAATGTTTATTCATTGGGGCGGCTTGACATGGATTCGGAGGGGCTTTTGCTTTTGAGCGACGAACCGGAATTGAATACGCGCTTGCTTTCGCCAAAAAATCGCCACGCGCGAACATACTGGGCGCAAGTCGAGCGTGTCCCCGCGAAAGAGGCATTGCAGAAATTGGAGCGGGGAGTTTTTTTAGGCGATTATCGAACTTTGCCGTGTCGCGTATGCTTACTCGATCCGCAACCGGAAATTTCTCCGCGTGTGCCGCCGATTCGTTTTCGCAAAACTGTTTCCACGGCTTGGATGGAATTGGAACTCATGGAGGGCAAAAATCGTCAAGTTCGCAAAATGACCGCGGCGGTCGGTCATCCCGCCTTGCGTCTCCTGCGAGTGAAAATCGGAAAATATGAGGTATGGAATTTAAAAGAAGGAGAATGGAAGGTTCTTAAGGAGAAAGAGCGAAAGCAAGTTTTTCAAAATTGCATATAAATAAACGGCGAAGTGTTCGTGGGAGAAAGAAAATAAATTCCCATCAAAACAAAAATCAAAAGAAACATGCCTTTGAATGTGGAGAGGTCGAAAAGAATTGAGGGATTTTTGCGGCGTAGACCGATGATGTGGGTGACGAAAACCATGGCGAAGATGATGAACATCGGCGTGTAAATCCATCGGATTGCCAAACCCGATCCTAAAAAGAGGCGTTGGAAAACAAAAGACGAGGAATTCAAATCGGGAAAACGAAATAAAACCCAACAGAGAGTGATAAAAAGAAATGTCATCAGCCATGCGGGAATATGTTTCCAGTGGAATTCGTTGGTGACGGTGATTTTAGGCGAGAATATTTTATTGATCATCAATCCTGCGCCGTGCAGTCCGCCCCATAATACAAAACCCCAGCTCGCGCCGTGCCAGAGTCCGCCGAGAAGCATGGTGATCATGAGGTTGAAATATGTGCGCAGTTTGCCTCGGCGATTCCCGCCGAGCGGAATATAAAGATAATCGCGTAGCCAAAACGAAAGCGTCTGGTGCCAACGTCGCCAAAATTCCGTCACACTGCGCGCGACGTAGGGCATTTGGAAATTTTCCGGATAAATCAATCCCATGCATCGCGCCGCGCCGATTGCCATATCGGTGTAGCCGGAAAAATCGCAAAAAATTTGAATACTGTAACCAAAAACAGCAAGCCAGAGCGTGGGCGTGTCGTACAAGTGCGGTGCAGAAAAAACATTTTCCGTGAAAACCGCGCATCGATCCGCAATCACGAGTTTTTTGACCAAACCGAAAACGAAAATTTGCAATCCGGCGGAAAGATTTTCTTTTTTAATAAAAATGCCGCGTTTGAGTTGAGGCAGAAGTTCCGTGGCGCGTACAATAGGGCCTGAGATCAGTTGAGGGAATAACCCCGTAAAAAGCGCAAAATCCAAAAAATCGCGTTCGGCGGAGAGTTTGCCTCGGTAAACATCGATGAGGTAACCGATCGATTGCAACGTGTAAAAAGAAATACCGATGGGGAGAAGAATGGAAAGCGTTCCGACGTGGAATCCGAGATTGGTAAAAAGCGCATTTGCTGTGTCGATGAAGAAATTGCAATATTTGAAAAATCCAAGGATTCCCAAGTAATAAACAAGCCCGAGAAGCAGGAGGTATTTCTTTTTTTGAGTTTTCTCAATCCGCGCGCCAATGAGAAAACCGACCATGGTGGATGTCCAAATAATTATTAAAAATCTCCAATCCCATAAACCGTAAAAAAAGTAACTCGCAAAAAGTAAAATAATTTTTCTTCGCTTTTGCGTTTGCGTGAAATGTAGCGCACACAGCAAAGCGAAAAAAAATAAAATGAATGCAAGTGAATGAAAAAACATGACAAATTACGTTTTGAATTTTGAAAATTGAGATTTGAGATTTGTTTGGGATTTGGGATTTGGAGTTTGAGGTTTTATCTGATTGAGATATTCGAATAAAACATTCGCTAAAATTTGGTGTCCTGATTCATTGAAATGTCCTGAACCGGGGCGGGAATTATTGAAGCCGCGCGGGAATTTGTGCTGAGTTTGATAAAGTTCGATAAACTGCGAAGAAGGGTCTGCGACGGGAATTTGTAGTTCTGTGCATAGTTTTTTTAATTCGTCGATGAGAGGATTTTCTTCCGTGAGGACAATTTGATGATTTTCAATTTGCGGCATGCGCGGCGTGTGCAGAAGAATTAATTTTTCGCCGTAGAGATTTTTGAGTTGTTGCAGTTCCCATTTGATAAGAGCGACATTTTTTTCGGGTGAGAGGAATGAGATATTATCTTTTGCTCTGTAGGAAAGGACGCTCTTGGACAAACTCGGGGTCAAGTTTGCACAGCCACGTCCGCATGAAAGCGAGACGAATCTGTGCAACCATGACCCCTCGTTGCTCCATATTTCTCGCGGGAACTTTAAATAAAAGTAAGTTGTCAGAGGAGAGAAAGCGATGAGTTGATTTTTCCAATTTTTGAGACGCGACGGCGAAGATTTTACAACTTGAAATTGGCTATTCTGTATTTGCATGTGGATATTTTTGGAGGAGTCTGTTGCGTCGTTGGTGAAATCTTCGATGGTGAATTGAATGATCACGTATTGAGGGTTGAATTTTTTCAAGTACACCGGCGCGTAATGAATGTATTCGGCGATAGCATTGCCGCTCATGCCTAAATTGATGACATTGATTTTTTGTTCGGCTTTGGAGAGTTGTTGTTGTAAGCGACTGCAAAAATTATTTTCACGGGAAATTTGTTCCGCCTTGGTGAACGAATCCCCCAAAACCAAAATGCGCGGCGTGTTTGTGGATTGAGCGATGCCTTCATCGTTATTGAATCCCAATTCATCGTGCCTGTATCGCCCGTATCCTTCATATCCGCAAAAAAGATGCGACTCCGGTACATACGCTTTGCCGAACTCTCCGTCCTTCATCCGAGGCATTCGCATGAAAAATACTCCCAGAATCGCGTTCCATGCCAAGCCAGCCGCCAATAAGGCAAATAAGAAATTTCTTAAAAATTTCACAGCTACTATGGTGTATATCTTTTCAACCCGCCAACTTCCAGCTATAAAGATTTGATGTTTGAATTATTGAAGAGGGATGGGGGGGCGAGGTTGGGGAGATTGGAGACGACGCATGGGGTGATTGAGACGCCGTGTTTTATGCCGGTGGGGACGCAGGGGACGGTGAAGTGCGTTGATCCGGATGAACTCAAGGAACTCGAGGCGCAGATTATTTTGGGCAATACGTATCATTTGTTTATTCGTCCAGGGATAGAAGTGCTCAAGCAGGTGGGCGGGTTGCATAAATTCATGAGTTGGGATTTGCCGATTTTGACCGATAGCGGAGGGTTTCAGGTTTTTAGTCTCTCCAAGCTTCGCAAACTCACGGCGCACGGCGTGCATTTTCAATCGCACGTGGATGGGAAAAAACTTTTTTTAGGTCCAAAGGAAGCGATTGAAATTCAGCGCACGCTTGGATCGGATATTATGATGGTATTGGACGAATGTCCGCCTTGGCCTGCGGAGAAAAAGAAAGTGGCGGAGGCGGTCGAACGAACCATCAAATGGGCGCAAGAGTGTCGGCAGTGGCATGCGGAGTTGCCCGAAGGTGTCACAAAAAATCAGTTACTTTTTGCAATCGTTCAAGGCGGCGAGTACGAAGACTTGCGCCGCGAATGCGCTGAAAGCTTGGCGACGATGGATTTTCCGGGGTATGCGATTGGCGGGGTGAGCGTAGGCGAACCGGAGGAGGAGATGTTCAAAGCTATCGAAGCGACCGAACCTTACTTGCCCGCCAATAAACCGCGCTATGCCATGGGGTTAGGTCAGCCGAATCAACTCGTGGAAATGGTTGCGCGCGGCATTGATATGTTCGATTGTGTTCTGCCAACGCGCGTGGCTCGCAACGGCACGGCTTACACGGCGCTGGGCACGATCAATCTCAAGAACGCCGCCAACACTGCTTCTCTGCACCCCATCGAGGAGGGTTGCAGTTGTTATGCTTGTAAAAATTTTTCACGAGCGTACATTCGCCATTTACTCAAGTCGGAGGAAATTTTGGGTTTGAGGCTGGTGACGCTTCACAACCTGCATTTTTATCTGCATTTGATGCGCCAGATGCGCCGCGCTATCAGCGAAAATCATTTCGCAACATGGTCGCGCGAGTTTTTGGCTAATTATAGAAAGAGAGAAGAAAATGATGACGAACATGATTAGTTTTTATTTAGCGATGGCGCCGACGGCGACTCAAGAAGGCGCAGCCGCTCAACCCGGATGGACAAGTTTCCTGCCGTTTCTGATTTTGATGGTATTGATGTATTTTGTGATGATTCGTCCGCACAGCAAACGCCAAAAAGAGCACGAAGCCATGCTCAAAGCGGTGAAAACAGGCGACAAAGTTGTCGTCGCCGGCGGGATTCTCGGAACGGTGAGCAATGTGAAAGACACGACGATTTTGGTCAAAGTCGACGAAGGCGTAAAAATCGAAGTCCAAAAAGCCGCCGTCGTTTCCATCGAAAAAGAAAAATCCAATTCATAACGGAGAGTGGAATGTTCTCAGAATTATTGATTATAAGGCGGTCACAATTTGTGATCGGCTTGCATGATAGAATAAATAAGTGAAAGGAATGCGCTAATTATGGTTTATCTTATTTTTGGGTTTTCGTTGTTGTTCATGGTATTTTTTGTGTGGTACTTGGCCGCCACGCAGGATCGCATGCGCCGTTGGGTGGCGTTGGCAACGATTGCCAGTTTGATGGTCGTGTGCGCGCTGTCGCTTTTTCGTTTCGATCACGGCAAGTGGCGCGTGAATATCAAACCGGGCTTGGATATCATGGGCGGCACGCAATTTTTGGTGCAACTCGGCGGCAAGCCGACGCCCGCCGCGCGCGATCAAGCGATTGAAGTTGTGCGCAAACGTATCGACGGCATGGGGCTCGCCGAACCTCTCATTCAGCCCGCCGGAGAAAATCGCATTATCGTGCAAATCCCCGGAGTTTCCGAAAAAGATAAACAAATTTATCGTGGGCAACTTCAACGCGTCGCCAAACTTGAATTTCGCCTTGTGCATCCGGACAGCGAAAAAATTCTTGCGGGCGCCGCCGAGGGGAAGGAAGCGATTCCTTTTGATCACGAAAAATTGCCGTTGTTGGATCGCGACAAGGCAGGAAAACCTCTTCGTTCGGAAATTCTCATCAAACGTCGCGCTGAAATGTCCGGCAAATACGTCAACTCTGCTTTTCGTAGCATTGATTCAGTCGGACGCGCTGTTGTGATTATTAATTTCAACGCCGAGGGGCAAAAACTTTTTGGGAAATTGACGGAGCGCAATATCGGTCAGCGCATGGCGATTGTATTGGACGACGAAGTGTATTCCGCGCCGGTGATTCGCACGGCGATTTATGGAAGTTGTGAAATTTCCGGCGGAAGCATGACGCCTGTGGAAGCCGAGGAACTCGCCAGTGTTCTGGAAAATCCGTTGGAGACGCCTGTGGAAATTGTGGATGAACGAGGAGTCGATCCCTCGTTGGGCCGCGCGTCGGTCAAAAGCGGATTTGTCGCTGGGTTGATCGGATTGATTGCGGTGATGGCGTACATGATGGTGTTGTATCGCGTTGCGGGATTCTTTTCTGTCTGCGCGCTTTTCTTAAATATATTTATTCTGCTCGGTCTTTTGGCGCAGTTTGGGTTTACGCTGACGATGCCCGGTGTGGCGGCGATGGTGTTGACTATCGGCATGGCTGTGGACGCCAATGTTCTTATCTTCGAACGAATGCGCGAAGAAATGGGTGCGGGCAAACCGCTTTTGGTGGCGGTACATTCAGGTTTTGAAAAAGCTTTTAGCTCTATTCTCGATTCAAATGTTACTACGATCATCGCGGCGGTGATTTTATTTTGGCAAGGATCAGGGCCTATTCAGGGTTTTGCGATTGTGTTATGCTTGGGAGTTCTTTCGAGTATGTTCTCTGCGTTGGTGATCACGCGCACGGGTTTCGATTGGCTTTTGGCGCGCGGAACATTGGTAAAACTCTCCATGACGCGCCTTATTGGCAAAACAAAAATTAATTTTCTCGGTATGAAATGGGCGTTTGTCGGATTGTCGCTCTTTTTAATTCTTTTGAGTTTCGGCACATGGCTACAAAAAGGCGATAAGGTGTTCGGCGTGGATTTCACAGGCGGCGATCTCATCACGTTGCAATTCGAAAAGAAAATTCCCGAAGATCAAGTGCGCGCGGTGGCGAGTTCCGGTTCGGTTTCGATCCAATATCAAAAAGACCCAGGCAACAACAGCGAAGTTCTCTCCATTCGCACGCCTTTCGGTCAGGCAGAGCCTCTGGAAAGCTTGCTGATTCAAAAATTTCCCGATGCGAAATTGAACCGGCTTTCGCTCGATAAAGTCGAAGGCCTCATCGGCAAAGAACTGAAACAAAAAGCCACCGTGGCTTTGGTTCTCGGTATGATCGGAGTTTTTCTCTACGTCATGTGGCGATTTGAAGCGGGATTTGCGCTCGGAGCTATTGTCGCATTATTGCACGACGTTGTCATCAGCATGGGAATGTTTGCGCTTTGCGGACGCGAGCTTTCCTTGCCCGTCGTCGGCGCGATTCTGACCATTGCGGGGTATTCTATCAATGACACGATCATTATTTTTGACCGCATTCGCGAAGGCATGAAACAATTTCCGGATAAATCGCTTATCAGCGTGATGAATACCAGCATCAATGAAACTTTGGGGCGTACGTTGAATACTTCGGGCACGACGCTCGTGGCCGTTTTGGCGCTCTTTTTCTTCGGCGGCATGGTCATCAACGATTTTGCGCTCATTCTGATTGTCGGCATCGTCATCGGCACGTATTCATCGATCTTTATCGCAAGTCCGATCGCTCTTTGGCTCAGCAAACGCAGAAAAATGGAAAAACCTTCGATGCTGAAACCTGCGATGGCGTGACGCTTTTATGGAATTAAAAAGTTATTGGAAACAACGGCAATCGTTGGTCGAAAAAGCGCTCGACGCTTTTTTGCCCAAAAAATCCGCAAAGCCGTCGACAATTCATCGCGCCATGCGCTACAGTCTTTTCGCCGGAGGCAAACGTCTGCGCCCCATTCTATGTCTCGCGGCGTGCGAAGCGGTTGGCGGCAAAGCGCACAATGCGCTTCTCTTGGCGTGCGCGGTTGAATGCATTCACACCTATTCGTTGATTCACGATGATTTGCCGTGCATGGACGACGATGATTTGCGACGCGGTAAACCCACTTCGCACAAAGTTTTTGGCGAAGGCATGGCCGTGTTGACGGGCGACGCGCTGTTGACGATTGCGTTCGAACTCGCGGGAAAAAATAAGGAAGCAAAATGTTATTCTACGGCAAATTTTATTTTGGAACTTGCGCGCGCTTCGGGGAGCTTGGGGCTGATTGCCGGACAAGTCGCCGATCTCGAAGGCGAGGGGAAGAAAATTTCTCCGCCGCAATTGCGCTTCATTCACAAAAATAAAACCGCCGCGTTGATTGCCAGTTCGATTAAATTGGGTGCGATGGCGGGGAATGCTTCTTCGGCGCAGTTGAAACATTTGGAAAATTTCGGACAACATTTGGGTTTAGCGTTTCAAGTGATCGATGACATTCTCGATATTACTCAGACGAGCGAGCAACTCGGCAAAAGCGCCGGCAAAGACCTCAAAGCCCAAAAAGCCACGTACCCCGCGCTCATGGGATTGGAAAAAGCGCAACACGAAGCCGCGAAGTTGACGCGCCACGCCATGTCAGAATTAAAATTCTTCAGCAAAAATGCTTCTGCGCTTGAAGCTATCGCTCGCTTCCTTCTTGAAAGAAAAAATTGATTTTTCACAAAACCGAGCATTTCGCAGAAGTTTCCTTGCGTTATTTTGAGGAGCGATTAAATTAGCGTGCAATCGGCATGAAAATTTATCGCGTTTATCTTATCAACGGCGCTTGCGTAGATGTTCAAGGCGAGGAAATGGATCGATCCTATGCTCAGAATGAGTTGCAGTATTTTTACGTGAAGACCAAAGAAGGGCGCTCGGAAACTGTTTTTATGGCAAATCAGGTTGCCGCGATTATTTGCAAAGATCAACTGATCGATGAAAAGATCGCGCCACAATAAATTATGCCGATTTATGAATATCAATGCCAAAAGTGCGGCGCAGTTTTGGAGGTTTTGATCAGAAAAAAGAATGAGAAGTCTGCTTTGCTTTGTAAAAAATGCAAGGGAACGAAATTTAAGAAAATTTTTTCCACTATCAGCGTCGTCAAGCAAGATAAAAATCAATATTGTTGCGAGGGAAGGGACGAAGGCATCTGCTCGTCTTGTTGTGGCGGAGGCGGCTGTCCGTTAAATTGACGTTGTCCGACGCGTTTCATTTGCGGATTGCGTTGAAAGTTTTGATTTTGTTGCGGTCCTTGAAATGAGTTGTCTTGTGGATTCGGAGGCGGTTGATGAAATCCTTGTTGCCCTTGTTGCGGCTGAAAAAATTGTCCTCCTCCTCCTTGCTGAGGAAGAGCGCCTTTCTGGCCGTCTTGTTTGCTAAAATTTTGCCGCATTTTTTCTTGGATGGTTTCGCGTACGCGCTGAGACATGGGATCATTTGGATTTTGTTTGACGAGTTCCATCGCGATGCGCGCCAGCATAGGTCGAGGCGTTTGATGGATGGCATGATTCATTTCTTGACCGTCGCGCCGCACCATCAGGGAATCGCTTTCCATCCAAACATCCATTTCGGGAACTTGACGGCCATTGGGCGTGGTAATCGCCGTCAGGTGTAGAGGATTTTCGCGATGATAAGAGGATAATTTTTGTTTCAAAAAAGAAAGCACTTCATGGGCTTTGTCATTTGAAGCTCCGGTTTGTTGCGATGGAAGCCGAGGCTCTGAAGTAGCTTGATGCGGCGATTTCATAGCGACATCCGCACTAGTCGAAGGTAATTTTTCAGAAGAACGTTTTTGCAAAAACCATAATCCCGCAGGTACGCCGGCCACAAAAAGCGCCAAAACAACCGCACCGATCCATGCTTTTGAATTCATCGAGGGTTCGACGGCTTCCGCTTTGGATTTAACAACTCGCACTGCGGGCGCATCCCCGTTTTCAATGATTTGTTTTTGCGCATTGAGAAGAATTTGATAAATCGGCACGGATTCTTTGATGTTTTTGAGCTCGCGGTCGCCGAGAAATGTCGCTTGTACGTTCATTTTCATTTTCACCACGTCGTAAACAGTCTGCGAAATGCAAATCCCCCCCGGGTCCGCCTCCGCTTGCAAGCGCGCGGCAATATTCACACCATCGCCCATCACATCGCCGTCTTTAAAAAACACATCGCCAAGGTGAATCCCAATGCGATGTTGCATGCGTTCTTCAGAAGGTGTTGCTTGATGACCGCTCGATACGCGATTTTGCACATCGAGCGCCCAACTCACCGCGTCTATGGCGCTCTCAAAATAAATCATCAGTCCATCGCCGGTGGTTTTAACCACTTGACCGCGCCATTGTTCGGCAAATTCGCTCATGCGCTTGAAATGATGTTGAAGCCGCTGGAGCGTTCTTTCCTCATTGCGATTCATCATGCCGCTGTAATTCACCACATCTGTAAACGCAATCGCGGCGAGTTTACGCTGACCGAGTTCCGACAAAGTCGTCGTATTCATACCTTTCTCATACCCTTTTTTTGAAAAATATCCAGTTTTTGCGTTTTTGCAGAAAAGAGTCATCGTTTGGGTAATCGGTGATCAGATATCGCTAAAAGCGCTGAAATATCTCGATCTTGATCCAACTGCTTCGAGCGAGATTGACGCCTTCGATAGTCGTGATGCGTTGATACCCATTCGTCAGCGCATCGCTCGAAAATGAAGTTACCGTTTCTTCTGGTTGCTCGTTTTTTTTCATCCATCGATTCCAATTTTCTTTCATATAACGTTCCAAGCGGATTTCTTCTCTCAGCGAGACGACTAATTGAGGAGAAGGCCGGCGCGCAATGTCGGAAAATCCTCCGAAAGTTTGCCATTGGCGGTTGCTATAAAAAATCAGACTCGGCTCCTCGAAGCCTTGAAAATAACATTGGGTTTCTTTCGGTAGTTGCTTGAAGACCGAACTCAATTGCGCGGCTGGCGAGAGTTCCCGCAAATTTTTCCCCAAGACATGCGCGCACAGCGCTATAGCGACCACAGGCATGAAAACAGTCCATCGCAATTCTTTTTTTGCCAAGAGCGCCATCAGCGTCATGCAAAGCACAATGCCGCTTAAGCTAAATAACACCATGCGCAAAAAATAAATTTCCTTCGAAAATGATTCGCCCCAAGCCGCGCCGATCAGCGCCGCCGCCAACGCAATGCCCGCGCCGCAGACTGCCCAAAAAAATATTCGATGCCATTTTCTGTAAAAATAATGTCCATGTAATCCTTGTCCGAGCAAAAGAAAAAACGCAGGGAAGGCCGGCATCACGTAATGCGGTAATTGCGTGGCGTATAAACTGAAAATCAGATACGGCCCCGCAAACCACGAAATCAAAAAAGCATTTTTTTCGCCCCAATTTTTTCTCAGTGCTCCCCACACAGCGCCTAAAAACGCAATCCACGGGAACAAACTCAACAGCGCCGTCGGGATGTAATAAAACGGCAAAAAAATTCGATGATTGAAGACTTCCATGCCTCGTTTGACCACGTGATCGTTCATCCCCACTTGCCAAAACTTTCCTTGAGTTTGTATTAGCGCCGGAATGCCCCAAAACGCGATTAGCGTCATCATCAAAGGTAATCCGTAATGCAATCTCAAATTTTTCCATACCATCGGCTTTCGCCAAAATACCCATCGAAATAAAATTAACGTCAGCGCCGGACACAAAATCGCAATTGGCCCCTTTGTCAAAAATCCGAACGCCAACGCACCATATAATAGATAGAACCATTTTCTTTTTGGAGATTCCAATAATTCAAATATTGACCAGTGCGAAATCACAACCGCCAAAATCATCGGCATATCCGCCACAGCCAATCGACCATGAATGAAAACTTGCAGACACGTCAACCATCCCACTGCCGCCCACAAGCCGACACCCACAGAAAACCACTTTCTACCCATTTCATAAATCGCCAGCGCTATCAATAAAGCCACAATGACCGACGGCAACCGCGCCGCAAATTCATTTTGCCCAAATACAACGTAACTCGCGCGCATCAACCAATAAATCATCACCGGCTTATCAAAACGGTATTGATTATTAAAATAAGGAATCACCCATTCGTCGCGTTGAATCATCTCCCGCGTCGCCTGCGCAAAGCGCGGTTCATCCCGATCCACCAAGGGCATCAATCCATTCCCCGGCAATAACATCATCCCCGCCAACCCCATTATCAAAATATAATTTTTCATAAAAATGTAGGGGCTCTGCCCCTACGACCCCGCTCAAGGACTACAGTCCTTGAGAATCCTACTTGGGTGCGTTTGTTGCGCGCGAAGCGCGCTAACAACAAACGCACCCATGAAGGGATTCTTAAGGGCGGTAGCCCTTAAGTGGGTTGTTAGGGCGAAGCCCTAACATTAAAATCAATCTGCCATGATACTTTCTGCGAGGAGGTCATCGACGCTGAGGTCCATGAGTTTCCATTTTTTGCCATCGGCGGCGTAAAAAATGAGACGCCAGCGCAGAGGTATCGATTGAAGATAGACAAAGTAAGTGAGGCAAACCATGCGCGATCCGATAGGACGGTTATCGTACAATTCGTAGCCGTTGATTTTTCCATAAATGACGACGGCTTTGCGGGTTTTTGCGATAAATTCATCCACCTGATATTTTTTTTGAACGTATTCCGAATCCGCCAAAAGAATTTGAAAAGCTTCATCGATGCGGTTCTGTTGCAATCCGATGAAAAATTTTTCGATTTGCATGCTGATCGCCGATGGAGGAGGGCGGTTATTTGGATTTCTGGGCAAAATAAGCGGCGCCGCATTTTTTAAACTAACGTTTTTTTCTGATCCGGGATTATCAATGGTTTGCGTTTTTCCGATCGCTACGCCTGCTAATAAAAAGAGTATGATACTAAATCCAAAAAATAAGTTCACACTTGTCATTCCCGCTTTTAGCGGGAATCCAGAGGAATAAAGGGAGGGTATATTCATCAACTTATTTTTTGGATTTAGTATGAGATATTTCATGTGTAATATTTTGTAAATTCTTCAAATTTTCTCAAAAAGCAACCTTTAACTCAACCATTTCATGCCGAGAGATTTGAGTTGATCCGAAATTTTGCGGATGGATGGCTGATTTTTTGCCGTCGGCGCATCAAGATAACCGTAAACCAAACGCGAACCAAGCGCCGACAAAACCAAACGCGAAAAATTCGCCATGGGACCGATTGCCATGACTGCCAGAGGTAATTGGGGATACTCCAAAAGAGTCTTTGCCAAGATTGCAAGATCGCGAGGAGTGCGTCCAAGACCAGCGATTTTGTAAATTTTTGCTTCGTGCGTTTGAAATTCTTTGATTAAGCGATGAATTTTACGCGATGTCAGCTTGCGTTGAATCGAATGCGCGGAAAGAATAACATGGCATCGGAATTCCACCGCTCGATCCAAGACGGACTTTAATAACGGCACATTACTGAGTTCCACATCGATGATGTCAGCAAAAGGCATCAATTGTTCAAACAACAAAATCCGCTCACGCGATTTCCATGAATAACTTCCGCCTTCCCAGCGCGTGCGGAGCGTCAGCAATGCCGGATTGCGTCGCGTTTCCATTGCGCGCATGACGCGTTTGAATTTTACGCCGTTTTTTTTCAGCATATCCAGACGCACTTCCACCATATCGAACTTATCCGCTTTTTCTCTCAAAAATTTCAATCCCTCCACGGTCGAGATGCATCCCACACGTAAACACGGCTGTTTCCAAAGAATCTTTTTCATGCGATTTATAGCATTCTTTTATAGCGACGCCAAATCTCCGTTGCAATCTGTTCCGGCGTGCGGCGTTCGACCGTCACCGTGAAATGCGCTTGCGCATAAAACGGCTCGCGTTGTTCCAAGAGTCTTTGCAAGGCGCCAAAAGGATCCTCGTTTTGTAGAAGCGGGCGCGATTCATCGCGTTTGACTCGTTCAAACAAACATGCCACCGGAGCTTTCAGGTAAACGACTACGCCCTTCTCTAATAATAAAGAACGATTTGTTTCATCTTGAAAAGCGCCTCCGCCTGTGGAGACAATTTGATTTTCTTCTTGCATGATCTTAAAAATCATTTCGCACTCCATATGGCGAAACGCCGCTTCGCCCTTTTGCGCAAAAATTTCCGAAATCTTCATTCCCGCGGCCTGTTCGATTTTCGCGTCCACATCCACCAAAATGCGCTTGCTCTTGCGGGCGAGTTGCTTGCCCACACTGCTTTTGCCGCATCCCATCAATCCCACCAGCACAATCGATTTTGACTGCATTCCTACAACATAATCATTCTTTGACCCGCAAGACAATCTTGAACAGTAACCCCGACTCTGCTACCCATGAGCGTATGGAAAAATTACTCGAACTTGTCACCAAATTACGTTCTCCACAAGGATGCCCGTGGGATCGCAAACAAACTCACTTAAGCGTGCGTCCTCAACTGATTTCCGAATGTTACGAACTGATCGAAACCATCGATCGTCAGGACGACAATGCCATGAAAGAAGAACTCGGCGATGTCTTATTCCAAGTCGTTTTTCATGCCCAACTCGCACAGGAACGCGGCGCCTTCACTTTCGGCGATGTCGTCCAAGTTCTTTGCGACAAACTCACGCGCCGCCACGCGCATGTATTTGGCGATAAAAAGGCCGCCGATGTCCAAGAGGCTCTTACCAGTTGGAATCAAGCGAAAACGCAAGAAAAAGCAGGCCAAGAATCCGCTTTGGCGGGTATTCCCAAAGAATTGCCTTCGCTCATGCAAGCCGAAGAAGTTCAAAAGGAAGCCGCCCGCGCCGGTTTCGATTGGAAAGAAGTCGAGCCGGTTTTTCATAAAATCCATGAGGAATTCCGCGAATTGGAAGAAAGTATGTTCAAACAGGGCATTCATCGCGGCGAAATCGAAAGCGAACTCGGGGATTTGTTTTTTGCGATCGTCAATCTAAGCCGTCATCTTCAGTTGGATGCCGAACAAGCTTGCCGCAAGGCAGTTCAGAAATTTATCAATCGTTTCCAATGGATGGAAAAACAAATCGCCGAAAAAGGGCGCAATATGCACGAATTGAAGCTGGAGGAATTGGATATCTACTGGGAACGCTCCAAGGTCATATTTCCCCAATGACATTTGTCAAGTCCTAAGAAAAAAATGAAGAAAAAAAATTATTCACATCCCCCCTTAAAAAAACTTGTGTTTTCAAAGTGGCTCATTAGTTTGGATTCAATTCAAGCATTTCGGATTTTTTTTAGGAACTAACTTTTTAAAGCGAGACAAGTATGAAGGGAAAACTTTTAGGTCGAATTTCTAACAGCCCAAAATATCTTATTCTCAGAGAAATTAAACGTAGCCAAGGACTCTCTGTGGCGGAATTGTGCAAGCGCGTTGGGCTTTCTTACATGGGCGTGAAGCAACATTGCGTATCGATGGAAAAAGAAGGTTATCTGGATACGTGGCGACGTCCAAAGGGGATGGGACGGCCTGAAAAAGCTTATCGCTTAACCCAGCATGCCCAAGATTTCTTTCCAACCGAATACAGTAATTTTACCTGCGATATCCTTGAATCCGTTCAGCAAATCTATGGGTTGAATGCCTCAGAAAAAATTCTCTATAATATCTATAAAAATCAAATCGGCCGCGTTGCCAAACAAGTCAAAGGCGACACTCTTGAAGAGCGTGCGCGTCAACTTACCGCTTTACGCGATGAGCAAGGATTCATGAGTGAATATGTTTATGATCCTGCTTCTCGCCAGCACCAAATTATTGATTACAATAATCCCGTCATTATTTGTATGGATCGTTTTCCTATCATGCGCGAGATCGAACGCCAAATGTTGGAAAAAATCCTCATGGTGACGATGACTCGTGAAGAAAAGCGCGTTTCCGGCCTCTATAAATGCATTTTCCGCTTTAGCGAAAACAAAGCCGCTTAATTTAAAAACCGTTCATGGGGTAGGGGATCGTCTTGATGAAAGGCGGTGTCATGAAAAAAAAGAAATCTTCGTCAACTCCCTTTGCTCAGGCTAAGATTTTAGCCGCTCAAGCCGTTCGTAATTCAAAACAACTCGATGGCATTCTTCGGCAAGCGCTTCAAAAAGCAAAGAAACTTCCGCATGATAAAGGCAAATGGGACAATCTCTTTCTCATGATTCGGCTTGTTCAAGCTCATCAAAAACGCCGTTATCGTTCCATTTCCAAGTCCAATCTTCATCTCATTCTCTCGGCAATTGTTTATTTTGTTTCACCGGATGATTGGATTCCTGACGATTTACCCTTCGGCTTACTCGACGATGCCATTGTCATTCAGTCTGTCGCCGCCGCTGTAGAAGACGATCTCCAAACATTCTTTCTTTGGGAAAAGAAAACTTGAAGGCTTTGCCTTCAAACTTCTACTTAAGAAGCTCGGATTTTTTACCATATAGTGAAATAACTTTGTATTTTGACACTTTTTGAAGCGCCAACGGCGCGCGATAGATACAGAACCTAGGGCGAAGCCCTAGGTAAAAGAAAGAAATTCTTGAGCGCTGAAAGCGCGTGATAGAAATATCATGTAAAAACGTTAAGTTATTTCACTATACAAGGCTAAGGAGGTCTAGTCATCTCGCACTCGCTTTGTGTGCGTGGTGACCTGACCCTATTTGCCCTATTTGTCATTTCATCAAGCGACTAGAATTTTTTGGAGAAACTGACCATTCCGAGAGGCGGGAGGGTTAAAAACAAAGAATAAGGTTGGCCGTGGCAGGAAGCATGAACGGCTTTGACTTCGCCATAGTTGCCGTGGCCGCTACCACCATATTCGGCGGCGTCGGAATTAAGAATTTCTTTCCACAGACCGTCGTGAGGCGCTCCGATTTGGTAATCGTAGCGCGGAATGGGCGTGAGATTGAGCACGGTGAGAACGAGTTGTTTGTTATCGGAAGTTTTGCGAACAAAAGAAACGATGCTTTGTTGCCAATCCAAGAAATCAATCCAATAGAATCCATCGGGAGAAAAATTTTGTTCATAGAGGGCAGGCTCGGAAGTGTACGTGTGATTGAGATCGCGCACCCAATCCATGAGTTGTTGGTGGATGGGATAATCGAGCAAATGCCAATCGAGGCTTACTTCGTGATACCATTCATTCCACTGGCCGAATTCTCCGCCCATAAACATGAGTTTGTGTCCCGGATGCGTGAACATATATCCGTAAAGAAGACGCAAGTTGGCGAATTTTTCCCAATCGTTGCGGCCGCTCATTTTTCGAACCATGGAGCCTTTACCGTGAACGACTTCATCGTGAGAGAAGGAGAGCACAAAATTTTCACTGAAGGCGTAGATCATGCTGAAGGTGAGAGTATGGTGATGATGTTTGCGGTAGATGGCGTCTTTGCGGAAGTATTCGAGCGAATCGTGCATCCATCCCATGTTCCATTTAAAACCAAAGCCCAAACCGTGCTTGCTGGTGGGATGAGAAACCAGACCGAAGGAAGTGGATTCCTCGGCGATAGTTTGGACGCCGGGGAAGTTGGCGTACACTTCGTCGTTCATGCGGCGAAGAAACTCGATGGATTCGATATTTTCTTTTCCGCCGTATTGATTGGGCACCCAATCGCCGTTTCTGCGGGAATAATCGAGGTAGAGCATGGAAGCAACGGCATCGATACGCAGACTGTCGATATGATATTGATCCAACCAAAAGAAAGCGCTTCCGATAAGAAAGGCGCGCACTTCGTTGCGGCCGTAATTAAAAATATAACTTCCCCAATCGGGATGATAACCTTTGCGCGGATCGGCGTGTTCGTAAAGATGAGTTCCGTCGAAAAAATGAAGCGCATGGCCATCGCTGGCGAAATGAGAAGGCACCCAATCCAGAATCACACCGATGCCGTGTTGATGGAGATAATCCACGAAATACATGAAGTCTTGAGGCGTGCCATAACGGCTCGTAGGCGAAAAATATCCGGTACATTGATAACCCCAAGAACCATAAAAAGGATGTTCCGAAACGGGCATGAGCTCCACGTGCGTAAATCCAAGGTCTAGAACATGTTGAGTCAAGAGCGGCGCAATTTCGCGATAGGTCAACCAACGGTTGCTTTCCTCCGGTACACGGCGCCACGAACCCAAATGCACTTCATATACCGACCAAGGTTCTTGGTGGGCGTTGCTTTTTGCGCGTTTTTGCATCCATTCGTTGTCTTCCCATTGATACTCCATATCCCACGTAATGGAGGCAGAACAAGGCGGTTTTTCCGCGTAAAAAGCCAAAGGGTCTTGTTTTTCAACAGTGAAATCCTGAAAATTTGATCGGATGAGATATTTATAAAGCGTGCCGGGTTGGAGGCCGGCGATAAAACCTTCCCAAATGCCGGAATCATCCCAACGTTTGCCGAGTTTATGAGCGCGGCCATCCCAGTGATTAAAACCGCCTATGACCGAAACTTCGCGGGCATTGGGCGCCCAGACGGAAAAATAAATGCCCTCGATTTTTTTGCCGTTTTTAATGCAATGCGCGCCAAGTTTTTCGTAAAGACGAAAATGATTACCTTCCTTGAAGAGGTGGATGTCGTAATCTGTCCACAACGTAACGTCAAACGTCACGGGGCTAATTTTTGTCCCTTGAATCATGTCCGGTTTAATGGGAAGCGTTCATTTCAGCTTACTTTCTATCTTTTTCAATGTAAAAATTTAAAATGCTTTTTATTGAATCTGCGAATTTCATCCATCTGCCCGAATGGACACAATTTTTTCCCTGCACCATCTATTTTTTGATGCGCCATTCGAAAAGAGACGTCCAACGCTACCTGTCCCTATTTGGCGACAGACCCATATAGTGCATTAACTTTGTGATTCTGCTGGGAGTCACTGATTAACCGTGCGCCCCAGTTTGCCGCCATGCATGACCGGATTTGATAGTGCCTCGAGGATTTTCGCAACGATCGCGATATTTGCTTCTGTCGGGAAGGCGATTGTATTCTTTATTTTCAGGACGTTTTTCTTGCGGCCAAGTTTTTTCATAGGAAGGAACATCGATTTTATTGCCAAATCTTTCAACTTCCTTTTTTGAAAACTCGTCATGCCGCCAGCCTTCTTCATCCACGAGAACATAGGTTCCTTTTTTCGTCTTAAAAACCTTGATTCCATGCTTTTCGTCTTTGCAAGTGTTGATAAGTCCTTTAACAAATTCGCGATATCTTTCTTTCGATGATCGTTGACTCGAGTCGATGTCATTCATTGGATTGATGCATGTTATGGAATGATCGATCTCTCCCAGCATACCATAATATTCCAGAATTTTTTCTTTAATTTCCGATGCAGATTTTCGAGTTTTTTCTTCGGCTATGGCATGTTGCGCGGTGAGTAACGCAGTAAAAAGCAAAGGTAACATCTTTTTGTTTTTGAAGAGAGATTGGAGGAGAGTACCGTTGAATAAGTAATCCCATTTCTTTTTATGTTTTTCAGCACGCATCAATTTTTCTCCATTCTTTTATCGGCACGAAACATCTTGGAGTTTAGCTTTTTAAGTCTAAAAATGCGTCAAAATGGCGCGAATTTGAAGCCATAGCAGTTTTTTGACTCATGAAAGCTTTCTTCTCTTATCTGTAAGTGTTTTGTTTTTAAAAATTTAAAGATTTTCTTGATTTGGCGGATTTTGGTACGAAAATAGTAGCTTTGGTAGGGTATGGATTTAAATAAGTTTACGGAAAAGGCGCAGGATGCGATCACGGAAGCGCAGGCGTTGACGACGAGATTTTCGCATCAAGCGACGGATGTGGAGCATTTGCTTGTGGCGTTGTTGTCGGACGAGGATGGATTGGTGGGGCGGCTTTTTGAAAAGATGGATATGTCGCCGCGATTGTTGCGGATGCGGTTGGAGGATGAATTAAATAAATTGCCGAAAATCACCGGTTCGACATCGGGGCCGGGCAGTGTTTATGTGACGCAACGACTGAATCAGATGTTGGTCGCCGCGTGGGATGAGGCAAAAAAACTCAACGACGAATATGTGAGCGTCGAACATTTAACGTTGGTGATGTTTGAGCAACCCGCCAACACCACCGTCGCCAAAATTTTCAAAGAATTTCAACTCAAGAAAAATGATTTTCTGAAGGCGCTGACTGAGGTGAGGGGGCATCAGCGCGTGACCAGCGCGAATCCCGAAGCCACGTACGAAGCGTTGACTAAATACGGGCGCGATCTGACCAAGCTCGCGCGCGCGAACAAGCTCGATCCGGTGATTGGGCGCGATGCGGAAATTCGCCGCACGATTCAAGTGCTTTCGCGTCGCACAAAAAATAATCCCGTGCTGATCGGCGAACCGGGCGTAGGCAAAACGGCGATTGTGGAAGGGCTGGCGCGAAGGATTGTAGCGGGCGATGTTCCGGATAGTTTGAAAGACAAGCGCATCGTGGGCTTGGATATGGGCGCGTTGATTGCGGGAGCGAAATTTCGCGGCGAATTTGAAGAGCGGCTCAAGGCGGTTCTGCACGAAGTGACGAGCGCGAAGGGGCAAATTATTTTATTTATCGATGAGATTCACACCGTGGTCGGCGCGGGCAGAGCGGAAGGCTCGATGGACGCCGGCAATATGCTCAAGCCTATGCTCGCGCGCGGCGAATTGCATTGCATCGGCGCGACCACGCTCGACGAGTATCGTAAATATATTGAAAAAGACGCGGCGCTTGAGAGACGTTTTCAACCTGTGATGGTCAATGAACCGAATGTTGAAGATACGATTTCGATTTTGCGCGGACTACGCGAACGATATGAACTTCATCACGGCGTAAAAATTCAGGACGCCGCGTTGGTTTCGGCGGCGATTCTTTCTCATCGCTATATTTCGGATCGATTTTTGCCGGACAAGGCGATTGATTTGGTGGATGAAGCGGCGGCGAAGTTGCGCACGGAAATCGAAAGCATGCCGGAGGAACTCGAAACTCTCGAACGACGCGCGATGCAATTGGAAATCGAGCGCGAGGCGTTGAAGAAGGAAAAGGACGAGGCGTCTCTGAGTCGTTTGGTTCGTTTGGAACAGGAATTGGCCGGAGTAAAAGTTTCGCGCGATGAATTGCGCGCGCGTTGGCAAAATGAAAAACAAGGTTTGGTGAATATCCGCAAATTGCGCGAAAAAATCGAGAGCTTGCGCACGCAAATCGCCGAAGCGCAGAGAAAATACGATTTGAATCGCGTGGCCGAGTTGCAATACGGGCAATTGCCTGAAGCAGAGAGAACACTCAAAGCCGAGGAAGAAAAACTTTCGTCCAAAGAGGGACAGCTCATTCAAGAAGAAGTGACCGACGACGAAATCGCCGAGGTCGTGGCGCGCTGGACGGGGATTCCGGTGTCGCGTTTGCTCGAGGGGGAAAAGGAAAAACTTTTGCGGCTGGACGAAATTTTGCATCAGCGAGTGATTGGACAAAACGAAGCTGTAAAGGGTGTGGCGGACGCGGTGATTCGTGCGCGTTCCGGACTCAAAGACCCAAAACGTCCGATCGGATCGTTTATTTTTCTGGGGCCGACGGGCGTGGGAAAAACAGAACTCGCGCGCGCGTTGGCGGAAGCGCTTTTTGATAGCGAAGAAAATATTATTCGCCTCGACATGAGCGAATACATGGAAAAACACGCCGTCGCGCGGCTGGTAGGCGCGCCGCCGGGGTACGTCGGTTACGAAGAAGGCGGGCAACTTACCGAAGCTGTGCGCCGCAAACCATACGCGGTGATTCTTTTCGACGAAATCGAAAAAGCGCACCACGATGTTTTTAATATTTTTCTGCAAATTTTCGAGGACGGACGCCTCACCGACAGCCACGGACGCACCGTGGATTTCAAAAACACCATTATTATTATGACGTCCAATATCGGCAGTCCGCATTTGCTCGAACTCAAAAGCACGGATAAGGAGATTCCTACTTCCGCGCGTGACAAGGTCATGGCGGAAATGCGCGCGCATTTCCGGCCGGAATTTTTAAATCGCGTGGACGATGTGGTGCTGTTCAAGCCGCTTACGCTCGCGGAGATTGAAAAAATCGTGGACTTACAAGTGGAACTTTTGCGCGCGCGATTGCGTCAACGCTCGATTGAATTGGATTTGAGCAAAGCCGCGCGGAAATTTATCGCCAAGGAAGGTTACGATCCGGTGTTCGGCGCGCGCCCGCTCAAACGTTTTCTGCAAAGAGAAGTTGAAACCGCCATCTCGCGCAAACTTCTCGCCGGCGACATTGCCGATCACTCCACCATCGCCCTCAAAGTCAAAGACGGCGCCCTCGAAGTGGAGAAAGTATAAAGGGGACTTCTAAATATTCCCGTGGGGCGCGCACCAAGAAGGCATAGCCTTCTTCCTTACGCTTTGCGTTCGAAGAAAAATACTTTCTTCTCGAGTGCGAAGCACGTCGAAGGCGGCTATGTCGCTTATGGATGGATGGCAAGGCGCGAGCGCAGTCGGATATTGACAGAAATATCCGACAAACGAGCAACGCCGCCAGCCGCCGCAAGAACCTGCTACCCGAAGGGTTGCGTTGATTTTTGTCGCGAGCAAGGCGCGACAAGGGAGAATATTGAAATTAAATATTTGACCGAGGAGCAACACAGCTCGCGACAAAAATCAATCCGCAACGCGCCCTCACGCGAATATTTAAAAGTCCCCTTAATTCTGTCTAAATTTTTTCAAGGCATTTCCGATAAGAGAAGTGGTATTCGGATATGTTTGATCATGGTCAACCAACAATCGCTGATCGACTCGCGTATGCGAGAGGCGGCGCAGGTCTCAGCGCCTTATCCAAAGAGCAAATACGAAATTTTCAAAAAAAAGAACTGATCCCTTTAGCGAAAGCAAACAATGACGCTTTTAGAACAGCGCTTTTATTGGCGGGAGTCGCTTCAGGTAAGGCAGAAGTAGCAAAAAATAAAATCGTCATTGATAATTTTTTAGGCATAGAAAACAATCCGCCGCCCTCTCCAACTCCAACCACACCTCCACATCGCACAGGAGGGCGCCAGCGATGAAACCGTCAGATGATTTGGAAAAGGCAATGGAAACGATTTCTTTTGAAGAAGGCGCGCGTGTATCGCAAGAAGTCGAGGCCGCGCAAAGTCGCGCGGTTGCGCGTTATCTCCGGGGAGATCAACGCGGCGCCTATCGTGAAATGGTGGTGATTTTGAGGCATTATCAAAAACACAATCAGGATTTGCCGGCGCCATGCGAAAATTTATTCAAATGCCTCGTCGTCAGCGACGTGATTTCCGAATCCATGACAGCCCGCCGAGGCCTTACGCCTCAGCCCTTCAAACGCTTCAAGCGTTGGTAAAGTTGGCACTGGATCATTTTTCCAACATTACCGACGCAAAAATCCGAAGCACGAAATCCGAAACAAATTCGAAATTCAAAATCCAAAACGTAAAGACACATCCCCAATGACTCATCCCAAAAGGGTTAAAGGGGTGGGTTTGCCTATTTTAAACACTTCAAAAATTTTCGGATTTGTTTCGGATTTCGGATTTCGATATTCGGATTTAAAACGCACAAGATGTTTCAATGCGCCGTAGTGTATAATCTTTTTTTATCTCACCGACAAAAATAGCACTCCGGTATCGCCGTAAATGGGGTGTTTCAAAACTTCCAGGCGCGGATGAGGGTTCCAGATGTTTTTATGAAAATGTTCCCACACGATAAGTGTGGAAGGAAAAAGTTTTTCGGCGAGTTGATGCGCCAGCGAAGTGGTCGAAAGATCGGTCGTATCTTTCGCATAAGGCGGGTCTAAAAAAACAATTTTAAAATCATTCAAGGTGGAATGCGTCAAAAAATCTTCGACCGATTGCGCAATCACGCGCCCTTTTTCGGAAAAATGGCAAAGCGTTAAATTTTCTTTGATGAATTTTGCGTGCTCGGCGTCCGATTCCACAAACACGCACGACTGCGCGCCGCGGCTCAACGCCTCAATGCCTAAATTTCCAGTGCCGGCAAAAAGATCGAGCGCTTTGGCGTGTACAATGCTCTCGCCAAGGCTGGAAAAAATAGCTTGTTTGACGCGGTCCGGCGTGGGACGCGATTTGAATTTTTTTGGAATCTGAATCCAAAGTCCGCCTGCGCTTCCCGCAACAATGCGAAGTCGTCGTGTCATTGTGGAGGCACAGGAGCAGTTTCTTGGGGGAGCGGAGTAGGTGTTTGTGGAGGCGGCGATGCCTCCTGAGACGTGGGCTGTGCGGTGGGATCTGTTTTCTTGCCTTGAAGCAAATCTAAAATTTCCTGCGCTTTTTCTTGGAATTTTTCCGGCACTTTATCGCCTAATTTTTCTTTCAGCACGTCGATGGCAATGTTGCCTACTTTTTCAGTGAGATTATTTTTCGGATCACTCATCGTGCCGCTGATTTTGAATGTGATCGTATGATATCCGTCGTCGCGTTTGGTGAGGCGCGCTTCCACTTCCGAAGGGATATTGAGTTTATCGTTAATGGCCAACAGAACGTCAAAATCCACTTGTCGATCAAACGTGATTGATCCGGCGCCGCTGAGTTGAACCGAATCCGAAACCGCCTCGATATTAAAAAAAGTAATTTTTTGATCGCCGACTTTGAATGTGCCCTTGATGTCTTTGAATTGCACGGAATTCAATTCCTTCACAAAAAGAATGCGTCCGATATCTTGGAGCAGTTTGAATTTCGCGACGCCGATATCAGCAATGGAAAAATCACCCTTGCCGGTGAGCAATTTCGGTTGCAACAAACTTCCCTCGAGTTGCGTCGTCAAAAGCAATTTGCCCTGCAACCAATCCAAATCTTTGCCAAAATCCTGCGCCAACGCGGACATCTGCGCATCTGTTAATTTGAGATTAAGATTAAACGAAGGTTCTTTGGCTCCAAAATCGGCTTCCAACGCGCCGGTGGCGCTTCCCATGTAAGAGACGCCTTTAATATCCGGGAAAACTAGTTTTTCTCCATTATAAGTTATAGGAGAAGACGCGCCGGTGATTTTGAAATTCGATCCCAGCGTAATCGTTTGCACGTCGATTTTTCCGCGTGCCTCGGCGACGTTCGGCGTTTGCTCGTAAGCGCCCTGAATATTGGCGTCGTTCATCGCGAATAATTGTTCGCGCGAAGCGTTGTAAAGAAGCATTTGGCCATGAGCGAGGTTGAAGCGATTGAGGAGCACATTGAAATGCAAATCTTCAATATTAAACAACGGCAAACTTGAGGATTCGCTCTTCTTGAGGTGAGGAATGTTCGACGTTCCGTCGTTGTTTAACGTGACCGTGATTTCCGGTTGCATCAATGAAAGTTCGCGAATGATCAATTGCCGATGAAGTAGAGCCATGAGCGAGTATTGCAGATTCACTTGCTGAATTTTTAAAAAACGCTCGGCGTTATTGGGCGGGGGATTATCCACTTCCACGTTGTGCAACTCAAAACCGGAAAGAATATTGAATTTCAATTGCTCCAAATGGAACCGCGTGCCCAGCATGTTCGAAGCCGCCACGACGATCTTTTCTTTGAATTCGGAGCCTTGAATGTAGCGATGAAAAAAAATCAAGGCCACGATTCCGCTCATCGCCAAAATCAGCGCCAACGCTACTAGAAGCTTTGAAATTTTTCTGATCATACTCTATACTCGATCATTCAACATGTCCGAAAACATTTGTATCATTTTAAATCCAACTGCCAAGGGAGAATATGCGCGGCGCATGGCGTCGCAAATTAAGACGCTATTTCCAAGGGCGACATTCAAAATAACTCAACACGCCGGTGAAGCAAAAGACTTGGCGCGCGACGCCGCGCAAGCGGGTTTCAAAAAAATCATCGCCGCCGGCGGCGATGGGACGATTAATGAAGTGGTCAACGGCTTGGCGGGAACCAAAGCCATACTCGGCATTTTGCCGATTGGCTCGGTGAATGTTTTTGCTTTGGAATTGGGCATTCCTACGGATTTAACGCAAGCGGCGCGCGTGATTCTCAAAAATAAAAAACGCAAAGTGGATTTGGCGCGTGTGAATGATCATTATTTTGTGCAACTCGCAGGTGCGGGATTGGATGCGGCGATCGTGAAACGCACATCCGCCGATTCCAAAAAAATGTTGGGACCTTTAAGTTATCTCTTTACCTTGGCGCAAATGACGCATTATAAGCCGCCGAAACTTTTTGTGCGCGATGAAAAACTGGGTTGTTTGCAAGGGGAGTTTATTTTAATCGGCAATGGCCGGTTTTATGGGGGGCCTTTTTTGCTTTTTCCGAAAGGAAAAGTCGGCGACGGCAAACTCGACGTCTGTTTGTTCAAAAAGATGGGGTATATGGATATTTTTCGATATCTGCACGGCGTGCTTTTAGGAATTCATACAGAACTCCAAGACGTTGTCTATTTTCAATCCACACAACTCTCCGTCTCTTCCGAAAACGATGTCCCCATGGAAGTCGACGGCGAAATTTGCGGCAACCTCCCCGCCGAATTCTCTATTCAAAAACACGCCCTCTCTGTGCTGATCTGAACAGCATTGGGATTAGCCTGCACTTCTCACCAACAATCTGCCCGCGCACGCTGTGTCGGTCGAGTGTCGTCATAACACACTCCCTCCGTCCTCCTTGCAATCGCGGGCATCCCGTTGACGACAAGTTGCAGGCGGCACGGGATTTCTCGTCAACACTCTCTCATTGTTTTACCTCTGGTGGTGAGAAATCCGGGTTAGAGGTTCTCTCCAATGTTCAAAACTTGGTACGGCACTTGCTTAAAAAAGAGCGCAATGACTGAAAAAGACCAAGCGTGGTTCAAGACGCGGCGAGATGTTATTTTGCTGACTGGACTAAGCGGGATGTTAATCGGAATTTTAATTGGCACGTGGAACGCCGACGTATTGGGGTGGGCGTTACTGCGCGTGGCAGTATTGGGAGTGAGTTTCGCATGGGCGGCTCGAGTGGTGGTGCATCGTTTGATGCGCGCATGGCTGGAGTCGAAGGTCAAAGAATCGGAAATTCAAGCGATAGCCGCCGCCAAAAAAGGCGCTTCGCCAAAATTGGCCGGTGGTTAGTTTAACTTAAATGACGCAAGGAAAAAAAGGGTCAACCGTGGTACCGGAAACACGGGCAACCGAGGATTCTTCCTCTGCCCAGCGCGCGGATTTTTTCTACCGAAAACCCAAAAACGAAGAAGAGCGTCGCCATCTCATTGAACTCTTGCTTCCCATGGTCAACCACATCGTCGGGCGAATGGCTCTGTATTTTCCGCCTCATTTATCCAGAGATGATCTGATTAGCGCCGGTGTCATGGGATTAATGGATGCGGTGGATCGCTTCGATGAAGGCAAGGGGACATCTCTCAAAACTTATTGCTCATTAAGAATTAAGGGGTCGATTGTCGATGAATTGCGCCGTCTCGATTGGGTGCCGCGTTCGGTGCATCGGGAAGCTCGTCAAGTGCAAGAAACACAAGAAAAATTGGCACAAAAGCTCAAACGCGAGCCTACCGAAGACGAATTATGCACAGAATTGGGGCTTGAATCAGAAGATTTTCAAAAACTCATGGATCGAGTAAAGCCGACAAGTTATCTCTCTCTGCAAGAACCCATTCGCGAAGGAGTCGATGGCGATACAATGACGCACGAAGACGTTGTGGCGGATCAAAAAGCCATGGATGCTTCCGAAAAAACGCTTCATGAAGAGGATATTCGAATTTTAAAAGATCAGATGATTCATTTGCCTATGCATCATCAACAGGTTTTAGCGCTCTATTATATAGAAGATTTGCGATTAAAGGAAATTGCGGATGTTTTGGATTTGACCGAATCCAGAGTTTCGCAAATTCATACCTTGGCCATCAACCGTTTGCGTTCGGCGTTTAAACGAGCGCGTCAGAGGTAATCATGCTCCTTATTTGTGGATGGTGTATTGTGTTGGGATCGGTGTTCGGAGGATTTATTTACTCCGGTGGGCATCCTTCACATCTAGTGGTCGTAGGTGAATACCTTATTATTGCAGGGGTCGCATTGGGATTTGTTGTCGGCGCTTGCCCGATGCATGTGTTGCAACTCATGGTGAAAAAAATGATTACCGCCGTGAAAGGAAGTCCATATACCCAACAAGCTTATCTCGATATTATCAAGGCGCACTATGAACTCCTTATGGTGGCTCGTGAACAAGGCGTGGTTGGCATTGAAGAACACGTGATGGCGCCGTACCAAAGCGCCATTTTCACCAAATACTCTAGTTTTATTAATAATCATCACGCCGTTGTTTTCATGCAAGACGCGCTCAAACCGATCATCGATGGCCGTCTCAAAAGCGATCAGCTTAAAGCCTCTCTCATGGAGGAATTGGATCGCATGTACACTCGCGGACATCATCCTGTGGCCATTTTGACCAAAATGGCCGACGCACTTCCCGGTATCGGAATTGTGGCGGCGGTTTTGGGTATTATTATCACGATGGGTTATATTGCCGGTGAAAAAGCGCTCATCGGCGAAAAAGTCGCTCACGCTTTGGTGGGAACGTTTCTAGGGTTATTGATCAGTTACGGATTCGTTCAACCTCTCGTCGCCAAAATCGAATTTTTAAACGAGGACGAAGTCTCTTATTTTGAAGTCATGAGCCATATTATTATCAGTTATGCGAATGGGTCGCCTCCTATCATGGCCGCGGAAGTCGGTCGCCGCGCAATCCCAGAGGATCGCCAAATCGGCAGTGAAGAATTGGAAAAAATGCTCAAGAGCTTGATTCAAAGAAAGGCATCTTAATGGCCAGAGGCGGACATGGCGGACATCACGGCGGCTCATGGAAGGTCGCTTACGCAGACTTTGTCACGTCGATGATGGCATTATTCCTTGTGTTGTGGTTAGTCAGCGCAGATCAAGAAATTCGCCAAGCCGTGCAAGATTATTTCAGCGGCGCGCTTAAAAAACCCGGCGGCACCGGCACAATGAAAATGTCGCCTTCAGGTCCAAAAATGCATCAAAAACAAGGGCTTTCAGATCAAGAACTTTTGCAACTACAGCAACTCCAAAGAACTTCCGAAAAATTGCAAGAAGCTTTGAAAAACAGCGATAAAGAAGGAGAAGATTTGATTCGTTTCGAATTTTTAGCCGATGGCGTTCGTATTGTGGCGCTCGATAAATCCAAACGCCCATTTTTCAAGCCCGGCACTGCGGAGCTTACCGATTTCGGTAATTTTGTCTTGCGCACCATCGCATGGGAAGTTGAACGTTATCCGTTTTTTGTTGAAGTGGAAGGTCATACACAAAAAGCCGGCGAAGGTCAAATGACCGAAGAAGATAATTGGAATTTATCAACCTATCGCGCAATTTCGGCACAGAATTCGCTTACAGAAAATGGTGTGACACCTTCGAAATTTTTCAGAGTTGCCGGCTATGCGGATCGTATGCCGGTAACCCCCGAAAAACCTAACGATGAGGAAAATCGACGCATTGCCATTATTATTCGTCCAAAAATGGATCAAGATATGTTCGATTTTTCCAGTCATCCTAGAAAAAGTATTTTTGAATGAGGTCGTTATGAAATCAATAGCTCCAATTCGATTGATTAAGGCAGGAGAAAAAACTCCTGAGTCGGAAAAAATGGAAACCGCGACTTCAAGTAAGCCTATCAAAAAGGTAGACCCCGAAGTCCAATGGACGGAAGTCGAACCCGGCGTTTACGATATCACTTTTACCTGCAGTTGCGGCGAACGCACAGTGATTCGTTGCCAAAGCATCGAAGAACCCGCGCTTAAAAAAGCGCCCGCTTCTACGCCGCCACCTGCGCCTGCAAAAACTACTGAATCTCCAGCGCCTTCGAAATCCGAAATCCGAAGCACGAAATCCGAAACAAATTCAAATACTTAAATTTGAAAATTCAAAACTTTTAAATTTTAGGTTTGTTTCGGATTTCGTGCTTCGGATTTCGGATTTTTATTTTGAATACCAATATAATACGCATTTTTTGGTTATAAGAAAAATCCCCGTCATCATGGCACAGATGTTGCTTCTAATGATGTTGTATGAACGTTGGCCTCTATCAAGCGATTAGCGGGATGAAATCCGCTTGGGAGAATCAGCAGGTTATAGCTTCCAATTTAGCGCGAAACAGCATACCCGGACATCGCGGCGAAAGTGTGGCATTTGAAGTGCCGGAATCAGTTACGACTCAAGGCTCTTCGGAAAATCAGCTTGTCGCCGATCCCGTTAAAACCCGCACGTGGATCAATTTTCAACAAGGAAGTTTGCAACCATCGAATGATCCTTTGCATTTAGCCATTCAGGGCGATTCATTTTTTTCTGTGAAGAGAGCGGATGGTAGCATTGCTTTTACGCGAAATGGTGAATTTATGCGGTCTCGCGATGGCAAATTAATTCAGAGCGACGGGGCGGAATTATTAATGGAAGGCGGCGCGTCGGCGACTTTGCAAGGAAACGATGAATTAACGCTTTCTCCAGATGGGACGGCATATTCGGGAACCTCTTCGATTGGAAAATTGGATTTAGTGCGATTTGAAAAACCATCGGAGTCGCTCATTGCCGATGCGGACGGAAGATTTGCATTAAGAGACCGAAAACAACCGATTCGCGGTTTATCTGCTGGCGACAAAGTGATGCAAGGCTATTTGGAAAAAAGCAATGTCGAGCCTGTGAAGCAGATGGTGGACATGATGGAAGTGATGAGGATTTACGAAGCCAACCAAAAGATGGCTTCGATGCAAGATGATACGACGGGAAAACTGATCCGCGTCGTCGGAGGTCAGTAAACAAAGGGGTAAATTATGATTAGAGCAATGTGGACATCGGCAAGCGGGATGCAGACACAACAAATGAATATCGATGTCATTTCCAACAACTTGGCGAACTCAAGCACGCCCGGTTACAAGAAAATGGCGCTTCAATTTGAAGACGTGATGTATCAAACAGAAAAATCTCCCGGAGCAAAATTATCGGATGGCTCCTCAACGCCCACGGGATTGCAAGTAGGATACGGCTCTCGTCCGACTGCCACTAGCAAGTCTTTTCAGCAAGGCGATATGCAAAATACCGGAGAAAGTTTGGATGTGGCGATTCAAGGTAGAGGATTTTTTGAAGTGGATCTTCCTGATGGAACCAAGGCTTACACGAGGGATGGTTCTTTTAAGCTTAATTCTGACGGCGAATTAGTGACGAATCTTGGATATAAAGTTTCCGGAACCAGCCAAATCGACACCAATGCCACCGAAATCGCGATTGCAACGGACGGAACGATTACGATTCGCGTCAATGGAGATTTGCAGTCGTTATCGCCGATTACGTTAGCCAATTTTCCCAATCCGAGCGGCTTGAGAAACATGGGAAATAATCTTTTTGTGGAAAGCGATGCCTCCGGCGCTGTGGAAACAGGTTTAACGCCCGGAACCAATGGCATCGGCGGTTTAGCTCAGGGATTTTTGGAAAGTTCCAACGTGCGCGTCGTCGAGGAAATGGTGCGCATGATCGAAGCGCAACGCGCTTATGAAATTAACTCAAAGGCAATTCAAACATCCGATGAAATGTTGAGTCTTGCCACCAACTTGAAGAGATAATGAAAAAAATACTACTGATAACCGGATTGTCTTTATCGTTTATTTCTGTCATTTCTGCGGCAACGCTCGAATTAAAATCCGAAGCCAATGTCGTCGGAAGCAAGATTCGTTTGGCGGATGTATTGCTCAGCGCGACGGATGTGCCGTCGGGCATATTAGAGCGCGATTTAGGAGGTTCGCCGGCTTTTGGGCAAGAACGCCTGATTTCCCGCGCCGTAGTGGAAAACGTTGCGCGTGATTTTAATATTCAGTGGACAGGCGCCACGCAATGCAAAGTCAAACGCCCCTCCGCATTGGCGAGTGGAGATAAATTCAAGGAAATTATCGAAGATGAGTTGAGGAAATTGACGCAAAATCAAGGAGAAGTCAGCGTTGTAGAGTTTGCGGATGCTCGACCATTTAACGCTCCTGCTGGCGGGGTGGAAGTCAAAGTCACTTTGCCGGCGAATGTGCTGAACAGTTCATGGAGCACGGCATCGGTGCGTTACATGTGGAACGGCGAAACATTGCTGTTGCGCACGGTGAGATTTCGTTGGTGTTGGGAGCGCGGAGTTTGGTTGGCGAATCGAGCGATGGACCCGGGGATGCCGTTGCGCGCCGAAGATTTTACCGAAGTGGTGCAAGATATCCTGAAATATTCCGGCAATGCCTTTGTGGGTAATTTAGTAAGCGAAGATATGATTTTGGGGCGTTCGCTTCAACCGGGCGCGGTTTTGACGCGCCAAGCGATGAGAGATCGCACGCTGGTGCATCGCGGTAATCAAGTCGTCGTTAATTATCAAACACAAGCGCTTCGCATCGAAATGAAAGGCACCGCATTGGAAGACGGCGCGCGAGGACAATTAGTGGCCGTGCGAAACGACATTTCCAAAAGAAAAGTTTACGCGCGAGTCGCGGGAGAAGGCATTTTAGAATATGAAAATTAATTATTGGATTCTTGTATTGGCCTTAGGTGCTCAGACGGTTTGTGCAACCACTCAAACCGGCTCGCTCTGGTCTTCGGATCATCGCATGTATAACACACTGTACACGGATTCCTCCGCCTGCAGTGTCGGCGATCTCATCACTATTGTAGTCAATCTTTCGACTTCCACGAAAAAAGACAAAAGCATGGATACTGCGAAAACGACGACGTTCGAGGATTCCATCACGGCTCTTGGATTTAGCCGCGGCACGGATGGAACCGGCCAGAGCGACGGCGATTGGGATTGGTTTCGTTTTCGCGATAAAAATCCCGCGGTCAAATTTGACGCCAGCCAATCGCATCAAGGCGAAGGCAAAATTGCCGACACTGAAAAGTTGACGACCACGATTCAGGCGCGCGTCGTGGATGTTTTGCCCAATGGCACCATGCAAGTGGAAGCCAAGCGCATTTTTGAAGTCGGCAAAGAAAAGAGCACTTTAATTTTGAGCGGGTTGGTGCGTCGCGAAGACCTCGGCTCCGGCAACACCGTTTCTTCCACCAAAATTGCCGATTTACAAATCACTCAAGAAGGCGTCGGACCTTTGAGCCGTTCCACAAAGAAAGGTTGGTTGACTACACTTTATGAATATATCAACCCATTTTAACGCATTTTTTATGAGCGACGGCAATAAAGTTGCAAAAAAAATTCGTCATCGTCTGACAAAAGTGGAAAAGATTATTGCGGTGATCGCCATTTTGATGGCGTTTGCTTGCGGAGCGGTTTTTGGAGAAACGCGCATCAAAGATGTGGCGTATATTCAAGGTGCACGCGACAACGATTTAGTCGGTTATGGATTGGTCGTCGGTTTGGATGGTCAAGGCGACTCTGATCCGGCATTGACTAAACAAACAGTTTCCAATCTCATCAAACGTTTCGGCATTCAAATCAACGCCAACGATATTAAAGCAAAAAATGCCGCAGTCGTGATCATTACGGCTCGGATTAGCCCGTTTTTGAAAAGCGGTTCAAAAATTGATATTCAAGTTTCTTCGCTTGCCGACGCCAAATCACTCCAAGGCGGCACGTTGTTGCAAACGCCGATGATGGGCGCGGACGGGAAAATTTACGCCGTGGCGCAAGGCAGTGTTTCCGTGGGAGGATTTTTTGCGGGTTCGTCGGGCGGCGGCGGAGCTTCGGTGCAAAAAAATCATCCGACGGCCGGACGAATTCCCGGCGGCGCTTTGGTGGAACAAGAGATTCCTACGGATTTATTCGCCAATGGCGTACTTGAAATTTCTTTACGCGAAAATGATTTCACCTCAGCCGTGCGCATGGCCAACGCCATCAATCAACAAATCGCGCCGATTGCACACGCCGTCAACGCCAACACCATCCGTGTGTTTGTCCCGCAGGACGCACAGGATGAAACCCGGCAGGCGGAATTCATTGCCCGAATTGAAAACATTGAATTCCGTCCCGATGTGCCCGCGCGAATCGTCATGAATGAAAAAACGGGTACGATCGTGGCCAACTCTAAGATTCGTATCCAAAATGTTGCTATTGCGCACGGCAATCTCACGGTGGCCATCGCCACCACTCAGCAAGTTTCCCAACCCAATCCTTTCACCGGAAATATTATCGGCGATCTCACCGCAGGCTCAGGCGGCGATGGTGGAGATGGCGGTGGCGCGGCGGCAGGCGTACCGGGACTCAGCGAAGAACCGTTGGTCATAGGTGGACGTGTGGTTTATGCGGACGATAGCGGCGCGCAAATTCAAGTGCCCACCGGACTCAAGCCTCCTCCGGGTTACAAGCCGGTTATGAAAAATGCCACAAGCCAACCTCCCATTGCGGCGCATGGAGCTGAGGGAGCGCAAGGCGGCGATGTGAATGCGACCACGGGCGCCAAAACAGTGGTCACCGAACAAATGACGACCAATGTTCAGGAAGAAAAAGCAAAATTTGTCGTGGTGGAAGAACTACCCACGGTCGAACAAGTCGCCGCGGCGCTCAACGCGCTCGGCGTGACGCCGAGAGACATGATGGCAATTTTTCAAACCCTTAAACAAGCCGGCGCGTTGCAGGCGGAATTGGTATTGCAATGAGTATCTTAGGCACAGAAGCGATTAGCTCAGGAAATGTGAATTTCAAGGCAATGAATTTGCCGGAACCCGTAAATCCTCAAGAAGCGCAGAAATTGTGGCATGCTTCGCAGGCGATGGAATCGCTTTTCGCGACGTACATGTTGAAAGAATTGGACAAAGTCATGCCCAAATCCAGCGCAAACGGAGCCAATATTTACGGAGATCTTTTCAAACGAGCAGTTGCGGATGAAATCGCCAAGAGCAATTCGCTCGGACTCTCTCAACAAATTTACTTGGCTGTGGATAAAATCGCCCGCCAAGTGGAAAAAACAGAACAACCGGAACAAGGAGCCGTGGATCCCAAGAAAGTAGGCGCATTATGAATAAGCCTCATGAATATCTTAGCGAAATCAATGTGACGCTGGATGAATTGATTAGATGCGAGCGCGACGAACAAGAGATGATTCTCAAACGCAAGTCGCAAGAATTGCCCGTGGTGGTCAATCGCATCACCTCGTTGGCTTCCGCTTTACAGCAAAAACAAACCGCGTTTGAAAAAAATTATGGCAAAGAAGTTCCGGAAGAATGCAAAGCCATGGCGCGCGAATGCAAAACAAAATTTTCGCTTCTTCAAGAACTGGCGCTACAGAATCACGTCTTGCTGGAAAATAATTTGGAATTTTTACAAGGCGTGTTTCAAGAAGTTTTCGGAGGACAAAAGCAAGAAGATGTTTACGACGACATGGGACTGCAAAAGCGAACTGTCGGCAAAAGCGGCGGTTTGATCAACGTAAAGGTATAAATTTATGTCATTAGGATTAAACGCATCGTTATACATGGGAGCGCGTTCGCTCTCCAACCAGCAAATCGCCATCGAAGTGGCCGGTCATAATATTTCCAATATCAATACGCCGGGCTCATCGCGTCAACGCGCGATCATGAATACCGATATCGTGTTGGAGATGGAATCCGGACAACAAGGCACGGGCGCGATGGTGCAGGGATTGGAATCGTTGAGAAGCCGCCTTTTGGATAGTCAGATAGTGACGCAGTCTTCGCTCAATGGATTTTATGAATTGAAAAATACGTTGATGGGGTATGTGCAGGATTCTCTTGGCGAAAGTTTATCCACCGCCGAAGCCAGCGCCACGGAAGGCGTGACGGCGACCACGGGTATTCAAAATAGTTTGACCGAATTTTTCGACGCGTGGGAAGCTCTCTCCGCAGACCCTAATTCCACCATTGCACGCAACAACATTTTATCCAAAACAGAATCGTTGATTTCGGATATCAAAGGCACTTACGGCCGTTTATTAGATTTGCGAGAGGGATTTTTCACCGAAGCCGAACAGATGACCGGCGATATCAATAGTTTGGCGGAAGAAATCGCCGCGCTGAATGAAGAAATTTCGAAAATTGAAATTTCATCGGGCGATCAGGCGAATGATTTGCGCGATCGCCGCCAATATCTCATTGAAGAACTGGCAAAAAAAGTGAATATCACTGTGACCGAGCATACTGCAGGCGATGATTCGATGGTCGATATTGCATTGACGGATGCCGCCGGATGCATTTTGGTCGATGGCTCTTATGGCGCAGGCGCGAGCGGCGGCGGTGATACGAGTTATCGTCTGGACGTAGCTTCCTTGACGCCTGTCACAGGCAATGTGGATGTGGGCAATGCTTATAATGAGGCCACTAACTCGGTCATGAGAATCGTTTATACAGCGTCAACGACAGCTCCGACGTTTACCGCGGGCAATCCCATTCCTGCGGGAAGCACCATAGCCACGCCTACGGAAGGCGAATTAGGTGCTTTGGTTGATGTGAGCAATAACGTCATCGGCTATGGACATCAACCTCCGGATTCCGGTGAAACTTTGGGTACGCCGAGCGATAGTTTAGTTTATCGATTGAATCAATTCACTGTCAGTTTGATTTCAGAAGTGAATACTGTTCATACCACTAACGCATGGGATCAAAACGGCACCGCGGGCGTCGCATTTTTCACTGCGGGTGGAAATGCTTATGATATTGCTTTGGGCGCTGGAATTACTGGACCCGAATTGATAGCGGCGGCTCAAGGAGCCACTTTCCCAGGAGAGTTGAATGGTGATAATGCGCTTTCGATGGCTGATTTGCGCGATGATGCCGATCTGGCTGTGTATCATCGGCAAACGATTGCGGACTTAGGTACGGATATTCTTCAGGCGCAACGTAATCAGAAGGTTCAAGAACTTATTCAAAACCAATTAGTTACACAACGCGATGGAATTTCAGGTATTTCTTTGGACGAAGAAATGACCAATTTGATGGTGTATCAACGAGCTTACGAAGCTTCAGCTCGTTTTATCTCAGTGATTAACGAAATGATGCAAGTTCTTTTAGCTTTATAATTTTTTTATCCGATAACATAGTATGAGGTGATGGTATGAGAATAACAAGTAGCACTTACCCTGAAATGTTCAAAGCGCAGGTGCAAGACCTTTTAGCCAAACAATTAGCATTACAAACCCAAGTCAATACGGGGCTTAAAATTCAACAAGCCTCCGACGATCCCGGGGCATATCACCAAACGCAAGCTCTAATGGCTAAACAAGCGGAATTGAAAACATACATGAGTAATTCCGAAGCGGCGCGTTCTTTGGGAGAAACCAACTATGCGGCCATGACAAATTTACAACGATTAGTCACTCGAGCCAATGAATTGGCCATGCGAGGCACAGGAGGCAAGACAGCCGAAGAATTGGGAATTTTAGGCGAAGAAATCAGCTCCATTATGGACCAAGTAGTTCAACTCGCCAATCAAAAGTACGATGGCAGATATTTATTCGGCGGCACAAAGAACGTTCCTCCGGTTGTGGAAACTGCGGCGGGACCTCCTTCCACATACGAATACAATAATGCTCCATTATCCGCCGCGCCCAATACCCCCGACGGCGCTTTAGCCGCAGATTACACCAGCAACGTCACGACGGCGGAAATTGCCGAAGATGTGATCGTCGATACCGGGCTTGTCGCCGGTCGTTCGCAAACAGATGATCCTGTCGGAGGAGCCGTCGAACGCGCTTCTTTTGACGGCTTTTTGTACAATTCCAATGTCGATGTGCTAGATACTCTGCAAGATATTCGCAATGCTTTACTTGCCGGCACGGAAGTCACCGCGGCTCAACTCGCCGACATGAATGATGCCGTGAATCTAGCGGCGGAATTCGTCGGTAAAACCGCAGGACGCTTGGCAACCCTAGACCTCAACGACGCTTCACTGACAACGCAAATTAAAAATGGAGTTACGCGCATTACGGATAAAACCAGCGTTTCGCTCGCCGATGCCATCACGGATTTGTCAAAAGTTCAGCTCAATTATCAAGCCGCACTACAATCCGGTGCTCAAATTCTGCAGATGAGTTTGTTGAATTATATCTAAACGCTCAAAAATCTCAGGGCGAAATCATCTAGAGCGTTATTTTCTGTGATATTTACAATGCATGCCATCCATCATAGCGAGACATCTTCAATTTTTTAAATTCGAACACACGAAAATGTAAAATTTTCGAAGAGGCTTGCCTTGATAAGAAGAAAAAGTGCCTTTGATGAGCTCCACAGTTTCAAATTCCTTTTTGAGAGAATCGGGAATTTCGTTGGAATCCGTCAGAAAAAGAGCGGATTCGTCCTGAAAGCCGTCGCGATAATCCGGCCAGAAAGAAAATTGGTTTTGGATGCCTTCGTGCGAAGGCACGTACGTTTGAGGTTGATCAGGATGATAAAACGCAAGCAAACTGGCGTAGGCATAATTACTGGCAATGAGAAACGACGTTCCATGTTTTTCCTGTAATCGAAAAACTTGTAGCGCGATGTCTTTTGACCCGCGAAGTCGCCGGAGCGGGTCGGTTTTTAAGGAAGAAAAAATATCCGGAAGAAAAAGAAAAACAACCGTGTGCGCGCCGATGAAAAACACCACTGAAATCACAATAACTACGCGCGCGCACCAAAGCGCGATGTTTGAAAAAATATTTTTGAGATGTTCGAATTCAAACCAAAATGCCGAAACCAAAATCGCGCCGGCGAACCACGCGGGCGCAGTCCAGTTGGCTTGTCCGGTTTTGTTGAGACTCAATGCGAGATAAAAAATAACCAATGGAAAAAACAAACAAAGCAGATAGCGGAAATTTGCCGATCGCCAGTGATGAGGTTTGGCGAAGAGAAATCCAATGAGAAGCGCGGCGACGAAAAAGGGATTGAAAACAAGAAATTGCATTTTGACAAATTCCAGTAGATCGGAAAAAGAGAACACCCAACTTTTATCGAGCGCGCCGCGATGCATGAGATGTTGGAACGTAATCCAATTATTTTGCGCGTTCCAAATCAGCACGGGCAAAAAACAAAACAACGTCGCCAAAGTCATCACGCCGAAATGCCGCCATTTTTTTCGATACGCCGGCACCCAGAAGCAAAAAAGCGCGAGACAAACCAATTGCGCGATATTGGTGTATTTGCAAAGCACCCCCGCGCCGATGATCAGTCCTATCGGAATCCAGCTCGATGGATGCGGCGAATCTTTTTTCCTCCAAAATAACCACGCCGCCCACGCCCAAAAGAAAACACTGAGCGGATCGATGGTCATCAGAATACTGCCCACCATAAAAATTGGCATCAACGCGGCAACGATGATCGACCACAGCGCGGTTTTTTCCGAAAACAACATGCGCGCCAGCAAAAACATAAACGTCGCCGTGCCTCCTGCGAGCAATACCGAAATCCAGCGCACGCCAAAAACATTATCGCCCATCAAAAATGTTCCCGCAAACATCGTCCACGCTACGCCCGGCCCCTTACTAAAATAACTCCAATCCAGATGCTTTGACCAAAGCCAATAATACGCTTCGTCCCCCACCAACTCGATCTTCGTGCAAAACCAAAATCGAAAAATCGTCAGAGCAATAATCAGCCATACGGTGGCTTTCGTATAAGTTGAAACTTTCTTAGTCATGTTCGCGCAAAGGTCGCCAAGATTTGCAAAGGATTTATTTTTACTTTGCGATTTTTTGTTACTTAGCGAGCTTTGCTTGAAATAGATTACCCTAAATCACGGATGAATCAAAAATCATTTTTTCAAAAGTTTTTTTGTTCGGCTTGGATCAAGGAAAGGTCATTTGTTGTGTTGACGACTTTTTGTCCGCTAGCTTGTTCCAATTTGCATCGGGGATGAATCGCGCAAAAAGAATGCCATACACAGGATAAAGACAGATGGCCACGGCGTGTGCCCAAGGTGCGACGCCTCGCCATGAAAAAGCGCAAGCGGAGATTGCCACGTCGCTTCGCTCCTCGCAATAAATCATCTTGCTAACGCAAGAGGAGATTGCCACGTCGCTTCGCTCCTCGCAATAAATCATCTTGCTAACGCAAGATGATTTAGCTTGCGCTTTTCATTTTTAGTTTCAAAACTCTTGGCTTCTATTGGATATGAAAATCGGCAATCTTATTGTTTTGATTATTTTTTCTTTAACGAGTTTTTTGCTTCGCGCTGAAGAAAAAGATATAAAAAAAACCATTGAAGAGGGGCCTTATGTCGAAACCGCGCAAACGGGCATTACTTTGAGCGGTTATGTCGATGCGGGTTACACGTATAATTTCGTAGGACGCGGTAGCACAATTAATAATCGCGCTTATAATGACGATGCGAATAATCGCGGCGATTTCAATCTTCATGCCGTGAAACTTGTTTTGGAAAAACCTCTTTCCGACGCCAATGAACTGCAAGCCGGTTTTCGCGCCGATCTTTTCTTTGGTGAAGATGCCGGGAATCTCGGCACCAACAACGGCGCGGCGAATCAATCGGACAGCATCAGCCTGCAACAAGGTTATATTCAATTTCGTCTTCCGTACGCCAACGGCATCGATTTTGCCGTCGGAAAATTTGCTTCTTTGCTTGGTTACGAATGCGTCGAACGACCGGTCAACATGAATATCACTCTCGGCAATGTTGCGGCAATTGATCCTTCTTGGTACACCGGCGTGCGCGTGAATTACGAATGGTGCGAAAATCTCGAAGCGATTTTTGCCGTTGGAAATTGCAATGGTCTCGATAACGGTCCCGGCCTCGACAATATCAACGACGAAATCGTTCTTACAGGCGCTCTCAATATGATTTCCACCGAAGAAGATCGCGCCAATCTCCAAATCGGCTTTCATTATGCGCCCGACGGCGATTCCGGTTACGCGCTCGAAAATGAAACTGTTCTCATCGGCAATTTGCTTGGAAATTGGAAACCCAAATTCGCCAACGACAAACTTTGCTTGGGTTTCAATGCCTCGTTGGCGACCTTCAATGATTTTTCCAATCCAGTCGCCGCTCCAACCGATGATTCCAGCGCATTTTTCGGCGTTGCTCTCTATGGCAAATATCAATTCACCGATCTCTTTAGCGTGGCTCAACGCCTCGAATATGCGCACACCGACGACGATCAATACCTCGCGCTTGGCGGCGTCGGCATCACCAGCAACGACCTTTGGGGCTACACGATTACTTCGGGATTTGATTTCACTGAAGAATGTCTTCTCCGCGCCGAATACCGCATCGACTGGGGCGATGATTTAGTCGCCACCACCGGCGCAGACTCCTCCGGCCCCGCTCACACCGCCGCTCTGGAAGCGGTGTATAGTTTTTGATGTCGCGGCGGAGTCAGGCATTTCATATTGCTCTCGACCTTGATTTTTTTATCAAGGATGATAGATTGCTTGTGCTTTTATGGAATGTAGCTTTTGTCACAAAAATCAAGCAACGTGTCATTTAACTAAATTAGTCAACGGTAAGCTTATCGAAGTGCATGTTTGCGATCAATGCATCCCGGAAATTAATCAACCCAACCTCATGGATTTCGATATTTGGGAGGCCGTTTCTAAATTGGCCGCGCAAAAAGGCATGCCGGACCCGTCTAAAGCCATTGAGCCTGACCCTGCGGAAATTTCAGCAAAATCGCTTTTGCTTCGTCCTTCAGTGATGCCAAGCACGCAATGTCCTGTTTGCGGTTTTTCCAACGAGGATATTCGCAAAACAGGGCGTCTGGGATGCCCTGATTGTTATGAGACCTTTGCTTCGATTCTCAAAGATGTCTTGAATGATTGTCAAAAGGGACTTCAACATCTCGGAAAAGTGCCTTTCAAACTCAAAGATTTGCGACGCCAACGCATCGAAGACGAGCTTAAACGCGCGATCGACGCCGAACGCTTCGAGGATGCTGCAATTTTGCGCGACCAACTTGCGCAATTGGAATAATGCCTATTTACATTTATGAACCGGTCGATGGCGCTTGCGAGCAATGCCGCGGTTCTTTTGAATTCACACAATCTATGCGCGATGCGCCGTTGACGCATTGTCCTCATTGCAATAAACCCGTCAAAAAATGTGTCGCGCCGGTCAATGTTGTCGATTCTTTTTCTCCGCTTGCCGCCAAAAACGCAGGTTTCCAAGTGCTCAAACGTCGCGATAAAGGCGTTTACGAAAAATTGTGAATTCAGTTTTTACTGAGATGCGCTTTGGAGGGAGCCTTCTAGGTAGCCAATGTCCCATCCATACCAATACATGCGTTCGGCCGGAGTGAGGGAGCTCAAATTAAGATTAGCAGTAGCATTTTGATTCGTTCCGTGTATCGCGGCGGTGTAACCTGCTTTTTGGCCTGCCTGATACTCATCTTGGTATTGATCTCGACTTGTATAGGCGTCTTGACCATCGGCGTAACCCTTGGAATATCCTGTCCAGTAGGCTTTCTTCTCATCGGAAAGACCTTCTAGGGATATGCTGGGAGCGCTTCCCATTCCCTGTGCGGCATCGGTATAGCCTTTTGTCCATCCTTCGTTATAACCTAAACGGTATTGTTCAGCGCAACTAGCCGTAAGAGGAGCGTTGTAGGCATCGTACTCTGCCTTCGTGACTTCTTTGCCGAGGATGTAGTATTTAACGCCTTTGGCTTTAGAGTAAAAGATGCAACGTTTGCCATCGGAGTGATACCAAATAACATCGCCTTGGGAATTCCACATCACGCGATGCGTGGCATCGTACCGCGTCCACGCGCCGCTATCCTTGTAATATTGATACCATGAACCGTCCGAAAAAACATAATGAATTCGCCCATCTGTAGAGACCCATTTTTCTCCTGAAATATACGTCGTTTTCTTTTCTCTTGTCCAAACAACTTGTTTTTTACCATCTGCAGACATCTCCACCCACATATCCGGCGTTTTGTAGGGATAATAAAACACGGCTCCATTAAAACCTTTCATCTTGGTTGATTGATCACTAAATTTAATGGTGATATTTCCCTCAGCGGCGGTGGTCGTGGATGTGATGGCCATCGTTTCTTTCACGTGCGCTGTGCCGTCGGCATAGCCGTCTTTTTTGCCTCGAATGTAATCTTTGATATTGCCCGTTGTCCAAGTGTTTTGATCGGTGGTATCGCTATTCACTTCTTCATAATGAGGTGTTTTATTGACGCTGGCATCTGCAACGCCATATTGGTAACCCAGTTTGTAACCTTTCTTATAGGCTTCTGTTTCTTCGCCCGTACCCATGCCCGCAAAATAGCCTGCATGATATCCATTTAAATAATCCGTAGATGGGGCTGTCTGATCTGCAAAAGGATTATAAGACTTGCTGGCTACAGCATCGGCATAACCTTTATCGTAACCTTTTTTGTATTCGGTATTGGTTGTCGTGCTACTGCCGCGTGTGTAGCCTTCATCATATCCCACCTTGTAGCCGGCACGGTAGCCGTCGATGTATTCTTTGATCTCTTTGGAGAAATCATATTTTTCATCCAACGTCGTATCCAATGCCCAGTGGTAAGGGGCCATGTATGTTTTATCTTGGCTTGAGTGATATCCATCGTAATCCCCATCCGCTTGACCATGCTTGTATCCTAAGTGATGAGATTCTGACTCTGGAGCAATCGTCAGCGCATAGTTAGGGGTAATGGATATTAAAACAAACGCTCCAATAAGGAGGCCTATGCAAGCGAATAGATTTGTTTTCATGTATTTAACTGGGAGATATTATTGAAACGTAAAGAGACTTTTTAAGGTTTTTTATAGAAAAATGTCTTTTCATAAGCGTTCCTTATTAAGGAGGTTATTCTTGTCTATATAACATAACATTTTTATTGTACAAAGCGATTATAATCATGAATTTTGGATAATTTCTTTGGCTTTTGCGAGAGCTTGATCAATGCCAGCGGTGTTCGTTCCTCCGCCTTGGGCGAGGTCGGGGCGTCCGCCGCCTTTGCCGCCGACGAGCGGCGCGATTTGCTGAATGATTTTTCCGGCTTGGATTTTTTGAGAGTACCGCGAAGAAACATAAGCGATCAACGCAACTTTTTCGCCGCTCTTTGCGGCAAGCACAATCACGCCTTCGATTTTTGTTTTGAGCGCATCGACCAGTTGCGGCAACAGCGCGGAATCCGCTTCGCCTAAATCAGCGATGAGGATATTGAGATTATCAATGGATTTGATGCGAGGCAACAGCGCGTCGGATTTTTCGAGCGCAAGTTTTTTGAGTTCCGAATCGCGGTTTTTGGATTGTTGTTTTTCCCATTCGCGCAAATCCGATTCCAGTTGGGCGAGTTGGTCTTTTCTGGATTGCCAAGTATTCCACAGAGCATCAATTTTTCCAGCGACGGCGAGATCGTTTTGCCAAGCAATATCGGTCGCGCGCCTTTTTTGAAGCGAAGCGAACCGCTCGTCTTGTTTTTTGAATTCAGTTTCCAGATACGGACGCAATGCCTCGCCGCAAATCGCCTCGATGCGGCGGATCCCAGCGGCAATCGCGCCCTCGGAGGTAATGCGGCACAATCCGATGTCGCCGGTATTGCGCACGTGCGTGCCGCCGCAAAGTTCTTTGGAAAAATCGCCGACTTCAAGCACACGAACAACGTCGCTGTATTTTTCGCCGAAGAATTGCAGAATTTTCGGATCGTTTTTGATTTCGGCATACGGGCGATTGCTCCATTTCACGGAAGCATGTTCCTGAATAAGTTCGTTCACGAGTTTTTCGATTTGGCGAAGCTCATCGGGTTTCACCGCTTCGATATGAGAAAAATCAAAGCGCAGATGATCCGGTCCCACAAAAGAACCTTTTTGCTGAACGGTTTTTCCCAACACTTCTCTCATCGCCCAGTGCAAAAGATGCGTTGCCGTGTGATGCCCCTCGATTTTGGCGCGGCGCGGCATGTCCACACTGGCATAAACTTTAAAGGAAGAAGGGTTTTCAAGAAAAAGTTTAACTTCGTTTATATCCTCGGTAATATGCCGAAAAAAATGCTCTGTATTTCCTCGTTTTGTATCTAAAATTCGTATTTTGTGCTGATCAAATGCAATGACGCCTTGATCTCCAACTTGTCCTCCCATTTCAGCGTAAAAAGGGGTTTCAGGATAGAGCGAAAGCACAACTGGAATTTTAAGATTATCTATATCTTCAGAAATTCCGATTTCTTCGACAGGAATATTTTCTTTTTGATCGTAGCCTACAAATTTTGATGGTTTCGCATTGGAAGCTTCAAAAATTTCAATCATCTGTTTCTTCTGCGCGGCTTGGGAACGTTTTTGTTGTTCTGCCATAAGCTTGTTAAAAACGGCTTCATTAATGGTAATGCCTCGCTCGCGCGCCATGAGTTGCGTCAAATCCAGAGGGAAACCGTAAGTGTCATAGAGGTAGAAAGCAATTCCACCAGAATGAGCTTCATTTTGAAGTTCGGAAATGCTTTTTTCAAAAAGCTCAATCCCGCGGTCGAGGGTTTTTGAAAAACTTTCCTCTTCACCGCGGATGATTTTTTTGACGGTTTCTTTTTTCTCGCGGATTTCGGGGAAAATATCACCCATTTGTTGAGCAAGCACATCGACGAGTTTGTAAAAAAACAAATCATGTAGCCCGAGTTGACGTCCGTAGCGCACCGCGCGACGCAAAATGCGTCGCAAAACATAACCTCGATTTTCGTTGGAAGGCAAAATGCCGTCGGCGATGGCGAAACTGAGCGTGCGGATGTGATCGGAAATCACGCGGAATGCGACGTCGATTTTTTCCTGTTCATTCGCGCCACCGGAGCCGGGTGAGGGAAGCGTGGAGCTGTATTTTTTGCCTGAAATGCGTTCGAGTTCTTTGAAAATCGGACTGAAGACATCGGTTTCGTAATTTGAAATGCGCGCGTTTTTGAAATTTTTAAAATTATTCGTGCCTTGGATAATTCCGCACACGCGCTCAAAGCCCATGCCGGTATCGACGTGCTTGGCGGGCAGAGGCGCGAATGTGCCGTCGGCATTGGCGTTGAATTGAATAAACACCAGATTCCAAATTTCAATGCACCGCGCGTCGCCGGCGTTGACGAGTTTCCCTTGCGTGTCGCCGTTGGGCGTCAGATCGATGTGCAGTTCGGAGCACGGTCCGCAGGGTCCGGTATCGCCCATCATCCAGAAATTATCTTTTTTGTTGCCGTAACAAATGTGAACTTTCGGATCGAGTCCGGCTTTTTTAAAAATCTTTTCCCAATGATCGTAAGCTTCCTGATCGAATTCGGATGGATCGCCTTTGCCGGGTTTGTAAACCGTGGCGTAAACGCGCTCCGCGGGAAATTTCCAGATGCCGACGACCAACTCCCACGCCCATTCGATGGCTTCTTTCTTGAAATAATCGCCGAACGACCAATTTCCCAGCATCTCGAAAAATGTGTGGTGATAGGTGTCAAGCCCGACATCTTCGAGATCATTATGCTTGCCGCCCGCGCGAATGCATTTTTGCGTATCTGCGGAGCGTCCGGGTTTGTACGGACATTTTGTTTCGCCCAAAAAAATCGGCACGAATTGATTCATGCCGGCGTTGGTGAAGAGCAAATTCGGAGAATCCGGCATCAGACTCGACGACGGAACAATGGTGTGCTTCTTGGATTCAAAAAAATCCAAGTAACTTTGGCGAATTTCAGAGGCAGTCATAGTATTTATTTAGAAGGATTAACACCTTAAGGCTAATTGATTAGAGTGGGAGGTGACAAGCTTTTGTAAGAAGATTTTCTTTTTGAGGTCTAAGGGGTGTCGTCATGACACCCCCTAGGCGCATGGGTTTGTTGTGGGAGGGGTATTTTAGCTTTCGCTTTTCATTTTTTAAGTTAGCATTTATTAATCACTCTTTATGTCATCGTCTATCTTTACATCAACCACGCTTGCCGCCTATGGCTTTGGCGGCCGTCTGACAGCTGATTTTCCCTCCCAAGTCATGGTGGATGTGACCGAAATTTGTAATTTAGCGTGCGTACATTGTCCTCATCCTCAATTCAAAAAATCCGAACATTACGGCGCGCGCAACCTTGACCCCGAACTCAATCACAAAATGGTGGAAGAAGTTCGCGATCACGGAAAGGGATGCACGCAATTTATTCGATACACCAGCAACGGAGAACCTCTCGTTCATCCGCAGATTTATGACATGCTGGAAGATGCGGTCGAACATTCCGGCGCGTTTGTCACTTTAACGACGAACGGCACCATTCTCAATGCCCAACGAGTTGAAAAACTTCTCGCATCCGGATTGCATTTAATCGACATTAGCATCGACGCTTTCAATGAATCAACTTACGCTCAAATACGAGTGGGAGGAAAACTGGAAACAACGCGAGCTCATGTCATTCGTCTGCTTCAAATTCGCGCTTCTATCAAAGCCAAAACAAAAATCATCATCAGTTTTGTTGAACAGCCTCAAAATATGAATGAAGTGGAAAATTTTAAAAAATTTTGGAGGGATCAAGGCGCGGATCAAGTGATCATTCGTCGTTTGCATTCATCCGCCGGAGAAGTGAAAAATATCGCTCTAGATTTGAATGATCGCATTGCCGACATCCAACGTCGCCCCTGTCTCTATCCTTGGGAAAGAGTGGCGTTGACCGCCAAAGGCAACCTTACCTTTTGTCCTCAAGATTGGGTGCATGGTTCGGTGATCGCAAATTATCGGGATACGACGATTCGCGAAATTTGGCAGGGCGAATTTTATCGCGGACTCAGAGAAGCGCATTTGAAGAATCATTTTTCTCAGCATATTTTTTGCGGCCAATGCCCCGATTGGGCGACGACGCGATGGCCCGGAGAAGAAGGTTGTTCGTATGCGGATATGGTGGAAAATTTTAACAATCTCAAACCCATCTCATGAAATCTTGCTTTTCCATTGTCATCCCGTCGTATCAAATTGAGGCGTCGATTCCTCATAATCTTCCTCGTTTATTGAAACTGCGAGAAATGCTCCCTAAAATGCGCGTCGAATTGGTCTTCGTCAACGACGGCTCCACGGATCGCACGCAAGAACTGCTTGAGAATTACCGCAAGGAATATCCTGATTGCGTCAAAATTATTTCTCTGACGCGAAACTTTGGACAGACTCCTGCCATTCAAGCCGGTTTGGCTTATGCCACGGGAGATTGCGTGGGAATTATTTCCGCGGATTTACAAGAGCCTTGTGAAATGTTTGTGGACATGATCGAAAAGTGGAAGCAAGGCGCTAAATTTATTATCGGCGAACGCGCTGAAAGGTCGGATTCCAAAGGGTTGTCGCTACTTTTTTCCAAACTTTATTGGTGGATTTTGAATCGTTACGCCTTCAAAAATCATCCGGAGCACGGTTATGATTTTTGCTTACTTGACCGCCAAGTGGTGAACGATGTCAATCGCGTGCATGAAATTCATACGGCTATTTTCGCGCTTATTTTTTGGTTCGGCTACTGTCCGGAAACAGTTTACATTAAGCGCACAGAGCAGACTCACGGCAAATCTCAAAATAATTTTCGGAAACGACTACGTATCGCGATCGATACGCTCATTGGATTCACGCGCCTGCCCATTCGATGCGTCATCTTTGCCAGTCTGGGGACTTCGTTCGCGACGTTTTTGTACCTGATATGGATTGTGATTCAATATTTTGTTTTAGGAGTTCAGTTGCAGGGGTGGACAACGATCGTGGCGTTGATTCTATTATTTTCCGCGCTTATTCTATTTATGTTGGGCATTATTTCCGAATATCTTTTTCGCATTATTGAACAAACGCGCAAGCGTCCGTCTTTTGTGGTGGAGCGTCTCATCGGTTTTGATTCCACGGCGATATTGAAACATTGAACGAAAAAGGTTGCCGTGAATATTTTTCAATATGAACGCGAAATTGCCGGTATTATTCTCAGCGGCCGCAATGTGGCTTTTGATCCCGAACGCGCGCATTTTGACGACCGTCTTTTGCAAAAACACATTATCAATATTCAATCCAAGTCTTGCGACGTCGCGGTGATAGGCTCCAGTACAACGATGCAAATTCGTTCGACCCTTTTTCCTCAACAATCGTTTTTCAATTATTCATTGCGCAGAGGCGTTCTCGAGGATTATTTCGCGTTATTTCAACTCTTGCGCGCGCAGAATCGTTTGCCTGCGTATATCATCCTTGGCGTGGACCCATGGCTTTTTGATCCGCAACATTGGAAAACGTATTATCTTCCTTTGTGCAATGAATTGAATATTTTGAACAGAGAATGGGATTTGCGATTGCCCGCAAAGATTTCTTTTAGACAATGGATGGCTTATCAGCGAGAAATTCAATTCAAACGCATCTGTCGCATGATGGATATTGCGTGGAGGCGGACTTCTTTTGCTTCAACAGATTCGGATATCGCCGATGAGTATATTCGACGGCATGACGGTTCGACCGGATACCATGCTCCTTTTCGCGAGCGGAATTCAGAAGAGATTGCCGATATCATTCGTCAATCTGTGCATTTTCCTCATTACGTATGCGATGAGCTTTATTTGCGGGCATTTCAAAAATTTCTCGAAAAGGCGAGGGAATATAAGGTCCAAATATCGCTTTATTTCCCGCCGTATCATCCGGAAGTCTATCGTTTGAGCCATGGGAACAAAAAAGGGCAACGAGTGGTGAATTATGAAGCCTTTATGGCAAACATGGCGCATATTGAAAATGAATTGACCAATTTTGCGCCTCGTTTAGATATCTCGATTAAAGGCTCGTTTGATTCGCGCAAATTGGAAGCCACAGACAGCGATTTTTTAGATTGGATGCATTCCAAAGAATCTTTTGTGGAAAAATGTCTTCGGTTTTGTTAAACACTCTTCTTTATTGGAATTTTTAAAACATGTTGAAACCGGATAAAAATTTTCTCATCAACGCGCTCTTATTGTGCCTATCGATTCTTTTTTCTTTGGCGGTGTTGGAAATTGTTTATCGCGTCTATATTTATCACAATCTCAAAAAAACAATTACGGCGCAACTTCTTCAAAGTAGCAATGATTGGTGTATTTATGATTCTGAAACCGGTTATCGCTATAAACCCAATTTAAATGTGACGAATAGTCCCGGCAAAGGGTGTTGGAAGACGAATCAACACGGTTTGGTGTCGAACGAGGATTATCCAGTCGAAAAACCTCTGAATGAATACCGCATTATTGTGATCGGAGATTCTTTTACGGCGAATATCAATGAAACCGTGCGTTGGGCGGATGTGTTGCAAGAAAAATTAAATCAGTCCGACGAATGGAAAGCGGCGGCGGGCGGAAAATTTACACGCGTGATTAATTGCGGTCATGACGGCATCGGTGTTCAACAAATGGGCGCTGTTTTTCAATATCGCGCTCTTGAATTTCAACCCGATTTGGTGATTGTGAATTTTATTGCCGACGATGTGGTCAGAAAATTTTTCTCGCGCGGGCAAACCAATTTTAAATCGGAGGAAGAACGCCGGCAATTCATCAAAAAATATGTTCAGGAAACTCAACTCGATCCTTTGCCGTGGCGGGGAATTTATTCTGAAGTCCTCGCGACTATTTTAGGGCCGTTTGGCAAACATGTCGGAATGCCGCGCCGCCTGATTCCTTTTTCCGCGGGAGATGGGAATCTTTATTTTCGAAACCATCCGAGGGACAATGCCAAGCAAATAAGTGCGGCAGTGGAGATTTTTAAAAAGGCTCAAAAGACTGTTCCTCACGCGCTTTTTTTAAATCATCCCATGTTTGAAGAATTGACCGGCACTTCAGAGAAGGATATGCCTTGGCTCAATGGTTTGCTTGAGCAATTGGTCGCGGAAGCAAAATCCCATCACATCGAAATCATTCTTATGCGCAATCATTTAAGTATGCCTATCCCGCAAGACCGCGCCGAATTGATGAAATGGTTTAATTTTCCAATCGATACGCATAATAGCGATCTAGGCGTGCGCATTTACGGCGAAAGCGTGGCTCATTTGATCATCCAACGACGTTCTGTGCTTGCACCCTAATAATCTTTCACTACATATATTTTATGGACACACGATTATGTACTCATCATGTTGGAGGACGCGGCGGTTCGCAATCTTTTCCCTACTATCCTCAATTTTCCCAAGATATTATTAATGTTTTATACGAGGCAGACGCGTCTTGTGTGGATCAAATTAAAAACTTTTGGAGCGAGCGTTATTTAGAAACGATTGTTTTGCCTTATTGTATTGGAGAAAAACACGAGAAGCGGCCTTTTTATATTTACTTCAATCCTTACGAGAGCTCATTGCTGAAACCGAATCCGGCTTATAAGGATTTCTATCTACCTATGCCCGAAAGCGGCCCCGTGGATCACTTGATGAGCGAAAATTCAAAGGTCGTGGAAGAAGTGGAAGTGGAAGTTTTTCCTTTGGATGAGGTGATCCAAAAAGATAAAATTCCTCCTCCTAATTTTCTTTCCGTCGATACCCAGGGAACTTCTTTGAATATATTACGAGGCGCCGAAAAAGCGATTCAGAAACATGTGGTGGGGATGTGTTTGGAAACGGGCTTTCACTCTTTTTATTTAAAAGAAGAGCTTTTTGGCGATATATGCAAATGGGCGCACGAGCATGATTTTCTTTTTGTTAAATTCTTGCATATCGGTCAACGCGCGCCTTTCCGATGCCCGCTTGGGTTTCGCGGCGAAGGCATGGATTATTACGCAGATTCGTTGTTTTTGCGAAGCGTAGAATCGGTTTGCGATATGCAAATCAACAAAGAAGAAAAATATCTTTTGCTACATCAATTGGCTTTTGTCGCCATGATCTATCATCAAGTGGAATATGCGCTCAAAGCGCTTTTGAAAGCGCGTCAATACACTGTTAACGATGCCTTGCTTGCCGAACTTCAAAAAAGAACTTACGGCAAGATGAATCAAGACGTCCTGAAGGCGTATGACAGTCAGCCGCACGTTTATCCTCCTACTTACAACAAAGCTTCAACCACTTAAGTTTTTATGAAACTCCAACGTAACATCATCAGCCAAATGGAACTTGAAAAAGTGATGACCCAGTATGGGATGGAATCCGTCGTTCATTTTCTGCGCGAGCGTCGCACGGCGGCTGAGCCTCTTTGGAAAAAAACGGGAACGATCAGCTATTCTCATCAGCAAAAGCTTGAGCAGGTATTAAACAGCACTTATCAAGAAATTCATAAGATTCCCTTTCAAATCATCTTGCGTTTAATCATGAGGAAATTGATTGTTTCCATAGGCAGAAGTTTTTATTTGTTGCGAAAAAAAATCTCCAAATCATGAAGAACTCTCTTTTTGTTACCGCGAAGCTCGAAGAGATTGTTCGGCAAAGAGGGCTGACTTCGCAAAGGCAGACCATTCAGGAGCGCCGTCTTGCAACCGCGGAGTTGTGGCAAAGCGCTTTTCGCAGGCGCATTTTTTTAATGTATCATGAAGATGCCTTATCGAAGAAAAATTTCCTAACCACTCCTTTGGAGGAATTGGAGACATTGTTCGATAGTGAGAGGTGCGTCCTTCCTCAAGTGAAATTTTGCACTTTGTGCCGATTGTTGTTAAAAAAAATGACGGCATCGATTGGAAAGAAAATTTACTATATCCGCTATCCGTTCATTCGTCGGCATGCGTCGCTTCGAGCGCAAAAAAATATTTATCAGGCTTTTGAAGAAAAAAATTATGAAGCCGTTTATCTTCAATGTTTGCACTCTATCACGCCGCGGTCGCCTCTTCATGTTTTGCAATCGATTCGAGATCGGGTTTTTCAAACGCAATGTTCGACTTTTCAAGAGCGCGAATGGATGATGCAGATATGTTTTTTTCTAATGAACGCGCTTATTGGCAAAGATGTCGAGAGTGCGCGCGCTTTATTTGAGCATGCCTTGGCGGTGTATCCGGATCGGGCGGAATTAATGACTCAAGGTATCAGCGACGCCGCGGCAGGGATTATTATGGCCTATTCTCTGGTGGGAGAAAAAAAACAGTATGTGCGCCTAAGCGCGCTTCAAATGAATTTGCAGGCGGAACACGCTAAACGCCATGGCCTTGATTTTTCGGGGCGCGTCTATCTGAATTCTGTCTTTTCCACGACCATCGGATACATCGCCAATCTCGGGTTGTTTGCCAAATTACAGTTGTTAATGAATTCGGAAGTCAAAGGAGTTCTATTGCTGAACGTCTCCAAGATCGCAAATATGTGTTTTTTGGGTTATCTCGAACCTTTTTTCGAAATGATTTCCAATCCGCAAGATGTTCGTCGCATGGAAAATATGATCGATCGAAAACCTTTTGTTTCTGTCGTTCCCATCCATGGCGAATGGATGGATTATTACGATGCTTTCGAATGGATTCAGGATCGATGGGAAACTCAAGGACGCGAACCACTTTTGCGATTGACCGATGAAGACCGCGAATTTGGATGGAATGAGTTGAATAAGGTTGGAATTCCTAAATATAGTTGGTTTGTCGGCGCGCACGTTCGAGAAAGCGGTTTTTATCATCAGTCGGAAAGAAACGGGAGCAATCATTTCAACATCGAACGTAATGCGGACATTATGTCATATCTTCCCGCTTTTGAGGAAATTGTCCGGAGAGGCGGTTATGTGATTCGAGTGGGAGATTCTTCTATGACGCCTTTGCCGCGCATGCAAGGCGTCTTTGATTACGCCAATAGCCCGATCAAATCGGATCGCATGGATATTTTTTTGATGAGCGCTTGTCGATGGTTTATGGCGACTAACTCGGGTCCGTTTGCGGTTCCGGGGTTGTTCGGCGTGCGTTCGTTGCACACAAATTTTTTGCCTCTCGGCAATAATATCGGTTATCGCCATGACATGCTTCTGCCGAGATTGATTCGTAACAGAAAAACAAAAAAACTTTTCACATTTAGAGAAATCATGACTTCTTGTCTCGGAAACGCTCAAAGCATGCAATATGTCAAAGAATTCGACGCGGAATATCTTCCAAACACTCCCGAAGAAATTTTAGAAGCGACGCGCAATATGCTTCAGTACATGGAATCCAATTTTTCCAAACAGGCGTTTTCCTCTGATTTGCAAAAACGCTTTCAAGACCTTTGCAGGGAAACCCAATTTCGAGTTTCTCCCATCATGACGGAAAGTTTTCTTTCGAAATGGGAAAAGTTAATCTCTTAACAAGGAGTGGAAGGCATAAATGATTTATTTTTCACTTCGTGGCCGCCGAGATTTTCCTTGCTCCATGTGTTAAGGCGATCGATGCGGTTGTAATAACTCATGAGCGGCGAGCGGCGGATAAGAATGCCGTCTTCCACGGTTTCTTGATAATCGTACTTCGCCCACACTTTGCAACCGACGCAAAAAGGCGCTTTGCTCCATTGACCGGTCTCATGATAATGACGCATTTGGGTGAACGCCTCTCCGTGCCATACTTTGTGAACGCCTTCTTTGAAAACATTGCCCATATTGGTTTGGTGCATACCGTCAAGACAACAGATTGACACATCACCATTGAAATGCACGGCCATCGTGTCGTACAACGCGCGACAAGGCGTGCGTTTCGCCGGCAACGGAATGCGTTTGACGTTGCCGTAATTTTCATAGCGTTCGCCGATGCGAATAACATCGACGTGCGGAATCCATTTTTTTACAAATTCATCGCGCTCGTGCGCGTTACATTCTTCTTCAGTAAACGTGACACCGATGCGCGGATAGATGCGATTGCCTCTCGCCTTGAGCATCGTAAAAACAGCTTGTTCGATTTGATCCAATTTATCCGTACCGCGCGATTTGAGCAGAGTTTCCTTGGTGGTGGCGTCAATGCTGATAAAAACGGAATCAAATTGCACCTCCACAAGAAAATGAGCCATTGCTTCATTGAGCAATAATCCGTTGGTATTCATGGAAGCGGGAATACCTCGCTCTTTGACTTGACGGATATGCTCTTTAAAATTTTTTGCCATGAGCGGTTCTGTCCACAAATTCGGCTGAAACGCGGGCTTGGCATGCATGACTTCATCCAAAACTTTTCGCGCGTCTTCCAACGACATGCGGCCGCGCAAATGGGAAAAATCTGTATTCGCTTCAGGGCTGTGCACCCAGCATTTCGGGCATTTCAAATTACAATATCCTCCTTGAATATCCATAATCAACCGGGGCGGCATATCCGGCACTGGCTCGCGAACAATATCATTGGACGATAAATTTTTCATAAAATATAACAACGGATTCTAAACAAAACTCATGCAATTGCAATCAAACAGGTCCGCCTGCGATCATATCTTTGCATTTCAAACAATCCTTCGAGCATGCGGATAAAGAAGGATTGTTTTTCAATACCTCTGCCGCCGTCGCGATCAATTCATTTAAAGGTGCGGCTAAAAATTCGCATTCTCTTATTTTTGCGGAGCGGAGCATTTTTAATTGAGGTCGCAGATGATTGAATCCTTTTGCGCACCCTGATGCGCGCACGCGGCGGCATACTTCATTCCGATCCAACGCCCAACGAATGAAAGGCTTTCGTCCTGCTCGCTCTTCGGCAATATGAATCGCTGTACACGCCTCCAATCCCACGCCCATCAAGACGACCCATCCACCCTGTTCCGCCAATCTTTCCAAAGGTAAATTTGTCGTGTCCCACGAATGATCCGCCACAAGCATCTCTGCATTTTTTCCCCATGCCAACCAAGAATGCCAAGCGTGGTCGCTTCGATGGCAACCATGGACGATCGATAATTCTTTAGCTAAAATTCCCATGCGCGGATCGATGGGGGCATTTTCCAAAAGAAAAGGCACATGAGGCGACACCCATTTTTTTTGATAATCCATTCCATTGCGCTTGGGATGATCATTCTGTGGCGCGCCTACGGTAGCGTGATGCGTAAATGCGGGCATCATGATCGTTGGAAAAGATTCCTGAAAAATTTGCGTCAATTGAGAAGGCGCTTGAGCCCACGCGCGCATTTTTTTAAAAGAAGCATGTATCACCACAGGTCGCTGTAATACGCCTAAATCCGCGAATATTTTTTTAATATCCATTCCTCGCAAACTTTTACGGTAAAGCCAAAACAGATTCCACTTTCACAATCGCTCGAACGATATCATTCGCGTTCGCCGTCGTATAACCTTCGTGAAACAATAAATTCAAGCTGTGATTCAACATCTCTTCCGCATTTGAGCATTGAAAATCGTCCGCCCAGTGGGATTTCAAGTACGGCCAGTTTTGCGCGAGATATTGATAATGCGGATTGATGGAAATGCCCTCCGCTTGCACCGCTTTGGCAAATTCAAGTTTCGTGCAATTCAATTTTTTTACATCCACCATGATCGGCTGAAAAAAAGGAGCGTCGGAATCCGTAATCTCAGGAAAACGGCACACGCGCGATTGCAAAATTAATCGAGAGTGTAGATAACGCAAAAATTCGCGCCGGGTATGATTGGTTTCTTCCAATTCCTTTAAACTCGCGAGGCCAATCGCACATGATACTTCGTCTTGATTAAAATTCATCGCCGGAAATAAAAATTGGTTGGGATTTTTTTCGTCAAATCCTTCGATCCAATACGGTTTGCCTCGATCCGCGTGGGCGCGAGCCATTTGATGCAGATTCAAATCTTTCGTAAATACCAATCCGCCGCAACCGCCGGAACAATGGTTTTTGCGGTACATCGTGGAAAACGCCGCAATATCGCCGAACGTTCCCACATAACGACCGTGACATTTTGCTCCGTGCGCTTGACTGCAATCTTCGACAACAAAAATTTTTCGTTCGCGGGCAATCTGAGCGATTTCTTCGATCGGACATGCTTTGCCCGTAGCGTGCACAATGAGAACAGCTTTGGTTCGCTCATTGATACGACTCGAAAACTGCTTCACGCCGACGTTGTAATTCATCTCCGCCGAATCCATCAGTTTCGGCGTGAGACGATTCATGACGACGGCATTGTACGTGCCCGGATCGCTGATCGGCGAAACCAACACTTCGCTCCCCGGCTTTAATCCCAACGCCGCGAGAGCGACAAATACCGCTCCCGATCCCGTATTCACCGCATCTGCATAACCTCCTCCGAGCCACTCGGCAAATTCTTGAGTGTATCGTTTTTCAAATTCGCCTTGATAACCAAAATCAACTCCGGCTTTTTTGTAATAATTAAAAACTTCTTTAACCGCTTTCAAATGCGCTTCATGAAAAGCTCTTCTCGGAGGAAATGGCTTCTTCTTGATCCTATCGCCGCCATAAAGCGCTAACTTGGATTTCATGATGAGAATCTTTTTGAGAAATGACTTTTTAGGCAAATAAGTTTGTTTCTGGTGTTGAGCAATCACCATTAATTAAAGGCGGCATTAATCGTTGCGGCAGACGTGTCATTCCAGTCGGTCACTTTATTTTGTTTTCGGTCAATGCCGGAGGCGCTGGTTTTGCGAAAACGCCAAACTTCGTAAGCGTAGTTCGTGCTGAAACCGGAACGCACGACGTTAACATTGTTGAAAGTCAAATTTCTATCTTCTTTTTCAAGAGTCACGTATTCGGCGGCGTCGGTAAGTCCACTGGTGCCAGCCATGTCGCCTACCATGGTCGAGACAAGAGCTCCGGGTACCAGATACATATTATTTGTCACTCCTGAGGGAGAAGAATTCGTTGTGGTCGATCCTCCCGTCCATCGTAAAAAATCAAAATCTTCTTTAAGAGCAATGTGACGCACAATGGATGTTTGAAACGATTTTAGATTCCTGGAATCCGTTTCTAAACGAGCTTTTTCCTGATAAGTTTGAATATAGGGGACGATGATAATGCTGATGGTTGTGATGATAGAAATAGTAACCAACAATTCCATAAGAGTATAGCCGTGTTTGCTCATATAAGAAAATTAGTTTAGCCAAGTCGGTGTGGCAAGGTTGTTTTGCGGCAAAGTTTTATGGCAAAATAGGATTGAATCTATCGCTGAATCCTCGATGATATGATGATGTTCAAAGTTTTTAACAGGCTGCTGAAAAACCCTCGCGCGCCGCGCGGCGACGGATTTTGGATGAATGAAGGCGTTGCGTACGAGGATTGCATTGAAAGCAAATGCTTGACGAGTACGCAACGCCTTCAGTCGCCAAAAGACGTGCCGCCCAAAGGGTTGCGGCGCTTTTTTGTTTCCGCTTTGTTGCGGCTCGGTCGGATATGGTCGATGCAATATCCTCCCTCGTCGCGCCTCGCGGAAACAGAAAAATCGCCGGCAACGCGGCATGCGAGGGTTTTTCAGCAGCCTGTTAAGCTTTGTTTGCTGATGGCTGTGTTTTGCTTGGTCGGCGGATGTTCTTCTCAACAGGAAATTTGGGCAAAACGCGCCTTGGAACGCGGCATGCAATTTTTTGAAAGAGAAAAGTACGACGAAGCACTGACTTGTTTTAACGAAGCCGTTCAAGCGAATCCGCAGTTGGCGCTCCCTTATTATTATCGGGGTTGCATTTACAGTAAACGGGAAGCGTGGGATGCTACTGTTGAAAATTTCACCGAAGCCATCAAGCTAGACCCCGATCTCAAAGACATTTACGGCAAACGCGGCTACGCTCGCATCCAGATCGGCGATTGGGAAGGATCGATTTCGGATTACAACGAAGCGCTATTGGTAACGCCCGAATTTGATTCAGCGTATTATTATAGGGGTTATGCCAAGGCGCAAAAAAATGATTGGGATGGCGCGATTGAAGATTTGACGAAAGTGATCCAAGTGAACTCGCATTATGGCAAGGCTTATTTTTATCGAGGTTATGCAAAGTCACAGAAACAAGATTGGGACGGCGCGATCGCCGATTTGAATGAAGCGGCACTTCAGGACGGCGAAAATGCGGAAAGTTATTTGCATCGAGGTTATGCCAAAACGAAGAAGGGCGATCTCGATGGCGCACTCATCGATTTTACCAGCGCTATTAGCTACAATAAAGAGCCGAATGCCTTGTTAAATCGAGGCGATATTCGCGTGCAGAAAGGCGATCTCGACGGTGCGCTGGCGGATTATACCGATGCCATTCTTTTGGATTATAAAAATTCCACCGCCTATAATCATCGAGGTCAAGTGCGCTTGGTCAAAGGTGATTATACCGGAGCGATTGATGATTTTACGCTTGCGATTCGCGTCAATCCAAAAGACGACGTGGCGTACAGTAATCGAGGTCAGGCCAAAATCGCCAAAGGAGATTTTTCGAGCGCCATTTCCGATCTAACGGAAGCGATTGCGCTCAATCCAAAAGAAAGTAGTACATGGTTTATGCGGGGCGATGCGCGCTTGACGAAAGGCGATTTGGACGGAGCCATTTCCGATTTAACGGAAGCGATTAATCTTAATCCAAAGGATGCCGGCGCGTATCTTTATCGAGGCCGCGCTAAAAATCAAAAAGGCGACGCTCAGGGCGCCAAACAAGATTTTTTTCAAGCGGAACAACTGAATAGCGCAAATGCCGAAGATGTATTGAAGCCAACACCACGTTAACCTTAGTTATGAAGATTATCAATACACGCGGCGATAAAGGGAGCGAAGACGAAAATAAAAAGAAAACACCTCTGCCTGTTCGTGTCGCCAAGCATGCCAGCAAAGAAGTTGTACGCCGCGTGGATGGCACGGCGAAAAAAGCCACGGACATGTCCGTATTGCTCGAATCCGGCGTGGTGGTGGCGATCCCAAAACAAGTGTTTCGCGGACGCGTAGCGTTTCAATTTGGAAGAAGAAAAAACAAACTTCTGCTTGTTTGCGCATGGTGCGGCAAGAATATGGGGGAGGTGGACTCACAAATCGAAGGCGTCAGCCACGGCATGTGCCGCGAATGTTTTGATCGAGTGATTCTGAGCGAATTTCCTCCCGAAACCCATTGACACTTTGAAAACTTTTCACACAATTCATCTCGCGTATGCCGATCTATAGTCATATCTCCATCAAAAAACGGTTACTGCTTTTTTTAGGTTTGGGATTTGTCATCTTGTTCATTTTTTTTGTTTTGAGTTTGCAATATGCCGAACGTCAAAAAATGGAGAATGAAATCCAAAATCTTATCGGACAAATCGAACACGCTTTGAATTGGGAAATAGAGCGGAATGTCGTTCCTATGGACGGCATGCTTGTAGAGATGAAAAACGATCCCAAGATTATAGCGGCTTGGATGAAAAAAGATCGCCGGCAACTTGCGGATGCGTCGAAAGAACTTTTTCGACGCTTGCATGATTTTAGCGGTATCACGCACATGTATTATCTCGGGTTGGATCAAAAATGTTTTTTACGCGTCCATAATCCTTCGCACTACGGAGATGAGATCGCTCGTTATACCTTCAAAGAAGCCGTGCGTACGCAAAAGCCGTTTTATGGCATCGAGCTTGGGAAATTCGGGACATTTACTTTGCGCGTGGTGCATCCATGGGTGGAAAAAGGCCAAGTCATTGGTTATGTGGAAGTGGGAAGAGAGATCGATCACTTTGTACCGCAAATCGCGCATTTTTTAGACGTGGGCATTATCATGACTTTGCATAAGGAATTGCTGGCGAAAGAAAATTGGGAAGAAGGCGTTCGTGTGATGGGATTATCCAAAAAAAATTGGGATTTTGTACCGAATCATTCTGTCGTTGTTTGCTCGACAGATATTCCGCAGGAGCAATTAAGAGATATTCTGGCGACTTATCATCAGCATTCTTCTCGCCGGTCTCCATTACATTTTTTCCGTCACAAACATTGGGGAGATGCGATTTTGGTTCAGACCAAATGGAACAAACAAACCTATATGGGAGGAATCACAGCCTTAAAAGATGTCTCTCAAAAATGCGTGGGCGAAACGATTGTCATGCGCAATATGACTAGAGAGACGGCCAATTTGAATCGATTGATTTTACAACTTTCTTTGGCTTGCGGAATGATAGGAACGTTGTTATTGATGTTTTTTAATTCTCAAATCAATCAACAAGAACGGAGACTGACGCGCGCGCGCGAGGAGCTTTTTCGCGCGCAGGAATCCGTAGAGGCGGCCAATCGCGCTAAAAGCGATTTTCTTGCCATGATGAGCCATGATATTCGCACTCCGATGAACGCCATCATCGGATTTACGAATCTTCTTTTGGAAACGCCTTTGAATGACGAGCAAAAAGATTTTTTACAAACGATTCGCATCAGCGGTCAAACGTTGCTCTCGCTTCTCAACGACATTTTGGATTATACAAAAATCGAAGCGGGAAAATTCCAATTGGAGCAAAAACCTTTTAATCCCGTCGAAGAAGCCGGCAACATTGTTAAACTTCAAACGCCTGTCGCTCATGTGAAGGGGATTACTCTGACGTGTGAAATCGCCGCCAATATTCCTCAAATGATGCGAGGCGATAAAACTCGCTTCTCGCAAATTTTAAACAATTTGGTCAGCAATGCGCTCAAATTTACCGATAAAGGCGGCGTTAAAATCATCATGGAAATTATTAAAGACGATCAAGATTCTCATCTGCGCGTCGCTGTCAAAGATACCGGCATCGGTATTCCGGCTGGGAAATTTGATCATCTTTTTAAGCCTTTTACTCAATTGGAAAACGACGCCGGCAAACGTCAAGGCACCGGATTGGGGTTGGCGATTTCGCGTCGATTGTGCGAGCTCATGGGAGGAGATATTTGGGCGGAAAGTCAAGTGGGTGTCGGCACAACTTTTATTTTTACTTTGCCGATTATTGAAGCGACCGAAAAAGAAAACGTGAAGATATCTTTTGCTCAACCGACTTTGGACCTCACCAAAAAATTGGCTGAAACTCGTCCTTTAAAAATCCTTCTTGCCGAAGATAACGTCGTCAATCAAAAGCTTGCTGTGGTGCTTCTTAAGCGTATGGGCTACGAACCTAAACTTGTGGATAACGGCAAAAAAGTTCTTGATGCTTTGAAGCAAGAGACATTCGACATCGTTCTCATGGATATTCAAATGCCCGAAATGGACGGCATGGAAGCAACTCAGCGCATTCGCGTCGGCGAAGGCGGCGAAGAGAATAAAAAGATTTTTGTGTGTGCAATTTCCGCGTTGGCGATGCAGGGAGATCGTGAAAAATGTCTTGGCGCAGGCATGAATGATTACATTTCCAAACCTCTCCAATTTCAAGAACTCGGAACGATTCTTAGCAGGCTTTCAGAAAAACTTGGAAAAGCTCGCAAAGCATAGCGGGTGTTTTTATGTCGGATTTCTTGGTTACTTTTTTTCCGATCTTGAAGATGCCGCAACGGTTTCAGCTACTTTGAATTCGAGCTTGTCCTCGCCGGCTTCCACCAAGACGGAGTCGCCGGCCTTGAATGTGCCTCGGATGATTTCTTCCGCGAGCGGGTCTTCGAGATATTTTTCCACCGCGCGGCGCAAGGGACGCGCGCCGTTTTCGGGATCGTAACCTTTTTCGATAAGAAATTCCGCGGCTTTTTCGGAAATGGTGGCGGTAATGAATTTATCTTTGAGGCGTTTGGAAACTTTTTCGATCTCCAGCGTCACAATCTTGCTGATGTGTTCTTTGGTCAAGCCGTGGAACACAATGATATCGTCCAAGCGATTCAAAAATTCCGGACGAAACGTTTTCTTCGCTTCTTCCATGAGTTTTTCTTTGACGGCTTCGTAATCCTGCTGGTCTTTTTTGCCGCCGGTGCTGAAACCCATCACGTTATTTTTGCGGATGATGTTCGCGCCGACGTTGGACGTCATGATGATAATCGTATTGCGGAAATCGACTTTGCGTCCGAAGCTGTCGGTGATTTGTCCGTCTTCGAGAATCTGCAATAAAATATTCCAAATATCCGGATGCGCTTTTTCGATTTCATCAAAAAGCACGACGCTATACGGACGTCTCCGCACTTTTTCGGTCAGTTGTCCGCCTTCCTCGTAACCGACATATCCCGGAGGCGATCCGATGAGCCGCGAGACGTTAAATTTTTCCATGTATTCGCTCATGTCGAGCTGAATCAGCGAATCTTTTTCTCCAAACACCGATTCCGCGAGCACTTTTGCCAAATGCGTTTTGCCGACGCCGGTGGGTCCCAGAAAAATAAATGATCCGATGGGGCGTTTCGGGTCTTTCAAATCCGCGCGCGAACGCCGCAGGGCTTTTGCCAGCGCGTGAATCGCGTCCTCTTGTCCCACGACCACTTTGCGCAGTTGTTCGTCGATGCCCAGAAGCGACGCCAATTCTTTGTCGCTCAAGCGCGTGAGAGGCACGCCCGTCCATTTGGAAATAATATTTTTAATATCTTCTTCCAAAACTTCCACGATTTGTTCGTCGCGTTTTTTGCGCCATTCCGCCAATTTCTTTTCGAATTTATCTTTGGCTTCCTTTTCCTTGTCGCGCAACGACGCGGCTTTTTCAAAATCCTGCTCTTTAATCGCCGCTTCTTTTTCCACGCGAATTTCTTCGATCTTCGCTTCCATTTCTTTAAACGTTGCCGGTCTCATTGTCGCCGAAATGCGCGCGCGCGAACCGGCTTCGTCCATAATATCAATGGCTTTGTCCGGCAGATAACGCCCGGAAACATAGCGGTCGCTCAAACGCACGGCGGCGTCGATCGCTTCATCGGCGATGTGCGCTTTGTGGTGTTCCTCATAACGCGGACGCAATCCGCGCAAAATTTCAATCGCTTCTTCCACCGAAGGCGGATCGACTTTGACCATCTGGAAACGCCGTTCCAACGCCGCGTCTTTTTCGATGTATTTGCGGTATTCGTTCATCGTGGTCGCGCCGATGCACTGCAATTCTCCGCGCGAAAGCGCCGGTTTAATAATATTCGAAGCATCCATCGCGCCTTCCGCAGACCCAGCGCCCACAATCGTATGCATTTCGTCGATAAAAAGAATCACGTTCTTCGTCTTGCGAATTTCTTCCATCACCGCTTTGATGCGTTCTTCAAATTGTCCGCGATATTTCGTTCCTGCCACCATTAACGCCAAGTCCAGCGTGATCACATTTTTGTCGCGAAGAAGTTCGGGCACATTGCCCACGGCGATTTCTTGCGCCAACCCTTCCACGATCGCCGTTTTGCCGACACCCGCTTCGCCGATCAACACAGGATTATTTTTCGTACGACGGCAAAGAATCTGAATCACGCGCTCGATTTCGTCTTTGCGTCCAATCACCGGATCAAGTTCATTTTTTCGCGCCAATTCCGTTAAATTTCTGCCAAACGTTTTCAACGCCGGCGTCTTGGCGTCCTTTTTGGGCGCTCCAGGTATAGCGCCGCCTTCTTCGCCTGCGTGGGAAAAATCTTCCTCGCCTTCGTGAGAAGCCGCTGACGCGGCATCGAAATTCGGGTCTAATTCTTTCAGCACTTCATTGCGCGTCTGCTCGATATCCACATCCAAGCTTTTCAGCACGCGCGCGGCTACACCGTCGCCTTCGCGAAGCAATCCCAATAAGATATGTTCCGTTCCTACATAGCTATGCCCCAATACTTTAGCTTCTTTGCTCGCTAGAGCCAAAACCTTCTTCACTCGCGGCGTGTAAGGAATATTTCCACTCGATTTGCCTTCTGGTCCCGTGCCGACCTGCTTCTCCACTTCCATCCGAACAGTCTCCAAATCCAACCCCATTTTTTGCAATACATTGACCGCTACTCCTTGTCCTAACTTAATCAGACCAAGGAGGATATGCTCTGTGCCGACATAGTTATGATTGAAGCGCTCAGCCTCTTTTCGAGCCAGCGCCAAAACTTGTTGCGCTCTAGGGGTAAAATTATTCATGGGTTTTTCTTCGGAAATTATCCGTCATAATTAAGCACGCCTTGTGCCAAGGGAAAAGTTTTTTGTTTGTATTTTCAATGCTTTAGCCTTCATGCCATAACATTTAACACTCCTGTCAAGTATTTGCATGCCTGTGAGGCAATTCGACACGTGGCATCGAGCGATGCGCGACAATGTGGCAATGAAGCGCAAAATGAATCAATCATCGCCCTCGCCATCGAAAACAGCCGCCATGGCTTTGGGCAAGCCAATGGAGACATCCACGGGTTTGACGAGTTCATTAACGAATTTGCGCGTGTTCACGGAATTGAGTTTCTTGAATAGAAAATCAAAATTCTTTTCGATTTCCTTGGCGATTCCATCGCGAATGTTTTCCGGCAAGCTCATGATGTCTTTCTTGAATGACCCCAGCGCTTTTTTGCGCGCTTTGTAAATAAATTGTTCTTCGGTTTGGCCTTCCTTGCGCTCTTCGGTGGCATTTTCTTTAAGCCATGCGTACATTTTTTGTTTTAAATCATTAGGGAATAGCGGGCTATCGTACATCATGTTTTGAAAATTCGTCGCCAGATGAATTTCAATCGTCTCCATTTCCGGAAATTTATTGAAAGCCTCTTGCGGGAGCGTGGATGCGCCGTGTTGCACCGCGCCGCCGAGTCCGTATTTTTTCTTAGAGAACTGAGAAAGTTTTTTCAGAGTGTCAAAATCCACTTTGACTTTTGCCACAGTCCCATCCGGCAACACAACGCCGCCGTGCGACGTGCCGGTTTGAACGCTGATTTTGCTCAGGCCATGCATGCCTGAAGATAATTGCGCGTTCACGCCGTCCATGAAAGCTTCCAATTCCTCGACAGTGCTGTTTTTTCCTCCGACTTCGCCGATTTCTCCGCCGACGGACACCGTGATGCCCTTCGGCTGAATTTTGCGGATGTATTTTGCCAATTCAGCGCAGACGGTGCAGTTATCGTGTTGTTGTTCCGCAAGCGTCGATTTTTGCAAATCCACAATTGTAGAACTATCGATGTCGATATTGTAAAAGCCCGCGGCAATGCCGTCGCGCGAGACGGTCTTTAACGCTTCCACTTCTTTTTTCGGATCGGTAAAATAATTCTTTGCTTTGATCTGGAAGTGATCGCCCTGAATGAATACGGGACCCGAATAATTTTCCTTGATTGCCGCGCCTAAAATCACGCCCGCATATTCCAACGGCGGTTGATTGGTGTAACCCATCTCGGATTTGGCGATTTCAAAAATAAACGTGCCGGAATCATTTTTCTTCGCCACGCGGAAAATAGCCCGCGCCAAATCATAGGTGAGACAACGCAAATTGATCGCTGGAACTGTAAAATCCGGCCCCTTGCCTTTGCCCCGCGCAATGTACACGTCGTGAATCGAACTTAAATAAATATTTTGTTTCTTGGCTTGAGCATGAATTTCTTGGGCGATTTGTTCTTTGGTTCCCATGTCATCCGTCATCACCAAATCTTTAACCAGTGTATCAATATTTTTTGTCATAGATTTCTCCGTTGTTTGAATATGGTTTAAAGTTGAAGCGCTTCTTATCCCTCAAGGGAAAAACATAATTATAGTTCCTCTCATTCCTATGTCAAAATTTTAAACAGCAAAAACGCCGCCTCCGAGGAGGAGGAAGGGGTCATGGTTGCCTCGTCAAGGGGTCATGGTTGCACATGCACAGTTTCTGTGAATGTGCAAACTTGACCCCGAGGTTTACTCATGTCGCCGCCGTAAAGCGTGTGCGTGGTGACCTGACGATTGCTGGTCAAACAGCAAAAATACCGCCGCCAAGGAGGGTCTCGCCGTCGTAAAGCGCGCAGATTTGCCCAGGAGCGATGGCGCGTTGCGGCTCGGCGAAGATGATTTCTGCTTCGTGTTCGCCGCAGAGGGTGAATTCCGCCGCGCAAGCTCTAGCACGATAACGCGGGCGCGCGAGCAAAGGGGTCTTTTCCCGAATCGCGTTGTTGGTGAAAGACAAATTTCGAATCATCCAGCGCGTAGAATAAAGTCCGGGCGTTGTTGGTTTATCAAAAGCCACGACCAATTCATTAGTTTTGATGCGTTTTTCCACCACGACGTACGCTTCTTTGTGCTGATTCGATGCCACACGGATCCCTTTGCGCTGTCCAAGCGTGTACAGATGCAATCCGCGATGTTCTCCGAGTTTTTCGCCTTTCAAATCCACAATCATACCCGGTTTGTCGGGCACGAATTGTCGCAAAAAATCCGCCATTTTTATTTTCCCGATAAAGCAAATTCCCTGACTGTCTTTTTTTTGCGCATTGGGCATATCGAGTCGCATCGCAATCTTTCGCACCTCCGGTTTGGTTAGATTGCCGATAGGAAATCGCGCGCGCGCGATTTGATTTTGATTCATGAGCGCGAGAAAGTATGACTGATCTTTATTTTTGTCCACGCCTTCCAATAAATCCCATCGTCCATCTTCTCTGCAAATATTGCGCGCATAATGTCCTGTCGCCACCGCCGAAAAACCATGCTCCAACGCAAAATCCAAAAAAACGCCGAATTTGATTTCCCGATTGCACATGACGTCCGGATTCGGCGTCACGCCTTCCTGATACCCTTCCAACAGATAATCCACCACTCGCGTGCGATATTCTTTCATCAAATTAACGACTTGAAATTCAATGCCAAACTTGTCCGCCACGGCGCGCGCGTCGTCGATGTCCTTTTGCCACGGACAATCGCCGTGAAATTTTTCCTCATGAATCCAATTTTTCATGTACGCGCCTGCAACCTCCGCTCCGCTTTCCTTCAGCAATGCCGCCGCAACGCTACTGTCCACGCCGCCCGACATCGCCACCAATATTTTTTCTTTTTTCATGGGAAGCGTTCAGTTTACCCTTCTAAGCTTGCTAGAAAAAGCAGGAAATGCCTCTCTTAAAAAAACTTTGAGATCGTCTGTTGTTGGGAATGAAAAGCGCAAGCTAAATCATCTTGCGTTAGCAAGGTGTGATTTATTGCGAGGAGCGAAGCGACGTGGCCATCTATCTTTATCCTGTGTATGGCATTCTTTTTGCGCGATTCCTCCCCCATGCAAGCATCGGGGTATCCTTGCGTCAGAAGATAAATGATGGAATATCGTAAAAAAAGAGCTATAACATTGTTCAATGTCGGCAGTCAAAATGACCATTCTAGGTAGCGGGAGCGACGGCAATTGCGCGTATGTCGAGACGCCTAAAATTCGCCTGCTTGTTGATGCCGGTTTTAGCGGACGCCAGATCGAGCAACGCCTCCAAGGCATCGGGCGTACGCTCGACGACATCCAAGCCGTGCTCATCACTCACGAACACACCGATCACGTTGCCGGGCTTGCGATTCTCGCCAATAAAAAACAAATTCCCGTTTATACCAATCGCCTCACAGCCGATTTTCTGCGCGCGCGTTTTCCTCAATTCAACCAATGGAAAATTTTTCGCACCGGCGAAGAATTTGATCTGGAGGATTTGCACGTCGAAACTTTTTCTGTGCCGCATGACGCTTACGATCCGGTCGGTTACACGATTTCTTTTGGGCAACAAACCATCGGATTTTTGACCGATCTCGGTTATGCCACGCGATTAGTGGTCGAGCGCGTCAAATCTTGTTCCGCACTGGTTTTGGAAACCAATCACGATCTGCAACTTTTGCGCGCGGATACCAAACGTCCTTGGGCGGTGAAACAACGCATTCTTGCGCGTCATGGGCATCTTTCAAATGACGCCGCCGCCGAGCTTGCCGGCGCGATTGCTTCGGACAGGCTTCAACATCTTTATCTCAGTCATCTCAGCGAAGATTGCAATACGCCGGAACTTGCCCGTCAAGCCATTCAATCCAAACTCGACGCGCTCAATATCACTCATATCTCCGTTCACGATACCACGCAAAACATTCCCAATCCTACCTTGGAACTCGTGGGATAGTTTTTATACTAAATTGCTTTGTAGAAATGTTGCATCATAAGGGATGCGCAGACTCGTCAAGGGGTCATGGTTGCACATGCACAGTTTCTGTGAATGTGCAAACTTGACCCCGAATATGTGCAAGAATGCTCTTTTCTACAGAGCAATACTGAATCCAAAAAATAAGTTTCACATGCACCTATTGTTACTTGTCTCACAAAATTCCTCTTCCCACTTGTCATGCCCGCCTTGAGCGGGCATCCAGGGGGATAAAGGGAGGGTTTATTTGTAAAATTTATTTTCTGGAAATAGTATTAGAGTTAAATAAATAAATTTTAAAATTTACTCCGCATTGCTTTACCCATTTTAACCACGGAGAGCATGAAGTTGGTCGATGCCTTTGCTCTCATGCGATACGAAGTATCGCTTGTAGGTCAAGGACGGTAGTCCTTGTAAGAGGCCATTTGGATGGGGTTGTGGGTGGATGTTTCCAGCGCTTCATCGAGTTCCAAGAGATGATGGCGTTCCATGAGTTGTTCGATGTTATCCAGATAAGAGGAATCAGGGCAGTAACCAGAGCGCAGAAGAGCCGACACAAACTGCACGCCGTTCTTTGCTCTGAAAGCGCGTTGATAACGATCGGAATCTTTAATAAATTGTGCGTATCCAAGAAATCCCTCACGCAAACTTCTGTAAGCACGGAAGTCTGCGGTGGTCGCCACTCCGGAATCTTTTGTGGGCATTGAGACGGCTCGCGCGCCTTTCCAATCATCAAAAGCCTTAATACCAAAATAATTATGATAATTTTCAGAAAGCGAACTTTTCCCGTACGCACTCTCATAAATGGACATCGCCATGACCGCCGATGCTGGAATTCCGTATGTTATCTGCACCAACATCGCCTCCGGCAATGCCTTTTCAAAGAAATCTCGGTGATACACCGGCGCACTATCCAGCACGTCGGAAACGTTTCTCGCCAATGTAAGAATGTTTTTCGGTGAAGTGGATTGGAAAGCCATTAGGCGCTCAATTTTTTCGTCTCTATCGGCGAGTTCTCTAGCTGTAAGTTGTTTAATTCTAGATAATTCCCATTCTTTTTGGATGTAGCTTTTTGCCATGCCGCTGGTCATGCGAGACATGCCCATCAAAATCGAAACGACAATCACAAAAAGTACAATCCACAATATATTAGAAAGAACAAGAGTACCCACTAAGCCAATACGCTTCGTAGGTTGTTTGTAGAACCCTTTCTTCCAATAAACATCTGTTAAATTAACCACTTCAGGCATAAAAATCTGCTCAGAATCACACGTTAGCAAGCTCGCTTCCGATGTCAAAGCGTTTCTTAAATATTTTACAAACAACGATTTAATAGTATTTTGCATGTTTTTTTACGTCCTTTTATTAGGGTGTCCTTATCAATGTGACGTAACGCTCAAAACGTAAAGGAGGTTTTTATCTATCTAAAAAAGAAGCTGTAGGTTCAAAAATCGTCGGCTTCGTGGTGGGTATCGATGTGTGCAAGAATGTCTCGGCAGACTTCATAAGGATAACGGGTGGCGTCAACATTGACGACTCCCTTGTTTTGATAAAATTCCAACACAGGCTTCGACTCCTTGTCGTAGGTCTCCAAACGCCGGCCAATAATCTCATCACTGGCGTCGTCAAGACGATTGTCCTTAATGGCGCGGCGGCGGAGGCGGGCGATCAGGTCGCTACGGTTCGGACTATGCAAATGAAAGACCTTGCGCACTTCGAGATGCTTTTCCAAAAGTTGCGCCTGCTTGACATTACGCGGGATGCCATCGAGCAACAAATGATCGATGTCCGGTTTCAGACGGCTCAACGCAATCATTTTTTCAATATGCTGATGCCATAATTCCACCACAATCTTATCTGGCACCAATTCGCCTTTGCGCGAATACTCAATAAACGCCAGCGCCACTTCCGTTCGTAAATCCAACGAGCGAAAAACTTCTCCGCACGCCACGTGGCAAAAACCGGGAATATTTCCCAACACTCTTCCTTGCGTTCCTTTTCCCGATCCGGGAGGTCCAAATAACAAATAACAACGATATTTCATCCGAAACCAAACCTCCAATTAAACACATTTTTTTCAATTAACAAGTCTTTGCTTTTGCAAAAAGCCTGTTATTTGTTTTTTATTGTTTAGGGGCTCTGCCCCTAAGACCCCGCTCAAGGATTACCATCCTTGAGAATCCTACTTGGGTGCGCCTTTTGGCGCGCGAAGCGCGCACAAAAGGCGCACCCATGAAGGGATTCTTAAGGGCGGTAGCCCTTAAGTGAGGTTTTAGGAGCGAAGCTCCTAACTATTAAAAACAAAATATGAAATTGGTGTTATATGATACGACATTGCGCGATGGGGCGCAGGCGGAGGGGGTGCATTTTTCTTTGGGGGATAAATTGCGTTTGGCGGAGAGGCTGGCGGAATTTGGGATACATTATATAGAGGGCGGCTGGCCTGGTTCGAACGAGAAGGACATTGAATTTTTCAAGGCGGCGAAGGATCGGAATTGGGGCGCGGCAAAGATTGCGGCGTTTGGGAGCACGCGCAAGCCGGAGACGTCGGTGGAATTGGACGCGCAGGTGAAATTGCTTTTGGATGCCGAGACTCCGGTGGTGACATTTTTTGGAAAAACGTGGTTGCTTCATGTGACCGATGTTTTGCGCACGACCGCGGACGAAAATAAACGCATGATCGCCGACACGACAGCGTTCTTGAAGCAACGCGGGCGCGAAGTGATTTACGACGCCGAGCATTTTTTCGACGGTTATTTCGACAATCCCGCGTATGCGCTTGAAACGTTGCAAGCGGCGGCGGATGCGGGCGCGGATAGCATTGTGTTGTGCGATACCAACGGCGGGCGTCTTCCTTCCGAAATCCGCGAAGCGACGCTCGCGGTCAAAGAAAAATTTTCTGTTCCCATCGGCATTCACACGCATGACGACTGCGGGCTTGCGGTGGCGAATGCCATTGCGGCGGTGGATGCGGGTGCGTTGCATGTTCAGGGAACATTTAACGGTTACGGCGAGCGCACCGGAAATTGTAATCTCACCACCGTGATCCCGATTCTTGAAATCAAGATGAGGAAAACGGTTTTGCCGGAAAATAAACTGGCGCAATTGCGCGAGATTTCGCGTTTTGTGGATGAATTGGCGAATCAAAATCCCGACACACGCGCGCCGTTCGTCGGCATTTCTTCGTTTGCGCACAAAGGCGGCATGCACGTCAACGCGATCAACAAAGTCGCTTCCAGTTTTGAGCACATCGATCCCGCGTTGGTAGGCAATACCCAGCGTGTTTTGGTTGGAGAACTTTCCGGGCGCACCAATATCATGATGAAGGCGCGCCAACTCGGCATTCAGCTTGACGAAAAGAGCGAACGAACGCGCCAGATTTTGCAAAAAATCAAAAAACTCGAAAGCCAAGGTTATGAATTCGAAGCGGCGGACGCCTCGTTCGAATTGCTGGTTTTAAAATCGCTCGAAATCGTCAAACCGTTTTTCAAACTCAACGAATATCACGCTTCCGTGAGAAAAAACGCCACGCATGGTTTCAGTACATGCGAAGCGACGCTTAAAATCGAAGTGGACGATCATTTGATGAAAACCGTGGACGACGGCGACGGTCCGGTCAACGCGCTCGACGGCGCATTGCGCAAGGCGCTGATTCAGCGTTACCCGCAATTAGCAAAAATGCATCTGGTTGATTACAAAGTGCGCATCATCAATCCCACCGCAGGCACTGCGGCAAAAATCCGTGTTCTTATTCAATCCACCGACGGCCAAAAAGAATGGGGCACGGTCGGCGTCTCGGACAACGTCATCGAAGCCAGTTGGCAAGCGCTCACAGATAGCATCGAGTATTTTCTTTTAAAATCTCAGGCGCAAGAGTCATAAAATGTTTTTTATACATATTAGAAATGCGCGCCGCGTTCGGAGATTCGGCCTTTGCGGCCGCCGGAGGGGCCGGGGGGCGAGCGGTCAATGCGCGCGCTGGAACCAATCACTTCGAATCCTTTAAGCGCAAAAACCTCGACGAGCGAATCGATATTGGGTTCGTAACCTTTGTAATCGGCAAAATGTCCGTAGAGTTTGTATTGCATGTTATGATCGTCGTTGGGTCTATTATAAAAACGCGATGGCGCCTCGATTTTTCCGGGCTTTTCTTCGATCATAATCCACTTGGCGGTTTTCCACGAACCGCCTTCGGGCTTGAGCCATCCCCAACCTGCGTGGCGTTCGGCAACGATGCGTTGTCCAATCCAATACGAACCGGTGCAATCGCCATAAGTTTTCGGCGGACCAGTTCTCTTCGGTTTTTTTGCCGCTTCTTTTTTTTCTTCTTTGGTGGGTTCGACGTACGTTTGCGGAAAAGGCGCGGGTTCGGTGGATTCTTCGGCGTTCGTGGCCTCAGAATGCGTTGGAGGCGCGGCAGGCGAAATTTCAGAAACTGTATTTGTGATCGTAGTGGTTACAGTCGGCGCAGTCGTATTTGTGGTTTGTTCACTGTGTGTTGCGACGACACAACAAACACCCAAAATAAAAATTAAACAAAATTTTATTCTGTTCATTCTGTCTAAAAAAATAAATTTCATTGAGTCCATTTCCCGCTCGAAGAAGAGAGTTTGGGAATCCCGCCATCAGAGTAATCTGTTTTTCCGATGGCGCCTTCCATTCTGCGTCCGGTGCGCTTGTACCATGCGCCGGAATATTGTTCGCCGGAGTGGCAACCCCAGCTTTTGCAAAATGCGTTTTCCGTAAAAATCCCTCCGGCGAGTTTATTGAAATGCCACAAATGAAACATATCCGGTTCGGCAGACGCGCCGTCGAGTTTATTGCTGTAATCAAACATCCAATTGCGTTTGTTGGAATGACCGAAATATTCGAGGCGCGCGATGAGATTATCGTCGTCGCGATTGTCGTTCAGATATTCCAAAAATTCCGCGCGATTGTTAAACCACACCAGTTTGGCGCCGAGTTCTTGGGCTTTTTGGGTGATGATGCCAATCGCATCCACGTGTTCTTCCTTGCCTCGCGTTTCATAACCGGGGCGATACACCATCCACACCATCGTGTCGCCGGAAGGAATCTTCGGTTTGATTTTTTTGATTTGAGTCTCGGCGGAATTGATAAAATTCGCCCACGATTTGTCGTGTGACGCCGCTTTGTAACGCTCGTGATAGCGCAATGCCGGACCTCCGCTGATGATGATGTGTTCGTGCGCCAAACTTAGCGCAGGCATCATCAAAATAATAATGGCGATCAACCGGTTTTTCATGGAACTCTAAATATGAATTAGTATTTGAGCACGGAAAACACCGGAAGCGGAGCGAGTTTTTCGCGTCCTTTCAAGAATTCCAGTTCAATGAAAACAGCAATTTCAACAATATTGCCGCCGAGTTGTTTGACCAATTCTGCTGTGGCGCCAACTGTTCCTCCGGTGGCAAGCACATCATCCACAATCAGCACTTTTTGATCTTTCTGAATGGCATCCGTGTGCATGGCGAGCGTATTTTCTCCGTATTCGAGCGAATAACTTTGCTCAATCGTTTGATAAGGAAGTTTTCCTTTTTTGCGAACAAGCGCCACGCCTGTGCCCAAGCAATACGCCAACGCGCTCGCAAAAAGAAATCCGCGCGCGTCGATAGCGACAATCGTATCGATCGTTTTGCGTTGATAATGTTCGTTAAAAACCGTAATCGCGAGGCGGAACAATTGCGAATTTTGCAGAATAGGTGTGATGTCTTTGAAAATAATTCCTTTTTCAGGAAAATCGGGGACATCGCGAACGCTTGCCTTGAGGCGTTCCGTGGCGCTTTTAAGAACTTTATTCATAAGTGTTGGATTTTTTCTTTCACCTCAAGGGCGCGTTTGAGTTTGGCAAGCGCGGTGTTTTGAATTTGCCGGACGCGCTCGCGTGTGACTTTAAATTTTCGCCCCAATTCTTCCAATGTGTAATGACATTCATCGTCGATCGGAAAACGCAAAGAAAGCACCGCTCGTTCGCGCTCGTCTAATATATGAAGCACATCCGCAATGGTATCGTAAAGATTTTTTTCGCTGAGAGACTCAAAAGGCGATTCGGCGGTTTCGTCGGAAATCGTTTCGCCGAATTCCGAGAGTTCGTCGTCGTGCATCGCCGCATTCAACGAAGCCGGACGCAACGAAACGCGCGTGAGTTGCGCGACCTTGGCTTGCGAAATGCCGAGTTCTTCGGCGATCTCAGGTACCGTGGGTTGGCGCGAAAGTTTCTCGCTCAAACTCGTCACCGCTCGGCGCATCCGCGCCAATTTATCCACCAAATGCACCGGCAACCGAATCGTTTTGGTTTGATTCGCAAGCGCGCGCTTGATGGCCTGCTTGATCCACCATGCCGCATAAGTGGAAAATTTCGTGCCGTGCTTGGAATCATAACGCTCCACCGCTTTCATCAATCCAATATTTCCTTCCGAAATCAAATCCAACAACGGCAACCCCAATCCCGTATAATCGCTCGCAATCTTCACCACCAAACGCAAATTCGCCTGAATCATTTTTTCCCGCGCGCGCGCATTCCCTTTCTTGATTTGCTTGGAAAGCTTAACCTCCTCTTCCGTCGAAATCAGCGGAATCCGGCTAATCTCCTTCAAATACGTCTCTATCGATCCTTCATGGTCTCGCGGCATCCTTAGCATTAAGAAAGACTACGCTTGATGTGACAAGCCAATTTTCTATATTGGAATAAGTTAGGGACTTCGTCCCTAAGACCCTACTTAAGGGCTACCGCCCTTAAGAAACCCTTCATGGGTGCGCCTTTTGGCGCGCAAGGCGCGCACAAAAGGCGCACCCAAGTAGGATTCTAAAGGACAGTAGTCCTTTAGCGGGGTTTTAGGGGCAGAGCCCCTAATTTATTTATTCAAAAAATGAATATTTCGGAAGTATGTATAAAGAGGCCGGTATTTGCGACGGTGCTGAGTCTGATCATTGTGCTTTTTGGCGTGATGGCGATGCGCAATTTACCGGTGAGAGAGTTGCCGGACATTGATCCGCCGATTGTGTCGGTGGTGACGGTTTATCCGGGCGCAAACGCGGAGTTGATTGAGACCGAAGTCACAGAAATTCTGGAGCAAGAGCTGAATAATATTTCCGGAATTAAAACATTGCGTTCCGAATCGCGCGCTGAGGTGAGTCAGATCACGGTAGAATTTCAATTGAATCACGACGTGGATATCGGCTCGCAGGATGTGCGCGACCGCATTTCGCGTGTACGCGAAAAATTGCCGGACGACATCAAAGAGCCGATTGTTTCCAAGCAAGACGCGAACGCCGAAGAAATCATGTGGATTGTCTTTTATGGTGATCGATATTCCACGCTCGAATTGACCACCATCGCTGAAACGCAAGTGAAGGAACAACTGCAAACCGTCAACGGTGTCGGCGGCATCAATCTGGGCGGCGCGAAACGTTTTGCGATTCGCCTGTGGCTCGATGCGGACAAAATGGCGTCGCGCGGCGTGACGCCGATGGACATCAAAAATATTTTGCAGGCGGAGAACGTCGAATTGCCTTCCGGCCGCGTGGAAAATTTAAGCCGCGAATCCACGATTCTTGTGCGCGGCAAAATGGATAAACCGGATGAATACGAAAATCTGATTATTCGTTACGAAAACGGTGCACCGATTCGTCTGCGCGATGTCGCGCGCGCGGAAGTGGGTTCGGAAGATGAGCGCACGATTGCCCGGTACAACGGACGTCCCACCGTGGGCTTGGGCATTGTCAAACAATCCGACGCGAATACGGTGGACGTGGCGCGAAAAGTCAAAGCGGAAATGCGCCGCATCCAAAAAGATTTGCCGGAAGGCATCACCGTCGATGTGGCGTATGACTCCTCCATATATATAGAGAAGGCAATTCATGAAGTGCGCGACACTATTTTTATTTCCTTTTTCCTCGTCGTGGGAATCATTTTCTTTTTCTTGCGCAATGTTCGCTCGACCTTGATTCCGGCGACGGCGATTCCTGTCTCCATCGTCGGCACATTCGCTGTTTTGGACATGATGGGATACAGCATCAATATTTTGACTCTGCTCGCGCTGGTGCTGGCGATTGGCGTTGTGGTGGATGATGCGATTGTTGTACTCGAAAACGTCTATCGTCACATGGAAGAAGGCATGGACGCCTATTCCGCGAGCATCAAAGGTATGAAAGAAATCACCCTCGCGGTTATCGTCATCACTATTTCGCTCGTAGCGGTATTTTTGCCGATCGCGTTTCAAAAAGGCACCACCGGCGTGCTTTTCAGAGAATTTGCGATCACGGTTTCCGGCTCGGTGATTATTTCCGCGTTTGTGGCGCTGACGCTTACGCCGGTATTGTGCGCGGTTTTTCTCTACGTGCCTAAACAACACGGAAAAATATTTTTATTTTTCGAGGATTTTTTCAACGGCATGGCGGCATTTTACGCGGGAACATTGGCGTGGGCTACTCGACATAAAATCTTGGTGAGTTTTATCGGATTGATGACGATCGCCGCTTCACTCGGACTCTACAAAGCTTTGCCGAAGGAATTTTTGCCGCAAGAAGACAAGGGATACATCATTTGCATCGTCATCGCCCCGGAAGGTTCTACCAGCGAATACACCGATCGTTTCATGAAGCAAACCGAATCCATCGCCGAATCCATTCCGGAGAAAGAAAGTTATTTTTCCGCAGTAGCGTTGTCGTTCGCGGGCGGGCCGGGTCGCGCCAATCAAGGTTTGATGTTTGTGAAATTAAAAGAAGACCGCGACCGAAGCGCGCAGGCGATTTTGCGCCCCGGCGGCATCGATTCGATGTTCGCTCGCATGTTCAACGAAGTCAAAGGCGCGATCTCCATCGGATTTTTACCCAAGGCGCTCAATCGCGGTTTCGGCGAAACCTTTCAATTGGTTTTGCAGTGTCAGGATTTGAAATTATTGGACAACGCCGCGCGCAAAATCCAAACGCGCTTGATGAAAGAAGGCTTTTTGGGGCAACCCAACGTGGATTTCAATTACGAAAAACCGCAAATCAATATCGAAATCGATCGCGACAAAGCCTCTGCCGCGGGCGTCTCCGTGCGCGATATTTCCGAAACCATGCAAATCTTTTTAGGCGGCCAGGAAATTTCTCAGTTCAATAAAAGCGGCAAACAATACGTCGTCATCGGTCAAATGGAACGAAGCAAACGCCTCACGCCGCAGGATATTGAACGCCTTCACGTCCGCACGCAAAACGGACAACTCGTCCAACTGCGCGGATTGATTCGCCAAAACGAAGCGGGCGCGGTGAATACCATTTATCATTTTCAGCGTTTTCGCTCCGCAAAAGTCACCGGCGAACCGCAAGGCGTTACGTTGGGCGAAGCGATGGATAGAGTAAAAAAGATTCTTAAAGAAGAATTGCCGCCGGGAGTGATGTACACATGGGACGGCGAAGCCCGTGAAGTGGAATCGGCGACGACCGAAGGCGGAGAAATTTTAATTTTGGCTTTGCTGATTATTTTCCTCGTCCTCGCGGCGCAGTTTGAAAGTTTCATGCATCCGATCACCGTGATGCTCGCGGTACCCTTGGCGACCTTCGGCGGACTCTTGCTGTTATTCATTCTGAATATCGTGAATAATTTTGCGTCGATCAAATTTTATGCGCCTTTGGAATCCTTGCCCGCATTTTTGCAATTCATCACCACCCATTTGCCGGAAATCGCCTCCATGAATATGAATCTCTACAGCTTGATAGGATTTGTTTTGCTCTTGGGATTGGTAACAAAAAATTCCATTCTGCTCGTGGAATTCGCCAATCAACGCGTCGCCGAAGGCATGGATGCAACAAAAGCCATGATCGAAGCCGGACGCATTCGCTTCCGTCCGATTCTAATGACCGCGCTTTCCACCATGATTGGCATTTTGCCGATCGCCATCGGCATGGGCGCCGGCGGCGAAAGCCGCAGACCCCTCGGCGTCGCAGTCATTGGCGGAATGCTGACTTCCACCTTTCTCACGCTCTACATCGTGCCGGTCGTCTATATTCTTCTGGATAAAATCCGATTTAGAAAAAGAAAAACAAGATGAAATGATAAAACCTTGACGTGATTTCGACACTGGATCAAGCGAAGCGCCCTTTTTATTAATTCAGTTGCGATGCAAGAAGACGAAAATTTGATTGGCGAGTCGAGGTGAGACGCCTTGAACGGTGGCCAATTGTTCCACCGTTGCTTTTCGGATGTTCTCGATGGATCCGAAATGACGCAGGAGAGCAGTCTTTTTATTCCGCGACATGCCGGGGCAATCATCCAGAACACTCTCCGCAATGCGTTTTTTCATCAAGAGCTGGTGATAGGCGTTGGCGAAGCGATGCGCTTCATCGCGGACTCTCTGCAATAACTTCAGCGCGCCGGATTTTCTAGGAAGCCACAACGGATTCGGATTGCGCGGAAGAAAAATTTCTTCCTCTTGCTTGGCGAGTCCGATGAGAGGTTGTTGAAAAATTTTCAAGCGCTCCAATTCTTTCAACGCCGCGCTGAGTTGTCCTTTGCCGCCATCAACAACAATCAGATCAGGAAACGTCGAGGCTTCTTTCGTCACGCGCGAGTAACGGCGTTTGACGACTTCCGCCATCGAGGCAAAATCGTCCTGCCCTTGTACGGTTTTGATGCGGTATCGCCGATAGCTCTGCTTATGCGCCCGCCCGTTTTTGAAGCACACCATCGACGCCACTTTGTGCGTGTCGGAAATATTGGAAATGTCGAAACACTCGATGATTTCCGGAATCGCAGGCAATTTCAGTGCGTCGCGCAACTCCTCCAAATCTTTTTCCGGCACAATCGCCGTCGGAAAATCTTTCCAGAATTTTTTTTCCTGTTTAGTTGTGCGCTGAATGCTTTCCATCATGTCGCGCAACTGCGCCGCTTTTTCAAAATTCATTTTTTCGGAGGCTTTTCCCATCTCCGCTTTTAATTTTCCGATCCATTCCGCCGATTTGCCTTCCAAAAATTCGCATGCGGCAATGGCATTTTTTTTGTAATCCTCTTGCGAAATTTTTTTCACGCACGGCGCGGAGCAATTTTTAATAATATGATCCAAACAATGTTTGTAATCCTCTTCTCCCGGCAGGCGAGGGGAGCATGAGCGCAAATGAAAATTCTTTTTTAAAAATTCCATTGTTCTCTGCACGGAGGTCGAATGCGCAAACGGCCCAAAATATCGCGCGCCGTCGTTTTTGCGAATGCGCGTGAGTTGAAATCGCGGGAAGGGATCGTTGAGAATGATTTTAATAATCAAAAAGCGTTTGTCGTCGCGAAAGCTGACGTTGTATTTCGGCTGATATTCCTTAATCAGTTTGCCTTCGAGCAAAATCGCCTCCGGTTCGCTTTTCACAATATGCGTTTGAATATCGTAAACGCATTCCACCAACGCGCGCGTTTTGATGTCGGCGCGTCTCTTGCGCGATGGATGAAAATATTGCGACACGCGCTTGCGCAAATCCCTCGCTTTTCCCACATAAATCACCCGTCCAATCCGATCCCGAAACAAGTAGACGCCCGGCTTGTGCGGCAACTCGCGGATGTGGCGCGATAAATTTATTTTTTCACTCATCAGTGGAATAAGTTTTTTCTTGTGCTATCATACTATAGTTATGTTGGGGCGAATAGCCGTACTTTTGTTGTTTTTTTCGGGCACGATTTTTGCCGCGCCGGTTCAGCAATTGCATATCGAAGCGGAGCTTGTTTCGGAAGTTGCTTCCATCCAACCCGCGCAACCTTTTTGGGTCGCCTTGCGTCTCAAAATGGAGGATGGCTGGCACACGTATTATAAAAATCCAGGCGATTCTGGTTTGCCGACATCGGTTCAGTGGCGATTGTCCGAAAATTTTTACGCCGGTGAAATTCAGTGGCCTAAGCCGGAAAAAATCGAGACGCCGCCGATTGTGAATTACGGTTATCATGGGGAAGTTTTTCTGCTCGCGGAAATAACTCCGTCTGCGGATTTAAAGGAAAACGCAAAAATAAATCTCCAAGCCAACGTCTCGTGGTTGGTTTGTCGCGAGACGTGTCTTCCGGGCGAAGCCGATCTTTCGCTGGAATTGCCCGTCAAAAACACATCGCCTGCATGGAGCATTTGGAAAACAAAATTTGACGAAACTCGCAAAAATATTTCTTCTCCCGTCGCAACTTCTCAGTCCGTCGTTCCGCGAAATTCCTTCTTTCTCTCTCTTCTTTTCGCGTTTTTAGGCGGTTTGATTTTGAATTTGATGCCGTGCGTTTTCCCGGTGCTCTCTCTGAAAGTTCTCAATTTCGTTCAAAAAGCTGGCACAGACAAACACGCCTTGCGTCTTCATTCGTGGATTTTTGCGTTGGGAATTATTGTGAGTTTTTTAATTCTATCCGGCTTGCTTTTGACTTTGCGCGCAGGCGGGCAGGAGCTTGGCTGGGGATTCCAACTTCAATCTCCCCAATTTATTTACTTCATCGCAATTGTGCTTTTTGCCATCAGTTTGAATTTGCTCGGTGTTTTTGAATTCGGTTCTGCGTTGATGGGATTGGGAAACAAAATCAAAACCGGCGGCATGCGCGAATCATTCTTGAGCGGAGTTCTGACGACTGTGGTGGCCACGCCGTGTACCGCGCCATTCATGGGCGTGGCGCTGGCGTATGCGCTGACTCAATCGCCCGCGACGTCGCTTTTGATTTTTAGCTTCATTGGCGTTGGGCTGGCCTTTCCGTATGTTTTTCTTTCGCATTTTCCGCAATTATTGCGATGGCTTCCCAAGCCCGGCGCGTGGATGGAATCCTTCAAGCAGGCAATGGCCTTTCCGATGTTGGCGGCGGTGATTTGGCTCGCGTGGGTCTTGAGTAAGCAAGGCGGTAGCGATGTTGTGGCGATGCTTTTCTTCGCGCTATGGCTTACCGCGCTGGCGGCGTGGATTTATGGACGTTGGGGCGCTTTGCATCGGGGAGCCAAAACGCGCGTGCGGGCATCCTTCATCGCGTCGCTTATTGTCATCCTCATCGTGCTTTTGAGCGGAATGATTTCTGCTCAAAAAAATACCGATGAACATACAAGCGTGGAATACGGCATCGCGTGGCAAAAATTTTCCCCGGAAAAAGTCGAAGCTCTGCGCCGCGAAAGTACTCCTGTGTTTATTGATTTTACCGCCGCGTGGTGCGCGACGTGCCAAGTCAACAAATTCGCTGCATTTTCTTCGCCAAAAGTGCGCGAGGAATTTAAAAAACTCGGCATCGTCGCTCTCAAAGCCGACTGGACGAATCGCGATGCCGTTATCGCGCGCGCATTGCAATCCTACGGACGCTCCGGCGTGCCGCTTTATGTGCTTTACGGTAAAAATTCTTCCGCGCCGCCGGTGATTCTTCCCGAAGTTCTCACACCGCAGATTGTTTTAGACGCTCTCAAAAAAGTTTTCTCTTTTCCATTGTTAACCCCGGAGGAATTATGACATCTCGATTATTCTGCATTATTTTTTTCGTTGTTTTTGCTGCGCACCTGAGTTTTTCTGCTCCAGAAATCGGCAAGCCTGCCCCGGATTTTTCTTTGCCGGATGCCCAAGGCAGGTTGCGTTCTCTCAAAGACTACAGCGGCGAATGGATTGTTCTTGAGTGGACGAATTACGATTGCCCTTTCGTGAAAAAATTTTATGAATCCGGAGAAATGCAAAAACTCCAAAAAGAATGCGAAGATAAAGGCGTTGAATGGATATCGATCTGCTCGTCGGCCGTCGGCAAGCAAGGTTATTTTACCACCGCCGAATTGCAGGATCGCATTGAAGAGCACGATGTGAGTATCAGCGCTTACCTCGTCGATGAAAAAGGCGTCGTTGGACGATTGTACGACGCCAAAACGACGCCGCAGATGTTTGTGATCAATCCTGAAGGAATGCTTATTTATACCGGAGCTATCGATTCCATTCCTTCCACAGATCAAAAAGATATTCCTAAAGCCATGAATTTTGTCCGCGCCGCGCTTGAAAATGCAATGGCCGGAAATCCAGTCCTTCATTCGGAAACCAAACCCTACGGTTGCAGTGTGAAGTATTGATATTATTGCAGATGTGACATTTTGCTTCTTCAGGGGATTAAAGAGATCCGTGGGGCGTGCTTGTTGACGAATGAAAAAAAAATGATATAACAAACGCTCATTATGGATGCTTCGGTACATCAGAGCGTTCTGGTTTTGAATCGCTTGTGGCAAGCCGTGAATATTTGTTCGGCGCGAAGGGCTTTTTGTCTTCTTTATGCAGGGCACGCTCATGTGGTTGATGCTCAAGGCAACGACTTTCAAACTTTTGACTTTCAACAATGGAAAGATGTCTCGCGTTGTTACTCTGGAGAAGATGTGGCGCGCACGGTGAGCTTCCGCATCCAAATTCCTCGCATCATTGTTTTGCTTTTCTTCGATCGTTTGCCCAAAAAAGAGATCAAACTGACGCGTCACAATGTTTTTGAGCGAGACCAATATACTTGCCAATATTGCGGCGTAGAATTTGATCGCAAGGATTTGAATTTGGATCACGTGATTCCGCGCGATCGCGGCGGTCAAACAACTTGGGAGAACATCGTTTGCTCTTGCATTTCTTGTAATACGAAAAAGAGCAACTGCCTGCCTGCCGAAGCGGGGATGAAATTAATTCGCAAACCCAAACGGCCGAAACTGCGCACGTTTCTGAATGTTCACATCAGCAAAATGCCGCATCATTCATGGAGGCATTTCTTGGATTTCGCTTACTGGAATGTGGAACTAAGCGATTAGGATTTTTCCTACCCAAAACAACAACAAAAGCGCAATCACGCTCAAGACAATCACTCGATTGCGCGCCATGCGTTTTTCCACCTTTAAACGCTCGGTTTGATGAACCTTTTTTCCCGCCCATGACAAATCTTCCGTATCCGGGGCAAATCGGGCGACTTTTTTGAGAGAAGGCGAAGGAGGGGGAGGGGTATAATGCCCTTGCATACGGGCTTCTAATTCGGATGTTTGACGTTGTAAATTTTTTTTGATTTTTTCGAGCCGCGTTTTTTCCAGAGTTAACGCATCTGTATTTTGCTTAATAAAGCTAAGCATGTATTAACCTCCCCGTAACAATAAAATCGTCATTAAAATCGCAAGCGCGATCAATAACGGCAACGTAAACGCAAATCCTTTGATTGTCCAATTCAAAAAAGAATCCCGATCCATGCTCCACGACGCATTGCCCTCGAAATTTTCGCTTTCATCGTCGCTCGAGCCTTCAAAATCTTGCCCGTTGAGAGCATTAATGCGCGCGCGCGATTGATTGTATACTGCGCGCGCATGATCGATTTGTGACATCGCTTTGCCGATAGTTTCATCCATTTCTTCCGGCGTCCATTCTGAAGGCGTGATTTCTTCGAGTTGTTGCAAATGCTCGCTAAAAGTTTGACGGGCGAGCTGAATATGCTCCACTTCACGGCGCGATTCGTATTCAGCGCGCTCCAGAGTGGTTAATGCGCGCGCTAGTTTTTCACGCATCATTTTTTGACCAGAAACGACTTCTTGACGCCGTAAGCGCAAATTCTCCAATTCTCGCTCGCGCCGCTCGTATTCTTCCATCTGCCGCTTGAGCGCCAATAATTTTTCTTTGGTTTCTAAGAGATCGAGATCGTCTTCAGGTTGCGTTGCTGAAGGAGCGTTCGATAGTAAATCCAACTCCTCTTCCTGAGATACATTCCTAAATGCCATGATATCGGTTTCCTTTTATTCAGGGATAATCAATTCTTGTCCCAATTTCAAATTTCTCTCGTTCTTTGCTGTTTCCGGATTGGCTTGTTTAATTTTTGCTACACCCACGGGAACATCGCCCGGATAATATTTTTCGGCGATTTTCCATAAGCTGTCTCCTTTGGCGATGATATGCGTGCGCGCCGCGCCTGTAGTAATTGGGCTCGAAGGCGGAGGGACATTTGATGCGGAAGGAGACGTCAAGGCCGGTTTTTCCATAGTCGACGACGGCGTTATGACAGGAATGGCAGGCGCGACTCTTTCGACGATTTTGTTTTCTGCGGGCTTGTTCGCAACGCTTGTTGCGGCCGCTGGAGAAGAAGGGATTTCTGCTAAATCTTCCACGGGTTGACCGGCTTTGAGTTGAGCAATCATGGTTTCATATTTGGCCAATTTCATTTGCGTCTGTGCCAATGATTGCTTCAAATCAATATTCTCTTTATTGATGCGCGCAATTTCTTCGGCGTTTTGTATGGGGGAATTCGGCAACGTAAGCGCGAAATCAATTTTCGCTTTATCGATGCACATTTGAATTTGTTCTTTTTCGCTATCGGATGCATCCGGGCGCGCCTGTAAATAACGTTGGAAGTGATAAATTCCACTCACGGCATCGCCGAGTTTTTCGCTGTAAAGAATCCCCATTTCTTTATGCGCGCGCGCAACCATCGGATTGACTCGTAAGGCCTTTTCGTATTCTTTAATTGCCGCGTGATAATTTTGCTCGGACGTGTACTTAATGGCTTGTCGGAAAAATGGATTCGAACTATCTTCGGCGTCCGTTCCTTTTTGAGATTGATTACATGAAGTTAAAAATAAAATGCTTAAAGCTAAAATCGATAAAAAATATTTCATAAGTGCTTTGATGATAACGCATCCTCCTCACAACGCAAGAGAGAACATTGTGAAAATGATTTCTTCTTGAAAAAATTTCTTAAATAAATCCCGTATTGACGGGGGAGGGGAGATTTTCTACGATTTTTTCTTTATGAGGCATACGTTGTCATTGCTGGTGGAGAATAAATTCGGCGTATTGACGCGCATTGCCGGGCTTTTTAGCGGTCGCGGCTATAATATAGATACCCTTAACGTCGCGCCGACCAATGATGAAAAAGTTTCGCGAATGACGATTACTGTAGTGGGCGACGATCAAGTGCTCGATCAGGTGATTAAGCAACTCAATAAATTAGTCGATGTGATCCAAGTGCAGGATTTTCAGGACGGCGGATACATCGAGCGCGAATTGGTTCTTATTAAGGTAAAAGCCGACGCCAAGGATCGCTCGGAAATTATGCAAGTCTGCGATATTTTTCGCGCAAAAATTGTGGATGTGCAGACGGATTCGGTGACCATTCAAATTACCGGCGATGAAAACAAAGTGGAAAAACTGATTTTATTGATGAATAATTTCGGCGTGCTCGATCTGACTCGCACAGGGAAAGTCGCGCTTGCGCGCGAATAAATTAAAAAATCAAAGGAGAAAATTATGCCTGCAAAAATCTACACTGATTCGGAATCTGATTTAAATGCGTTAATAAACAAAACCGTCGCCGTCATCGGCTTCGGCGCGCAAGGACACGCGCATGCGCTCAATCTCAAGGACAGCGGCGTGCAAGTCATCATCGGACTTTATCCGGGAAGTAAATCGATTCCGGTGGCAAAAGAAAAAGGATTCGAAGTTGTCTCCAACGCGGAAGCCGTTCAGCGTGCGAACGTGATTTTTGTGGCGGTGCCGGATATGAAAATTCCGGAGGTTTATAAAAAAGACATCGAGCCAAATTTGTCGGCGGGTAAGACGTTGCTCTTTTCGCACGGATTTGCGATTCATTACAAAACCATCGAACCGCCGAAAAACGTGAACGTCATCATGGTTGCGCCCAAGGGGCCCGGCCACATCGTGCGGCGTCAATACATCGAAGGCAAAGGCGTGCCGGCATTGATCGCGGTGCACAAAGATGTGACCAAAAATGCGAAAGCGCTCGCGCTTGCGTGGGCAAAAGGCATTGGCGCGACGCGCGCGGGTGTTTTGCAGACGACTTTTAAAGAAGAAACCGAGACCGATCTTTTCGGCGAACAAGCTGTTCTTTGCGGCGGCACGACGGCGCTCGTGCAGGCGGGTTATGAGACTCTCGTCAAAGCCGGTTATCAGCCTGAGATGGCGTATTTTGAGGTTTTGCACGAATTGAAGTTGATCGTGGATCTCATGAATGAATCCGGCATCGGAGGCATGCGTTTTTCAATTTCCGAAACCGCAAAATACGGCGACGTTACGCGAGGTCCTCGCATCATTGATTCGCATGTTAAGAAAAATATGCAAAAGGTGCTCAAAGAAATCCAATCCGGCGCCTTCGCGCGCGAGTGGATCAAAGAACATCAGACCGGCCGCAAAAAATATACCAAGCTCTTAGCCGCCGGCGCCAAACACGCCATCGAAAAAGTCGGCGAACGCCTCCGCTCCATGATGCCTTGGATCGGTAAAAAAAATATTAAAGGCGCGCAAGCGGCATATTGATTTTAATGTTTGGGGGCTTTGCCCCCAAACCCCCACTTAGGGTTACCACCCTAAGAACCCTCTGTGGGTGCGTTTGTTGCGCGCGAAGCGCGCTAACAACAAACGCACCCATGAAGGGATTCTTAAGGGCGGTAGCCCTTAAGTAGGAGTTTGAGGACGAAGTCCTCAAGAAGGAAAATTATGAATACGATATTATTTTTTGATACGACGTTGAGGGATGGGGAGCAGTGTCCTGGGGCGAGCATGAATCCGAGGCAAAAGCTGGAAGTGGCGCGGCAGTTGCAGAGGCTGAATATGGATGTGATTGAGGCTGGATTTCCGGTGATTAGCGAAGGCGATTTTTACGCGGTGCATCAGATTGCTTCGCAGATTAAGGGGCCGAAGATTGCGGGATTGGCGCGTTGTGTGCCCAAAGACATCGATGCGGCGGCGGCGGCGATCAAGCCTGCGGGCAAGCGTGGGCGGATTCACGTATTTTTGGCGACGTCAAAAATTCACCGCGAATTTAAGTTTGGAAAAGCGCAGGACGAGATTTTGCGTTTGGCGGTGGAAGGCGTGAAACGCGCCAAAAAATACGTGCACGACGTGGAATTTTCGCCGGAGGATGCCTCGCGCACCGAGCCGGAATTTCTGGCGCGCGTGCTTGAGGCGGTCATTCGCGCGGGCGCGACGACGGTGAATATTCCCGACACGGTGGGTTATGCTCTGCCGGATGAATTCGGCAGACTCATTGGTTATTTGAAAAACAACGTGAGAAATATCGACGACGCGGTCATTAGCGTGCATTGTCACAACGATTTGGGTTTGGCGGTGGCGAATTCGCTGGCGGCGATTCAAAATGGCGCGCGGCAGGTGGAAGGCACGATCAACGGCATCGGCGAGCGCGCGGGCAATGCGTCGATTGAAGAAGTGGTGATGGGAATTCAGACGCGCAAAGATTTTTATCAAAATTTCAGAACCAATTTGGAATTGAAGGAAATAGTCAAAACTTCGCGGCTGGTCTCGCGCGTTTCGGGTATGATGGTGCAACGCAACAAAGCGATTGTGGGCGCGAATGCTTTTGCGCACAGCGCGGGGATTCATCAGGACGGAATTATTAAGAAGCGCGAGACCTACGAAATCATGGACCCGAAAAAAATTGGTTGGGGCGAAACCGAACTCCCTCTCACCAAGCACAGCGGGCGCAACGCGCTCACGCGGCGATTGCAACAACTTGGTTTCAAGCTCAGCGAGCGCGAAGTGGATAAAATTTTTGAAAAATTCAAAGACGTCGGAGATAAGAAAAAATTTGTGTACGACGACGATCTCTCCGCGATTGTGAACGATCAAATCGCCGAGGTGAAAGAAATTTTCAGCATGGAATATTTTAATGTTTCCTCCGGCACGGGCATGATTCCGACGGCGACCATGCGCTTGCGCAAAGGCAAAGACATTCTCGCCGATGCGGGCACGGGCGACGGCGCCGTCGATGCGGCGATGAAAACCATCGATCGCATCACCGGTCAGCACGGGCATTTGATGGAATATAACGTTCGCGCGGTGACACAAGGCAAAGACGCCATCGGCGAAGTCACGCTCAAGGTGCAATTCGTCAAAGACGGCGAACTCATCGCGGGCAAGGCTTCGACCACCGACGTGATCGAATCCAGCGCGCGCGCTTATCTCAATGCGGTGAATCGCTGGTTACAACTCAAGCAAGATAAACGCCACAAAAAAGCACCCTGCAAATCCGATACGCCGTAAGCAAGAACATTCTTACTTCTTTTTAACGTCGTTTCCTTGGGGATTGCGTGTTTGAGCGGGAATTGAAACCGGCTTGCCTTGAGAAGGACTGTAGGGCGGGTCAAAAATATCATTTTCCGGGAAATCGGTGTCGTCGTGATCGAATTTGTTGAATTCCTCTTTGAACGTTTGATTTTCCGGCAGATCAAAATCTTTGTTAAATTCTTCAGAAAGCGTCTGATTTTCCGGAATAGCATCCCACCATTCTGAGATTGGATTTTTTTCCTTCTTGAAAGGGAGTTCCTCTTCTTCGCGGGAAACTTTTGCTTTTTTGGGATGATAAGCCGTCGAGGATGTTTCAGAGGTGGAAGAGCCGGGATGCAAACGATCGACTTTTGCTGAGAGTACATCTACGGATTGAGTGAGTTCAGCAAGTTGCTCGCGAATACTAGTCATTTCAGCATACACGGTGTCGTAGGTCGCAAAACCGGTTCCTTCCATGCCTTCCACGCTCGAACCGGATCTATAAATGTCGGGCGAAGTGTAAGAAAGTTTTCCGGGTTCACACGAAAAAGTTCCTTCGCCTTCGCTCATACAGGGCGGACAATTTGAAGAAGCTATCAGCTTAGAAGCCGCCGCGGCTTCCTTATCTTGTTGCGCGGCGAGTTTCCATTGATCTTTGGCCGGCTTGCGATTGAGAAAAAGATATTTTGTTTCGCCTTCGCGTTGCACGGCGATACCGACTTTGCTTCCCGGATTGTAATCCAGTGCGTAGCTGACATCGCGCGGCGTCATACTGGCAGTGGTTACATCGCCAATGGCCACAATGCGATCTCCTATTTCAAAGCCCGCCGAAGCTCCAGCGGTTCCCCAATAAATTTTTTCCACAACAGGCAATCCGTCTTCCATTCCAATCACCAAACCTTGCGATGGAATAGAAGCGGGCATTTGCGCCCACGATGTGAAAACTAAAGAAAAAGTTACAGCCAAAAAAAGGTAGATTTTGTTTTGCATAGGTTGTTGAGCCTCAATTTGCACGAAACATCGGCATATTGCAAGCACGGAGGAGTCGGCAATGTTTTTTGCTGAAAATTTTTTCTTAATAGTTAGCATAATGCATCTTGAATATCACATTCATTAGACGGCAATGGCGATCTACCGGCGGAGCGGAAAATTATCTTTTGCGACTGGCGCGTTGTTTACAAGAAAGAGGGCATACGTCGCACCTAATATGTGAAGAATGGTCTACGTCGCACAGCGAAGGATTTGTGGGCATTACTTCTTTGCCCATTCAAGCAACCCGCAGTGAGCAACCCAGAATTTTCGCTCAAAAAGTGAACCGTTTTTTAGAAAATCATTCCACCGATTGTGTTTTTAGTTTGGAGCGCGGTATTCGGGCGGATATTTATCGAGCCGGCGACGGCGTACATCGCTCGTGGATAGCTCAACGCGCTCGATTCCATCCGATTCGCGGGCGTTTAAGTCAATGGTTCAACGTCAAGCATCGAGTCATAAGCGAGTTGGAATGCTTTACTTTTTGCGCCGAAAACACACAACAAATCATCGCCAATTCTGATATGGTGAAAAAAAATATTCTTCATGATTTTGATTATCCTGAAGAAAACATAGCAGTGATTCCCAATGGAGTGGACTTCGAATATTTTTCGAGCGGGGATCGTGCGAAAGGACGCGCGGCTTTGGGCATCCAAGAAAACGAATTTGTTCTTTTATTGGTGGGGAAAGGAGTCGAACGCAAAGGGCATGCTTATGCGCGCAAAGTCGCTGAACACGCGCGTGCTCGGTTGATCATCATCGATCGGCCGCCGAATTGTCCGATGCCCTGTGTGTATTCTGCGGCGGACGTTTTTCTTTTTCCTACGTTGTACGACCCTTTTGCCAATGTGACTTTGGAAGCAATGGCCGCGGGGTTGCCGGTAATCACAACAGCCGATAACGGCGCCAAGATGTTAATTCAAAATACAATCAATGGTTTTGTCGTCACGCATGCGGCGTGTGTGGATACAATGTCTCAATATGTAGAAGCTTTAAAAAGCGATGTCGCGCTTAGAAAAAAAATCGGGCTTGCGGCGCGCGCGACAGCTCACACATGTTCGATGGAATCCCACGTTGAAAAAACGCTTCAACTTTGCGACAAGTGTGTTCATGCAAAAGAATGAAAAGCTAAATCATCGTGCTAACGCAAGATGATTTATTCTGTGTGTTGCATTTTTTGCGATGTTCGAGATAGAAATTTTTTTTATGCCAGACTTGCTTTATGAAAGCCGAACTGTTGAAATTCATTTTTATGCGAAGATGGGGCTTGATCATGATTGCATTGGCCGCATGGGCGTCAGGATGCGCGGAACGCGATCCTTATGTTGCCGTGCGTACGCCGAAGGACTTGGAATTGTTGCTCGCCATGGAACCGAAAGATGTCGGCATAGTGCGCGCGCGATTATTTAAAACAGGAATCAGACGCATCGAGCGCGGCGACATCGACGGCGCATTGGAAGTGGGGCGCATGATTCGAGGCGATGCGGGGGCGGAAATATTTGATCGAGCGCTGAATCGATTGAATTCCACTCGCGATCAGAAAAAAATAGTCGCATTGGCCTTGGAACTGGCCGATAGAAATCGGGAAAGCCAAGATATGATCAATGCGGTCGTTCGTTGGTGCCGCGTCATTGAAGTATTGGCAAAGCATGGGCAAAAAGAACGGGCGAATATTCTCATGGAAGAAACATTAACATTAGCTCAAAAGGCCTTTATCTCTCAACGTCGAATGGTTTCCAAAAATTTGGGCGTGGCCATGGCAAAAGCAACCGAGATTCAACGCATCAAAGAATGGAGCGCTCGTTTAGCTTGGAAAGAGGAGGACTCTCCTTTAGTTTTTTCCGCAAAAACATTGATTGAGGATGGTAATGTCCTCGGCGCGGTCTCATTGGCTGAATCTTTGGAAAAAACAGGTCAAGCGCGCGCGTTTTATTATTTAACACGCGAGCTGATTCGCCAGAAACGCACGGAAGAAGCACATAAAATGCTCACGCGCTTCTGGGAAGCATGGGACGGAAGCGAAGATGCCAAGTATTCGGCTTTTGGCGTTGATGCAGGAAGTCGTTGTCTTTTATCGTTGGGAGAAAAAGACGACGCCAAAAAACGCATCTTGGAAGCTCTGAAAAATAAGTTCATCCTTGATCATTATCGATTGGTGAACTTAGCGGATGAATTTTTGCGATTGAATGATCAAGGTAGCGCGCGGGAAATTTTAATGGCCGGCATGGAGGTCTTGAAACACACGGGAGATTATTCTCATTTGTGCGAAGCTTCAGCCATGCTGGGACAAACGGGCGATGGGACGATTGCGGAAAAATTATTGGAGGAGCTTTGGAGTAGCATCGGCGAAAAAGTGAATCAAATCGAAGCTTGGAATCTCCAAAAACGCGTCATGGTCGCCATGGCAAACGGAGGTCATATCGATCGCGCGGTTGCTTTATTGGATCAAGTAAAAGATCGAAAAAGAGACGCCGTTTTGGAATTTCGAGGATTGTCAAGCGAGGCATCCAAAAATCTTTTCACAAAACTTGGATTTTTGCCTGCATGGCCGAGCGGTTATCATCAAGTAGAGTCAAACGAAATATCCGCATTGCAAAAAATGTGCGAGAGCGACGATGGCGCTCAAATGTTAGCCTTCATCCATAAACAACCTACGGAAGAGAAAAAAAATCAAATGCTTGCGATGTTGATGCACCGTCTTTTTGAAAAACGTCAATTAGACCAAGCAGTGATTTTAGCCGATGCCCTAAAAAGTGATCTGAAAATACAAGCATTATTGCAAGCGGCGCAAGCAGAACCTGATCGCGGCCGTGCATTGAGTATGTTAACGCAAGCAATGAGTGCGTGGACATCGATAGAAAAAACACACACTCATGCATTATTTGAAATTGCGAGTTTGCTTGCGCAAAAAGAAGAAAATATTTTTTCCGCGCAGGGACAAAAACTCAAAAGTGAAATCTTGAAGCAATTGTCCCCTAAAGGTAATGCCGCCAATTGATATTCGGAAAAATATTGTCGCGCCATTCGCAATTACCGAGGAATGATTCGTCGATGTGATTTGCCATGACTTGATCGTAGAGCGTATTGAAACGCAGGATGTGATCTTTTGTGCGCTTGACGGCGTAAGGCACCGTGGTGCCGGTTTTCATAATAAACGCCCAATCGCTGGATTGCGCCAATAAAAGTTCGCGCGCGGCTTGTTTGAGAGCGCGTTCGGTCAAGCCATACGCATCGCGGAATTTTCTAGCCATTTCGGTCATTCGAGTGGCCGCGATATGCAAATGCGGATAAATCCAATTGTTCGAGCCTTCAAGCCAAACTTCCATGTGTCCTTTGTGTCCCCACGACGACGCGCACGGGTTGCCGACTTGATGCGTATTATGATAGATGAGGTATTCGCTGGGCGTGATGGTCTTAAACGTATTTTGGTCGTAAGCGATTTTGCGCAGAAGAAAATTCAAAAAGTCCGGCCCTTCGAACCACCAGTGCCCAAAAAGTTCCGCATCATAAGGCGAAATAATAATAGGCTGAATCTTCATTGAACCGGCCAGATGCTGCACTTGTTTCTCTCTGTTAAACAAAAAATTCCCGGCGTGCGCGGCGGCGCGTTCGCGCGCAATCCAAGGGTTGTACGGTTGCTTGTGGGGAGTGCGTCCGGTAATGCGGTAATATTTTATGCCCGTAAATTTCCTCGTGCCGTTGGGTTGGATGTAAGGCTTGATATAATCGTGCTCCAGATCAAAACCGACGTCGCGGTAAAAATCCCTGTAATCCGGATCACCCGGATAACCTTCTTGCGCGCTCCAAACTTGTTTGGACGATTCCATGTCGCGTCCGAACGCCGCCGGACCCGCGCGCGTGAAAAGCGGAGTGAAAACGCCAAAACGCGGACGCGGTTCGGCAAAAAGCACGCCGTGCGTGTCCATGCAGAACCAGCGGATCTCGGCTTCCTGCAAAAATTTGTCGATGCCCGGAACATACGCGCATTCCGGCAACCAAATCCCGCGCGGATCTCGCCCGAAACATTCGCGATAATCATCGCGCGCGACCATGATCTGCGCGCGGAGCGCCTCCGGATATTCCATCATCAGAGGCAAAAATCCGTGCGTCGCGCCGCAGGTGATGATTTCCAGTTTTCCTGCGTCTTGAAATTTTTTGAAAGCGCTGATCAGATTGCGCCCGTATTTGTCGCAAAAAACATAACGGCAATCTTGCAAACGATTGTGATAAAACCACGCCAATTCATGAAACGGGGGGTCAAAGCGCGTGCGATCGATTTCCTTTTTCGTCAACTCAATCAATCGCTCCACATGCCGCACGTAACGCTCTTGCAAAAGCGAATCGCGCAACATCGCGCACAACGGCGGCGTCATCGACATCGTCAAACGAAATTCAACGCCGTCGTTGAGAAGCCCATCCATCATATTGATGAGCGGGATGTACGTCTCGGTGATGGCTTCATAGAGCCAATCTTCTTCCAAAAACTCCGGATATTCCGGATGCCTCACAAAAGGCAAGTGGGCGTGGAGAATAAGTGATAAAAATCCTTGCGACATGAAACGACGATTTCAGGCAGAGATTTTACTTCTGTCAACGTAAAAAGCATACCGCGCTTCTACCGTCTCGAACTCATACCCCTGCTTCGCCTTCTTTCAGTAACTTAATGAAAAACATTCTGGCTTAAAACGATGAAAACCATTCAAAACCAACATATTAACAATTATAAAAAAGCCGTTTGACGTTTCTTGCCGCACGACACACTTACAGAATATGAACACGCAAGAACAATCTCATCCAGTGCACAAAGACCAAGCTACCGCCGACGCCGTCATGGCACAACATTTTGTAGAAGGCGCAATCGCACGAGCGGAACGACAAATGGAAGTAGTCGAGCAGTACGATGCTATTGTAGCCAGTAGAGCGAAAGCCTTGAAGGAAGGGAATTTTTTTGGAGATAAAGATATAGAAAAAGCGAAGCTCGCCTCAGACATGGTAAAACGTGATCGAGCGGAACGCTTTGGAAAAATCTATAACCAGCAGGCCGAAGACACCGTCCACGCTGTCGAAGCAAGACGCGTCGCGGATGAAGCAATTAAATGTGCCGATGCTGAAATGGAGACGGGTTGGTCCGATCATTGTGATCAACGCGTGAAAGAAGGCGAGATCGCGTTGAGGAGCGCTCAAGATAGAAGCGAAATAAGCAGGCATAGCGACACGGTATCTGTGTTTACGTTAGAACGTGATCGCTCCGAGCGCAGGGAAAGATATCTCAATCAGCAGGCGGAAACCGCCGCTCTCAAAGCTTTAAAACTCGAACGCGCCGCTGGCATACGCGCAATGCCTCAATTCCGCATCACCAACGGCAACGGCACTCCCGTTTCCAAAGTTCAGCACACTGTTTGATTTCACGGAATGACGTCTTTGACACCCGCTTGAGCAATGAAAATATAAACCAGACTCCATGCGGCCATCGCGCACAGAAAAAGAGGAAATTGCAAAGCGGAGGGCATGGCGTAAATGCAACTCACCATCGGCAACCAGTACAACCACGTGGGGAAAAGAATCGGCAGAACTTTTTCTTTATAAAAAGGCAATGTGTATTGCCGGAGGGTGGTTTTGATAGAAAAATGATTTTTCCTCCACGCAAAAAACAACGCGCAAAAAGGTCCCGCAAAAAATGGATTCCAGATCAACATATCGACGAAAACTTTTTTCGCCAGCGTCCAAAAATTGAGTTCATATCCGAAGAGTATGCCTTGCGTTCGATAGAGCATATCCACCATAAACCCCGTGAAGGTGAATAATAATATATGGAATAAAACATCTTTCCCAAAAGCGATGGTGAGCGGCCATTTGATTTTTCCAAAAAGCATTTTAACGATTTCCGGAAAAAACGCGCCCACGACGACATTCGTCCACATCGCAAAAAGAATGCCGCCCTCGATTTTCCACTGAGCAATGCGCTCGCAGAATTGCCGGAGCGCTTCGGAATGATAATAACTGATCACCAATGCCACCGCGCACAATTGAATCGCCAAAAACGGCAACCCATAATGCCGAATTGCCTCTGTCGCCGGAGCGAGAATTTTTTTGAGATTCACAATGAGAACGCTAAAGGGGGAAGATTTAAAGTCAATAGGGCGTGTTATGGAGTCTCGTAAAATAGGCTGACATCGGTAGTCAATATTTATCGAGCGTAGCGAGGTTATCAACTTTATCCTTACTCAAGCGGGTCATTGCGAGAAATCTCGCCGCGCCGAAGGCGAGGCGAATGACGAAGCAACCTTCGCGGCACAAAATAATCGTTGGGTTTATTTTGTCGCAAAATATCGCGTTTTTTCTACATCGTACGGTAAAGATGAAATTGATGATGCGAAAAAATCTGATTTTCACCTCTAGAAATGCGATGTTTAACGATAGAATAAACCGCGCGATTGTTTTATGTCGTTAAGGTTGCTTCGTCATTCGCGCAAGGCGCGAGATTTCTCGCAATGACGACGTTTGAGATAAGAATTGAGTGGATAGCCTCGCTATCGCTCGAATGATTTTTTCAGGACAATCACTCGATTAAATTACCTCAACCGACCATGCATTCAAAAAACAGAGGAAACTTCTCCCTCGCTTACGCTCGAAGCATCGCGCAACTTACTGACATCATGGGGCAGTCTATTTTATGAGACTCTATAACATGCCCTAAGAAGAACCTTACGATTTGACTTTTTCGTAAGGAAGGGATATCTTGAAGGCATGGTGGTTAAGTTAACTCATAAGCGACAGGTCACTTTCCCGAAAGAAGTTTGCCGGAGGCTTGGATTGAAACCGGGAAGTCGAGTCGAACTTGTGTTGCGCAATCATGGCAGAGAATGGTTGTTAAAGCCATTGCGTTTGCGAAAAGAAAAGTTAGCGCCTTTGAGAGGCAAGCTCAAAAAAGGCAGAGGCACATTTGATATGGAAGCATTTCGTGCTCAAAAGAAAAATTATGCGCGTTTACGGCATTGATACTTCCGTGTTTGTTCGATTATTGACGGGCGATCCTTTGAAGGAATACGAAAAAACTGTAGCGGCTTTGGAGAATTTATTAAACCAAGGTAGCGATGTAAAAATTGCGGTTTCTAACATCGTCATGGGAGAAGCTTATTTTGTGCTTCAACATCATTATGGCATTCCTCGCCGGAGCGCGCGCGAAGCTATGCTTTCGGTTTTTGAGAGCGGCTTTGTCGAGCCGTTGAATGGGAAAGAAATTTTTGAAATGTTGACCATCGAAAAAGGCGCCGGTTTGATGGATCGGCTGATTGCTCAAGATTACTATCGTCAAAATGTTCTGGTTTTGACGCGAGATTTCAAAATGGCGGCGTTAAGAGGATGTAAGCTCTTGGCGCATGCTTAATGTTCAATCTCGCATAAAAATATTGTTTAAATCGTAGAAACAATGGCAGGATGGAGGCTATGGAAAACAAGAACGGAATTTTTTGGATGCTGGGAGCGGCGTTGCTTTTTATTTTGCAAATCAGCTTGGCGGCGAATTTTTTATTGGTGGGCGTAGTATTGGGGCTGGCGTCGATTGGCGGAACAAGCTCCTTCGATGAGCAACTGTTTGACGGCAAGTCCGGCGCGGACCGCAAAGTCGCCATTATTGATTTGAGGGGAGTGATTAGTTATGAAGTACCCGGAGCTTCGGGGCGTCCGATGATGGATGACATGCTCGAACAACTCAAGCAAGCGCAGGAAGACGAGGACGTTGCCGCGATTGTGCTGAATGTCGATAGCCCCGGCGGAGAAATCACTGCCAGCGACGCGTTGTATGAAGAGATTAAACGTTGCGACAAAGAAAAACCGGTCATCGTCTATATCAATAGTCTCGGCGCTTCAGGCGCGTATTACGCGGCGCTCGGCGCGCGCAAAATTATCGCCAGCGAACTTTCGATCACCGGAAGCATCGGCGTGCTTTTGCAAACGATCAATTATGAAAAACTCGCGAATTTCATCGGTATTCAAACCGTCACTTTCAAGTCCGGCGGCATGAAAGATATTCTCAATCCGTCGCGTCCCATGACGGAGGAAGAAAAAATTTACATTCAAAATATGGTGGGCGAATCTTACGCCAAATTTGTGAGCGTCGTGGTCCAACGACGCAATCTGGACGATCAAAAATTTCGCGCGAGCATCGGAGACGGACGCATTCTTTCCGGGCGCGCCGCCTTGGGGCAGGGCTTGATCGACGGCGTGGGCTATTTGCGCGACGCGATTTTTCAAGCCAAGCAGATGGCAAAATTAAAAGAGAATGCGCCTGCCGTGCGTTACATTGCGCCATTCCATTTGGGGCAATTATTTAGAATTTTTGGGAAAGCCGCGGAATCCAGCCTGCGCGTGCAAGTAGGTCCGGAATTCCGGCTCGAACCCGGAAAGCTTTATTATATCTCGCCTCATATTTTCGCGCGATAGACCCTTCATGGAAACAATGTTTGCTTTCGATGATCTTCCGTGGGCGGCTTTGGTGGCAACGACGTTGCTGACGGGCATTGCGGCGCTGGCGATTTATCTCCGACAATGGTGGTCGGGCAAAGCGACTGCGTTTTGGCGCGGCAATTTGGTGCCGGGATTGCCTCTTCGGTGGCTGTGGGGAATATTGGCGATTGTCTGGCTCGTTTTTCATTATGTGTGGATTCCTTATTTGTTGCCGATGGTGAGCATTGTAGTCGCCGCGTTGGCAATTATTTTTTCCAAACAATTGCCGACGGATTTTTGGAATTTAAGGGGAGATCAGATTCGCGATTATTTTCTCAAAGGCATAAAAGTTTTTTTTGTGATGCTTGTACCGATTTATGTGGCTTCGGTATTGTATCGTTTGGCGTTGCTGTATTTTGATATTCCGCTCACGTCGCAACCGGCGGTCGACGAACTTTTAAAAGCGCGCAGAGAAGGCAAAGAAGTTTTATTCTTTTTGGAAGCCTTGGTGTTGGCGCCGTTGTGGGAAGAAATTATTTTTCGCGGATTTTTGTACCCTTTTTTCAAAGCCAAGTGGGGACAATGGATGGCTTTGATGTTCAGTTCGCTTCTTTTTGCCGGCATGCACGCGCATCTTCCGACGTTTTTCCCGTTGATGTTTTTCGGCGTTATTTTGGGATGGACATACGAACGTTACGGCAGTCTCGGTTATCCTATCGCGTTGCATGCGGTTTTTAATGTCATTTCTTCGATTTATATTCTTCTTTTGAGTCGAGGCTAAGCGTATGACCGCGACAATTTGTTCCACACCGGCGGATACTCGATCGCATGCGTTTCAATTTGCGCAGACGCTTGCGCCGGGAACGCTGTTGCTTCTACGGGGCGATTTAGGCGCCGGCAAAACTGAATGGGTCAAAGGCTTGGTTTTGGGATTGGGAAGTTCGGATGAAGTGACCAGTCCCACATTTACGCTCATGCATGAATATCGCGGCGGAAAATACCTCATTTATCACTGGGATTTATATCGTTTGGGAGAAAAAACCGATTGGTCTGCGCTCGATTTCTTTCAAGGAAACTCCCACGCGATCACGGTTGTCGAATGGCCGGAGCATTTTGCTGAATGGTCAGGGCATGCCGTGACCATTCATTTTGCGATTATGCAAAATGAACAACGAAGCATTACGGTTAAAGAGATGTCATAAATTTGTTCATGGGAGTCCAGATTTCACTAAATGTTTTTTCTTTAATGTTACCAAACGTTTGATCTTGCGAAAATTGATCGGGATGGACATTGCCTTGCGAATCAATATTGCCGATGCCTACGCCCGGTCCATTAACCGCACCGCCATTCCAGCGCAACCATTCCAACGCTCGTTCGAGATTCGGATGATTTTCCGCGCGCATTTTTTGAATTAACCATTCGCTGTCGGCGGGGCGGGCAACGGTGAGCACTTCGCGCGGTGTTCCTTGCTTCACCCATTTTACCGTGCGTGCGAGAATTTGCTCCAGCGCGTCGAGTGTTTCCTCCTGTTTCAATAATTCCAGAGCAACTCCGCGTCCGCTTGGTTTCAGATGATAAAAACACACGCGCTCGATATCCATTTTTTCCACAAAATCCAAAATCCGGTCAAGGTCATCAACAGTGTGCCGTGATAACGTAAGCCGCAATCCCACTTTTTGCTCGACAGTTTTGCAGTGTTCAAACGCTCGCACCGCGCGTTCAAAAGCGCCCTGAGTTTTGCGAAATCGATCATGCGTTTCGCCAATTCCATCCAGCGAAATTCCCACATAACCAAATCCGGTCGATTTGATTTTTTCCGCTATCGCGCGATCGATCAACGTGCCATTAGTAGAAAGCGTAAGACGCAAATTTAATTTTTTCGCCAACGTCGCAATATCCCAAAAACGCGGATGCATGAGCGGTTCGCCTCCCGAAAGCAACAAATGCGGAATTCCAAATTGCGCCAAATCGCGCAAAACATTCTGAATTTCCTCCCACGTCAATTCTCCCGGATACTTCCGCGCCTCCGAATCCGAATAACAGTGAATACATTTCAAATTACATTGCCGCGTGATGTTCCAGACCACCACCGGCTTGCGCTCCGCCGCCGACCTCGGCGCATCTTTCCCATCCCCGTACCTCAACCCATCCGCCGGTTGCTTCACCCCACAATATAATTTCGTCAAATTGATCATAATAGACTTGAGGACTCCGCCCTCAAACTCCCAGCAGGGTCACCAACCCTGCACCCAAAGCGATACTTCGTATCGCATGAAGGAATGTCCAACTTCTTTTAGAAGTTGGCAATCCCTCTTGCAATGCGAAGCATTGCTTGTGGG
>JBMONL010000005.1:0-30743 GCA_049324635.1 Verrucomicrobiota bacterium | reverse complement strand
GGACGGCAAAACCCCAGCCGAGTTCGCGGCTTTGCTCTCCCCTCGGGGAGAGCAAAAACAACAAACATTAACAACCAACCCAGTTACACTCTCTCTAAACTTGGTACACTAAACGGGGGCAGGTCATTTCCATTTGAATCAGAACTTGAAAGTTGAGTATGAGGATGAGTAAGAGAACTAATCCCATAAACGTGCTATTCCATCCCAAAAAATAACCAAAGCGATAAGGTAGGTACGCAGGATGCTTTTGCCTTAGGCGACGATTGAGTTGGAAACACCAATAGAGACTGAGTCCAAATATTAACGGCAATAAACACAATAAGCCTGTGGTGATTTTATCAATCGCGTTGGGTTCACTAAAATTCATACTGAAATTGACTTAATCTTTCTTTAATGGCGCTGATAACTCGTTTTTCTTCCGCTTTGTCTTGGGCGGCGAAGGTGACCGACCAGCGGATGTGCGCGCCGGCGTCGTCCCAAGGAACGGTGGAGATGAAATTTTCGCGGATGAGCCACTGCGAAAAATCTTCGGCGGTTGCAAAATCGAATTTTTTACCGTCGCCTTCCGCGGATTTTGGGCATTTCACATACAAGAAGAAAGAGCCTTTCGGTTTTTTAGCGTTGAAACCGAGATCGCGCAAAACCGGCACAAGTAAATCCATGCGCCGCGAATATTTTTCGGCGATTTTTTGCGTGATTTCCGGATGATCCAGCGCGTAAGCGACGGCATTTTGAATCGCGAGAAATTGTCCGGAATCCGTGTTGTCTTTCACATCGCCATAAGCTTTCACAATCAGTTCATTGCCGACGACAAAGCCACATCGCCAGCCGGTCATATTAAACGCCTTACTCGCGGAATGTAATTCGATACCCACATCCATCGCGCCGGGTGTCGCCAAAAAGCTCAGGGGGTTGCCTTCGAAAACCAACGCGGCGTACGCGGCGTCGTGAATCACGATCAAATTATTTTTTTTCGCAAATTCCACAACTTCCGCGAAAAATTCCGGCGTGGCCGAAGCGCCGGTGGGATTATTGGGATAATTGATCACCAAAACTTTTGCTTTTTGCAAAATATCCGAGGGAATATTTTTCAAATCCGGCAAATAACTGTTTTCTGCCAGAAGAGGGAGATTGTGCACTGCGCCGCCGAGGTATTTTGTATGTGTGCCAAAAATCGGATAACCCGGCGTAGTCATGAGCGCCACATCGCCCGGATTGATAAATGCTGAAGGCAAAATACTCAACGCCCCTTTGGAGCCGATCGCATGAATCACCTGTGTTTCTGGATTGATTTTGACGCCGCAAATTTTTTCCATGTAACACGCCGCGGCTTCCTTGAGAATTGGTCCGCCATTATCGGGATAACCGCGATTTTCCGGTTTTTTCGCTTCGGCGCAGAGCACTTGCACGACTTCCTGAAAGGCCATTTCGTCCGGCTCGCCTACGCCGAGATCAAAAAGTTCCATCTCAGGATGCGCTTGTTTTGCCGCGCGTTTAGCGCGTTTGATTTTTTCGAATTTATAAATCGCAGTATCCAATCCGTAACGATTGCCGCCGATTCTTTCCGCGAATAAGTTTTGAATATAGCTTTGAGACATGTAATTTATTCTTTTTAAGAATATGAAGATTATTACGTCGCCCGCTCAAATGCAACGCCAAGCTTTGCTTCTCAAACGTCGCGAAAAAACGATTGCTTTTGTGCCGACAATGGGCGCATTGCACGAGGGACACCTGAGCCTCGTGCGCCGCGCGCGCGCGTTGGCGGATATCGTTGTTGTGAGCATTTATGTGAACCCGACGCAATTCGGACCCAAAGAAGATTTTTCGCGTTATCCCCGACCTTTGAAAAAAGATTGCGCGCTTTGCCGTCGAGAGGAAGTCGATATTGTTTTCGCTCCGAAAAATCTTTATCACGCGGATGCTTCCACGGTTGTCGAGGAAACATCGCGTTCGCAAGGACGTTGCGGAGCGTTTCGTCCGGGACATTTTTGCGGCGTAGCGACGGTGGTTTGTAAGCTTTTTAATATTGTCCAGCCGGACATTGCCGTTTTTGGACAAAAAGACGCGCAACAATGCGAAGTTATTGAGCGCATGACGCGCGATTTATTTTTGCCCGTCAAAATCATTCGCGCGCCGATTCTTCGAGACAAAAATGGTTTGGCATTGAGTTCGCGCAATCAATATCTTTCGCCGGAGGAATATCAACAAGCTTTGAATTTTCCGCGCGCATTAAAAGAAGCGGTTTCCGAGGGGAAAACAATTCAGCAAGTGGAACAAAAAGCGCGCGCATTGCTGAGACAACATCGCGGATGGAAAATGGATTATGTGACGTGCGCCAACGGATTTCTTTGCGCGGCGGTTCGAATTGGAAAAACGCGATTGATCGACAATCTTCGTTGTCGCCTCAAAACATAGAAATGAAAAAAATTTTTCTCATCGGATTTTTTTTCATCCTTCCGTGGATGGCGCGCGCCGCTGATTTTGAAGAAGTGGAGTGGAAAGGTGTTGCTTATGTAACCTTGGATTCTTTTTGCAAATATTTTCAATTGACGGCGCAAGACGAAGCGGAGAAGAAAAGTTTGAGGTTCAAGGGTTCTCTGGGGACGGTGGCTTTCGGCGTGCACAGTCGAGAATGCCGCATCAATGAAATTTTATATTGGATGACATTGCCTTTGATTTGCCGCGACGACGGCAAGTATTTGATTTCCCAGATGGATTTGAAAAAATTGCTTTTGCCGGTGCTCAAGCCGGAATCCATTGTTCCTAAAAAACCGGCGTTGGGAGTGATTATCGATGCCGGACACGGCGGCTCCAACGACGGCGCGCGCGCGCGCAATGGGTTGCTGGAAAAAAATCTCAATCTCGATACCGCGCGCTTGTTGAGAGAAATTTTGCGAAAAGAAGGCATTCCGTGCGTCATGACGCGCGACAGCGACAAATATCTTTCGCTCGAAGCGCGCGCGCGTTTCACAGAAAGATATCCCGCGTATGTTTTTGTGAGCATACATTATAATGAAGGAAGGAGAACTTCGCGCGGCATCGAAACGTATTGTCTTTCGCCGCATAAAGCCGCTTCCACCGGCGATTCCAAGTTGGGGTTGACAAAAAAATCGCGCGTTGAAAAAGGCAACAAGCATGATGAAGCCAATACTTTATTGGCGGCTTTGATTCATCAACAAGTCACGCAATTGCATCCCGACGAGGGCGACCGAGGGTTGAAACGCGCGCGCTTTGTGGTGTTGCGTCAATCTCGAACGCCTGCGGTGCTTGTAGAAGGAGGATTTCTCTCCAGTTCCGAGGATATTGCTATTATAAAGACGCAGGAATATCGTCAATTTTTGGCGGAGAAAATCGCCGCCGGACTCAAAAAATACATGGAAATCATGAATGAGCATCCTGAAGAGCCCGTAATTTCTCCGAAGTCGCCGACAGAAGAAGAAAAAGAATTTCTTTCTCCGGCCGTTCAGTTGCGCGAAGCAGATAACACAAAATCGGATCTCGAAGTGGAAGTGCGTCCTCCGGATGAGACAGATAAAGTCTCCGATCCGGAAGACGGCAGAGAAACATCACAAGATGTCTCAACGGAATTAACCACCGAGGAACAAATCATCAAACGAGAGATGGAAATTATTCTCAAACAAGAAGAGGCTTTATCTCCAACACCGAAGGAATCCACGCCGCAAGAAAAACCTTTAGAAAAGTAATTCCACGTAAAATTCTATAATAATTTTTTTATAAATTTTTCATCCAATTCTTGACGGAAAGATTTTTTGAATCCATGATGGCTACGCCGAATTTTATAATCGGTTGTTTATTGTGACGCCAACTAACTCACCAGCAGTCGTGCCTAATTTAAGCAAGGAGTTCCTTCTCGAAATCGGAGGTTGGCGAGTTCTTCAGGAAGGAAAAATTCTTCTGGAGAGCGGAAAAGTGCTTCAATGGGCGTTCGAACCCCCTCTCTTGAGCGGAGTTGTGCTTTCGGGGACCAGCACGGTCAACGCGCGACTCAAAGTCGGGTCGCGTCTTTCGGATGTGGAAAATTTATGCAGTTGCCGCCAAGCGCGCGAGTACGGAACAGTGTGTCCGCACGTCATCGCCGTCGCGCTCAAAGCGCTTCAAGAACAAAACGGAACGCCTCATAACGCGAATGAATCCGCCCAGAATCCCACGCAAGCTCCGTCTCTTGCCGAAACACAGAAGATTAGCAAATTAAAATATTACACCGCCGCCAATGCGCCTGCGGGGAGCGCGTTTCTTCAACTGCATGTTTTATTGCCATTGGATTTTCCTCTGGCGTGGAAACAAAATAAAATTCGCGTGATTTTAGAAGCCTCCATCGATGGCGCCGCGCCGGTTCCCCTCGATGCCGTTTCGCGCGATGCGACCTATTCTGTTTACGAAGCCGATCGGCGCATCCTTCGTTTTGTGGAGCGTTTGTTTGCAGGCGAAGTTCCCGGAATTTATTTGCTCGAGCAAGAAAAATTCACAGAATTTTTTGAGCGATTGATTCGGCATGAACATGTTTCGCTTGGAAAAAAATCCGCCGTTGCCTTTTTGCCGGCGGAAGCGCCCTCGGAAATTTTAATCGAAGTGATCGATAACGGTGACATGCGCCTTCATCTCGAACAAAAAAAACAATCCGAAGGCGATTATCTTTTTGCGCCCGACAGCGCGTGGCGTTGGCATGAAAATAAATTGGAATTTTTAGGCAAATTGCCCGCGTCTTACCGCATTTTGCGCCAGCAAGACGTTGTTCTGCCGCGCAACGCCGTCGGTCATTTCTTCCAAAATGAATTGCCGCAACTCGAACGCCATATCAAAGTAACGCTCAATGAGCGTTGCCAACAACTTGAATTTAAAAAATTGACGCCGCGCATTCGCGTCGAGATCGACGGCTCTCTGGCAGGGTTGAGTTGCAAAGTAGAAGCTATTTATAATACATCCACGCATCAACTGTCCGGATTTGCCGAAAAGAAAAAGAATTTTAACAACATCTGGAATCCAGACGCCGAAAATCCGCTCATTTATTTTGTTCGCGATGATGATACGGAAATTTCCGCTCAGCGCGATATCATGGCCGCGGGCTTCCAGCCCGGCCAACGCAACACGGATTTATATACGCTGGCTTCGGAAAATAAAGTCGGCGCGTTCTTTGCGAATGTTTTGCCTCGCTGGAAAAAACAATGGGAAGTGATTTTCACACCGCGCATGGATTCGTTTTTGGAAAAATGCGACCTCGTCCGCCCGGAAATCACCATTCAATCTTCCGGCGAAGAATGGCTATCGATGGATATTTCCTTCAACAGTCCTCAAGGCGATGTTTTGATCACTCGCGCTGAGGTCCATCAACTTTTGCAAACTGGCGCAAGTCATCGGCGGCTCGAAAATGGACGCATTGTGTTTTTGCCTACGGATTCCATTCAGCAATTCAACGAGACGCTTTATGATTGCCAAGTGGAGGCTGATAAAGATTCCGGCTGGCGGATTCATAAACGTTTCGGAAATTATTTGCATGGTGTCTTGCAAATAGGCGACTGGAATATTTCCCCGCGTTCCAATTGGCAACCTGCGGCGCAACTTCAGAATTACGAAGATTTGATACTTAATGACAATATAGCTACCACTTTACGTCCTTATCAAAAAGTCGGCGTCAATTGGTTGCATTATCTGACGAATAATAATTTTGCCGGCATTCTCGCCGACGAAATGGGCTTGGGCAAAACCATTGAAGCGCTCGCGTGGCTCGATTACCGCAAACGCAATCAACTGAGCTCTGCGCCTTCGCTTGTGGTCGGCCCCACGAGTTTGGTGCAAAACTGGATTGCCGAAGCCGCGCGCTTCACGCCCGAACTCACCGTCCTTGCGCTTCACGGCGCGGGACGCCACACATTGTTTTCTCAAATTCCCAAATTTGATCTCATCATCACTTCCTATCCGCTCCTGCGACGCGACGTCGCCGAATTGCAAACGTTTGAATTCGATACCGTTATTCTCGACGAAGCGCAGAACATCAAAAACCGCGCCAGCCAAAACGCCCAATGCGCCAAAGCGCTCAACGCGAAAAATCGTCTCGTGCTCACTGGCACGCCGATGGAAAATTCTTTGTTCGATCTATGGTCGATTCTCGATTTTCTCATGCCGGGTTATCTTGGTCCCGCTTCCGAATTTCGCGATCGTTATGAGATCCCGATTTCAAAATCCAACGACGATAAAGCGCTCGCGCGTTTGCAACAACGCATCCGTCCCTTTGTGTTGCGCCGTACCAAGGAAGAAGTGGTCAAAGAACTTCCAGCTAAACTCGAACAATTGACGCTGTGCGATCTCACCGACGATCAAAAAACCGTTTATCAAAATATTCTCGAACAAAGCCGCCGCGAAGTTTTTGAACACGCTTCCGCCAAAGAGAAAAACGGCAAGAGCAAACTCGCGATTCTCACCGCGCTCACGCGTTTGCGCCAAGTATGCTGTCATTTGGATTTATTGCCGGGACTCGATCACAAAGAATGGGTCGAGCCTTCCGCAAAAATGAATTATTTCCTCGAACTTCTCGACGAAGCCATCGACGGCGGACATCGCGTGCTGGTGTTCAGCCAATTTGTGAGCTTGCTCAAACTCATCGAAGCGCAAATTCAGAAAAATGAAATCGCGTATTGTTATATGGATGGCTCCACGCAGGAACGCCAGGCAGTCGTCGATCGTTTTCAGAATAATGCCGATATTCCTGTTTTCCTCATCAGTCTCAAAGCCGGCGGCACAGGACTCAATCTCACCGGCGCGGATACGGTCATTCATTTCGATCCGTGGTGGAATCCCGCCGTCGAAGATCAAGCCACTTCGCGCGCGCACCGCATGGGGCAATTGCGCGTGGTCACCTCGTACAAACTCATCGCGCGCGGCACCGTCGAAGAAAAAATCGTCCAACTTCAACAAAGAAAAAAACACCTCATCTCCAGCACGATTATCAGCGAAGAATCCTTCATCCACTCGCTCACGTGGGACGAACTTCAAGGTTTGCTGGAAGGGTGTTGAAAAAGCTGTGCATGCGCAAAGTTCAGACTTTGTCATGTCTTTACGAATGAGAAAAACGAATCCATCTTGCATCTATAGAATATTCTTGCGTCAGAAGATGAAAAGCGAAAGCTAAACCATCTTGCGTCGGCAAGATGGTTTATTGCGAGGAGCGAAGCGACGTGGCAATCTCCGCTTTCGCTCTTTTATTGCAACGCCTTTCGCGACAGCGAATATAAAAAATTTGCAGAGCAACACACTGCATAGTGGAGGGGCGATAGCCACAACCCGTCGCGACTCGGTCGCACGGAGTGGCAATCTATCTCTATCGTGTATATTGCATTTTTTCTGCGCGATTCATCCCCGTAGCAAACTATGGGGTATTCTCGCGTCAGAAGATAAAAGCATCCATCCGACATGATTGCATGATAAAAAAGATTAGCTTTCAGTAAAAATAGTCTATGATAATCTTATGTTAAATGGATGGCTTAAAAAAATCGCATGCCTTTTAATCATTGGATGGTCCGGAACGATTTTTTCTCACGCAAAAATTTTTGTGGGCGCTTCTATTGCGCCGGTGGCGTTTTTGATTGAGCAAGTGGGGAAAGAAAAAGTGGAAGTCATGGTGATGATTCCGCCCGGCGGCAGTCCGCACACCTACGAACCGACACCGCAACAACTCGCGCAAGTTAGCAAGGCGGATTTATTTGTCAAAGTCGGCTCCGGCATTGAGTTTGAATTGGCGTGGATGGATAAAGTCATTTCGCTGAATAAAAAAATGAAAATCTGCGACGCCTCGCGCGGCGTTGAATGGATCGAGATGGAAGAAGAGGCAGAAAAGAGAACGGGGTCAAGTTTTCACCTTCACAGAAACTGTGAATCTGAAACCATGACCCCTGGCGCACATCATCATCACGGCGCGAAAGACCCGCATATTTGGATGTCGATTCAAAACGCGATCATCATGACAAAAAATATTTGCGGCGCGCTCGCAGAGGTGGATTCCGCGAATAAAGATTTTTATACTCAAAATGCCGATGCGTTGATTGGAGAACTCACCGCGCTGAAAAACGAAATTGAGCAAAAGTTGGGCGGCGTTCAGCAACGTTCATTTTTTATTTTTCATCCGAGTTGGGGATATTTTGCCAAAGAGTTTGGTTTGACGCAGATTGCCATCGAACAACAAGGCAAGGACCCAGCGCCGCAACAGCTCGCGCGTTTGATTCAATCGGCAAAAAAACAAAATGTGCGCGTGATTTTTGCCGCACCGCAATTCAGCCGCAAGAGCGCGGAGGTTGTTTCTCAAGAAATTCATGGTAAAGTGCTTTTGATTGATAATCTGTCGAAGAATTACATTCAAAATCTGCGACAAGCCGCGGACGCTTTCGCGGAAAACACACAATGAAAGAAATTGTTGTTCTTAAAAATGTGACAGTAAAGTTCGACAGCGAAATTGTGCTGAAAGACAATTCGCTTTCGATTGAAGAGCACGATTTTCTCGGCATTATCGGACCCAACGGTGGAGGCAAAACGACGTTGTTGCGCGTGATGCTGGGTTTGGTGACGCCTTTTCGCGGAAAAGTCAAAGTCTTGAACGATGTTCCTCAAAAAACGCGGCGGCACATCGGTTATGTTCCGCAAATTAATTTTTTCGACAAAGAATTTCCTATCAGCGTTTGGGATGTAGTGATGATGGGACGACTTTCGCGGCGCAAAATGTTTCAACGATTTAACAAAGAAGACTTCGATGCGGCCAAAAAAGCTCTCAAAATGGTCGATATGCTTTCTTTCAAAGAACGCCAAATCGGTAAATTATCCGGCGGCGAACGACAACGCGTTTTCATCGCGCGCGCGTTGGCAGGCGAGCCGCAATTGCTTTTGCTCGACGAACCCACCGCCAACGTCGATCCTGAAAAAAAAACCGATCTCTACGACATTCTCGGTGAACTTAAAAAGAAAATTACCATCGTGCTCGTTACGCACGACATCGGCGCCGTCAGCGCCCACGTCGATAAAATCGCCTGCCTCAACCGCACGCTCTTTTATCACCATTCCAAAGAAGTTTCGCCCGAAACCCTCGAAGCCGTCTATCATTGCCCCATCGATCTCATCGCCCACGGCACCCCCCATCGCGTATTGCATCACCACTCATGAAAATTTTTGATAAATTGGAGGCTCTGCCTCCAAACCTCCGCTCAAGGACTACTGTCCTTGAGAATCCTACTTGTGTGCGTTTGTTGCGCGCGAAGCGCGCTAACAACAAACGCACACATGAAGGGTTTCTTAAGGGCGGTAGCCCTTAAGTGGGAGTTTGAGGGCAAAGCCCTCAAGTTATTAAAATTTTATGATGGAGATAATGAGATTTGAGTTTATGCAAAATGCGCTGTTGGCGGCTGTGCTGGCGAGTGTGGCGTGTGGAATTGTGGGGACGTATGTGGTGGTGAAAAAAATTGGATATATTAGCGGAGGGATTGCGCATGCGGCATTTGGGGGAATTGGGCTGGGATATTTTTTAGGAGTGAATCCATTGGTATGTTTATTGCCGTTTACGTTATTGTCGGCATTAGGCATTGGAATCATCAGCAAAAAAACGAAAGTGCCGGAGGACACGGCGATTGGTATTTTTTGGGCGGCGGGAATGGCGATGGGAGTGATTTTTATCGGGTTGGCGCCGGGGTATGCGCCGGATTTGTTCAGTTATCTTTTTGGAAATATTCTGACGGTATCGCGCATGGATATTTACGCGATGCTGATTCTGGATGCGGTGATTATCGGCATTGTTTATCTTTTTTACAAAGAACTTTTGGCGATTTCTTTTGACGAAGAGTATGCGCAAGTCGCTGGGGTGCGCACGACGGCGTTGTATCTTTTGCTTCTTGCGTTGATTGCAGTGACGACGGTGATTTTGGTGCGCGTGGTGGGAATTATTCTAGTGATTGCGCTTTTGACGATCCCTGCCGCGATCGCGAAGCAATTCACGCAAAATCTTTTTAAAATGATGCTGGTCGCCATTGCGCTGGGCGGTGTATTTACTCTGAGCGGATTATGGCTTTCGTATATTTTTAACATTGCTTCCGGCGCGACGATTATTCTTTTGTCGGCCAGCGCATTTGTCGTTTGCGTGTTGATAAAAAGGTTAAATAATCTTTGGGGATTGCCGAAAAAGAAGAAATAAATTAGAATTATTTTATGCAACCGGGAACACCTCCAACCAATCCTGTGCCGCCACGACCGACGCTGGCGCGCCCTCCGGGAATGAATCGCCCTCCGATAGCCCCAATTCGTCCGCCTTCTCCTACTGCCCCAAAAGCGACGGCCTCTTCGCCCGCCGCGGAGACTTCGGCGACTGTAGCCGATCCGGCGATGGAATTTATTTTGCAATTTAAGAAACAGCTTTTGCCGTATTTGATTCAAAAAATTCCTCCGAATTTACTCCAAGGCGGCAATGAGACGCAACTGAAGCAACTCATCGAACAATTGATCGATGAAAAATTGCAGGCGGAAAAAATTCCGATTGGGAAACATCTTCGCGACAAATTGATGACCGACATCGTCAATGAAATGATCGGTTTTGGTCCGTTGCAGGAACTGCTCAATGACGAAACCGTGACTGAAATCATGGTGAATGGCCCGCACAAAATTTATGTCGAGCAAAAAGGGAAAATCACGCTTTCGAGCATACGATTTGTGGACGATGTCAGCGCGCGACGCGTGATTGACAAAATTCTTTCGCCTCTCGGGCGGCGCGTGGATGAATCGAGTCCGATTTGCGACGCGCGATTGCCGGACGGCTCGCGCGTGAACGTGGTGATTCCTCCGTGCGCGCTCGATGGCCCAACGATTACCATTCGAAAATTTTCGAAGAACAAACTGACGATGGAAAAGTTGATTGATTTCAAAGCGCTCTCCAACGGCATGGCGATGTTTTTGCAATCGTGCGTGCGCGGCACGCTGAATATCGTGATTTCCGGCGGCACGGGTTCCGGAAAAACGACGATGCTCAACGCGCTTTCCTCATACATTCCGGACGACGAGCGCATTATTACGATTGAAGACGCGGCGGAATTAAAATTGCAACAGGATCACGTCGTGCGGCTCGAAGCCAAACCTGCGAATATCGAAGGCAAAGGCGAAGTGGCGATTCGCGATTTGGTAAAAAGTTCCCTGCGTATGCGGCCGGATCGCATTGTGATCGGCGAGTGTCGCGGCGGCGAAGCTCTCGACATGATCCAAGCGATGAACACAGGCCACGACGGTTCGCTCACCACCACTCACGCCAATACCCCGCGCGATGCTCTAGCGCGTATCTCCACGCTCGTGCTGATGGCGGGAATGGATTTGCCGGAAAAAGCAATCCGCGAGCAAATTTCGAGCGCGATTCATATTTTTGTGCAGATCGCGCGCTTGCAGGACGGCTCGCGCCGCGTCACGCACATTACCGAAGTGCAAGGCATGGAAGGCACGGTCATCACACTGCAGGATTTATTTATTTTCGAGCAAACAGGCGTGACGCCGGAGGGCAAAGTCAAAGGCGTTTTTCGCGGATGCGGCATCGTGCCCAAATGCATCGATAAATTGCGCGCCCACGGCGAAAATATCCCCATCGAAATCTTTTCCACCCGCGTGGAGGTGCCCTAGCAGGACTACCGTCCTGCGCCTACAAGCGATGCTTCGCATCGCATGAAGGAAAAGTAATCCACTGGGAAAACAGTTATAGAGAACTCGATAGAAGGATTGCTTGACGCAAGAAGAGGAGTGAAGAAAATTGAGTGTAGCTATGGGATTTGATCCGTTGATGATTGGAATTGTTGCGTGCGTGGGATTCACGTTTGTGGTGATTGCGATGATGCTAGGGCAAGCGCTTATAGGGAGCGGAGACAAAACGCCATCGGTCAGCGCGCGCGTGGAAAAACTTTCGAAGCTCCCGGATGAACTTAAAAAAGAATTGGTCGGCATGCATGGGGGGACTTCCCCAAAAGAATCTCTTTTTGCCAAAGTCGATCTCAAGCCTCTCACAGGAGAAGCGTATTTGACGAGACTGGAGCAACGCCTCGCGCAAGCGGATATTCCGCTGAGAGTTTCTGAATTTTTAATCATGCGGGTTTTTATGATCGTTGTCGGAGCGGCTCTGGTGATGGTGCTTACGAAAAATATTATTTTCGGATTATTGGCGGCTTTACCTTTGATGGTGATTCATATTCCTGTGATGAATTTTCTCACCAAGCGCCGCGTGAGGCGATTTAGCGATCAGCTGGCTCCGTTTTTGATTTTGGTGGTGAATTCCCTGCGCGCTGGACAAACCTTCATGCAGGGCGCCGACGTGGCTTCTTCGGAATCTCCGGATCCAATCGCTTCGGAATTCAAACAAATTCTTAAAGAGGTGAACTTGGGCATGCCGGTGGAAGCTTCGATGGATAACATGCTCACGCGCGTGCCGAGCGAGGATTTAAAAATCGTCGTCGCCGCCTATACGATTCAACGCAAAGTCGGCGGTAATTTGGCGACCATTTTTGAAACAACCGCCGCGACGATCCGAGAGCGTATTCGTATTCAGGGTCAAATCAATACGCTGACCACGCAAGGCAAACTTTCGGGCGCGATTGTAGCGCTGATTCCGTTTGTGATCGGCGGAATCATTGCGACATTGATGCCGCAAATGATGAAAGATTTTGTGCAGAGTTTTGCCGGAAAAGTTTGCATCGGCATTGCATTGGTCATGCAATGCATCGGCGCGCTGGCGATTAAAAAGATTGTGTCGATTGAAATATGATTGCTGTGCTAGCCATTTGTGTGTTGGTGACCTTCACTCTGATTGTGTTGGCGTTTCAGCAACTTCTCAAACCTCAACAAGTCAGCTTGGCATCGCGCTTGAAAGCTGTCGAAAGCGCGTTAACACCGACCGGTGGCGTGCGCGACGAAGAAAAAATGCGCAAGAGTTTGCTTGAGCGAGCCATTTTGCCTCTGGCGACGAGATGGTCGAAGCGCACCAGTAAATTCATGCCCAGCGGCATGGTGACATCATGCCAAAAATCCATCACTCAAGCGGGACTTTCCGACAAAGTCACCGGAGTTCAGCTGACGACGATTTCGTGGATGCTGATGATTGGTTTAACGATTCTTGTTTTTATTCTTTTCATGCCCAGCGTGGCACAACACAAAATTAAAATGTGGCATTTAATTTCTGCGTGCACAATTTCCGCGATTCTTGGATTTCGTTTACCCATCGGCATTGTCGCCAGCCGCGCAAAAAAACGTAAGCATGAAATTCAAAAAGCTCTTCCGTTCACCTTTGATCTGATCAGCATCAGCGTGGAAGCCGGCATGGCGTTCGACGGCGCAATGTCGGTAGTCGCGCAACGCACCGTCGGGCCTTTGAGCGACGAACTCAAACGCGCGCTTCATGAAATCAATCTCGGCATTTCGCGTTACGACGCGCTGAATAATTTAGGCGAACGCTCCGGCGTAGAGGATTTGCAATCGTTCATCACCGCCGTCAATTACATCAGCAAACTCGGCGGCAGTCTGGTGGAAGTGATTAAAATTCAAACCGAAGCCATGCGCGTCAAACGCCGCCAACGCGCCGAAACTCTCGCCGCACAAGCTCCCGTCAAAATCATGATCCCGCTGGTGCTTTTCATCCTTCCCTGCATCTTCATCGTCGTCCTCGCCCCCCCCATGATGCAAGCCTTCAAACAACTCGCCGGACGAGTGTTATAGCGAACATGGGAAACAGGGAATAGTATCATTTCTAGTATCCTGACACATAAATTTTGAAACATTGTTAATTATTCAAAATCCCAAATCCCAAACAAAATCCAAAATTCTTGAAAAATTTAAAAATAGAAAAACCCCGCCCTTTTCCCCGTTCATGGTCTCATGAGAAGCGCCAACATCGATATCTGAGAGGGAAACAGTGCGTTTTGAGATTGGGATTTGAAGTTTTGAGATTTGTTTGGGATTTGGGATTTTCTCGAAATTCCATTGCCAATATCACTTGCCACGCTAAGATTGCCTCTTCTTGCTAGGGTCTTTTTCAGCGACGGCGATAAGTCGTCAGCAGGAAGCTGACTATGCCAGCGCGCTTAGCTTAGTGGTAGAGCGTCCGCTTCACACGCGGAAGGTCACAGGTTCGAACCCTGTAGCGCGCAAGAGAATTTTTAGACAGAATGAACAAAATTATTTCGTCCTTTTTGCCTCATTTGCTACTTGTAAAATGCGATACCTCTCAAGCTCTTGTAAATAGCTCTAAAAAAACTTCAAAAAAATCACTAGACGTCACACGTAGAACGTCACATTGATTATAATGAGAAGGAGAATTTATGGCAGAAGATGACCAAAACGATCAAGCTCGGAGAGACGGGAAAATTAATTGGGATTATTATAGTAATAGAGATCAATATTTACCATCGGATTATGGTTATATAAACCATGATAGGATGGGTGGGAGAATTTCTAATTATACTCCGAGCACCCCTTTTCACAATCCATCATCGCCCAATACAGACGGTAGTTGCGCGGAAATTATAAACACTATTACGATTTCGGGTGTTTCAGACTCGACTTCGTCAACAGTATCTCCTACATCCAGAAATTCTACAAGAGGTTATGCTAGCAGTAGAACGGAGACTCAATCAGAATTTTTCGATCCGGTTCTAGGGTTCGCATTAATTGGTGGAGTAGGTGCTTCGTTAATAAGTGCAACACTGGGAGAAATAGGAATTGTAGCAGTTGATGGTCTTGGTGCAAAAATATTGAATGCGCCCATAAGTATGCCTATGAATATTGTTTTGGGCGCTGTCCATAATTTTGTCCCAGGTGCAATTGTGGGCGCTAGCGTTGGAGTTGCCGTAAATCGTTATACGCGTCTTCCATGTGCCGCATTATTTTTAATGCATTTTGGTTCCATGGTCTATTCTGACGGATTGAAGAAGGCATGGGATAATCTCACTGACACCGCTAAAGACATTTGCGATTGGTTGTTTAAATCATTAATGAAACCACATGATTTTTTTCGTTCAAAATCAATAAATGACTCCGAAATAGCAATTACTCAAAATAAAATAGAAACAGGAACAAGTCACAATGAATCGTTGGCTCAAGCTTATAGAGAACATATTCAAAGTGCTTACCAAATCAAAAAGGAACAGTTAACACAAACCCAATCTGAAGTTGCGGCAAAAGTTAAACCGATCATGGCATCACAGAAGCCAAATTTTGCTTCTGAACCGACCATATTTCTTCCTATGGCGGCAGGATTGACTGTTTATGCTGGTGGGAAACGATTGAAAGCTTTGACGAAAGGGATCAGCGGAAGTTTAACAAAAAGGACTTTGGCTTCTATCAGTAGGGAACCTGCTCGTATTAAATGAGCGGCGTGGAGATGGATGCCCTATTTGCTGTGGTTAAAAAGTAAAAAGGATAAGGGGATACGGAGTAAAATTCTTTTCATTCTGTTAATTCTGTCTAAAAATTTAACTTTATGGGTAAGCCGACAGGATTTATGGAGATTGAGAGGGCGTTGCCGAAAGATCGATCCGTGGAAGAACGGACCGGCGATTGGGAGGAATTTCATCGTCATTTTCCAGATGAAGAATTGCAGAAGCAAGGCGCGCGATGCATGGAATGCGGCGTGCCGTATTGCCACAGCGGTTTTTTATTGGCGGGAATGGCTTGCGGTTGTCCTTTGCACAATTTGATTCCTGAATGGAATGATTTGGTTTATCGCGGTCAATGGAAAGAAGCGTGGATGCGCCTGCAAAGAACAAATAATTTTCCGGAATTCACCGGCCGCGTTTGCCCGGCGCCGTGCGAAGGTTCGTGTGTTTTAGGGATTCACGAGCCGCCGGTGACGATTAAAGAAATTGAGTGCACGATTATCGATCGCGCGTGGGAAGAAGGCTGGATGCAACCCAATCCGCCAAAAAAAAGAACCGGGAAAAAAGTCGCGATTGTAGGCTCGGGTCCCGCGGGGCTTGCGTGTGCGGATCAACTCAATCACATGGGACACGAGGTCACGGTTTTTGAGCGCGCGGATCGAATCGGCGGACTCTTGATGTACGGCATTCCGAATATGAAGTTGGATAAGCAAAAAGTTTTTCAACGCCGTGTGGATTTAATGGCGGAAGAAGGCGTGAAATTTATCACGAATACTGAGATCGGCGTGAATCATCCGGCGGAAAAATTGCTCAAGGAATTCAATGCCGTGGTGTTGTGTTGTGGGGCAACTCAACCGCGCGATTTGCCGATTGAAGGACGGCAACTCAAAGGTGTTCATTTTGCGATGGAGTTTTTGAAAGCCAATACGCAACACGTTTTGGATGAAAAGAAGGATTACATTTCCGCAAAAGGCAAAGATGTGATTGTCATCGGCGGCGGCGATACCGGCACCGATTGTGTGGGCACTTCCATTCGCCACGGATGCAAAAGCGTCGTGCAACTGGAAATTTTGCCAAGACCGCCCGAAGCGCGTTCTCCCGACAATCCCTGGCCGCAGTGGCCCAAAATTTATCGCGTCGATTACGGACAGGAAGAAGCCGCGGAAATTTTCGGCGAAGACCCGCGGCAATATTGTGTCACGGCAAAAAAATTTGTCGGCGACGCAAGCGGTATTCTTAAAGAAGTGCATACCGTGCAAGTCGAATGGGCAAAAGACGAAAAAGGGCGATTTGTTCCCAAAGATATACCGGGCACGGAAAAAGTTTTGTCGGCGCAATTGGTTTTGTTGGCGATGGGATTTTTAGGACCCGAGGACGCGGCGCTGACTTCGCTCAAGATCGAGCGCGACGAACGTTCCAACGCAAAAGCCGAATACGGAAAATTCGCGACTAATATTAAAGGTGTATTTGCCGCGGGTGACATGCGTCGAGGGCAAAGCCTCGTCGTCTGGGCTATCAACGAAGGCCGCCTCGCCGCGCAAGCATGTGATAGATTTCTTAGATAAATAAATTTTTAGACAGAATTAACAGAATGAAGAAAATTAGCTTCGCTCTCTTTTGCCCATTGAACCGAGGATGACACGGATATTTAGCCCCGACAAAGTCGGGGTGAAAAATCAGTGTTTTCCGTGGTTAAAAAGGGAAAGGGGGTACGGAGTAATTCTTTTAATTTTGTTAATTCTGTCTAAAAACTTTTTAAATTATGTCTGATAGGATTATTATTTTGGATTTTGGGTCGCAATACACGCAGGTGATTGCGCGGCGGGTGCGCGAATGTTCGGTGTATTCGGAAATTTTGCCGTATCATACGCCGGCAAAGGCCATCGCGTCGTTGCGTCCAAACGGAATTATTCTTTCCGGCGGGCCGGCGAGCGTGTATGCGCCGAAAGCGCCACAAGTAGACCCGAAGATTTTTGAATTGGGGGTTCCGGTTTTGGGGATTTGTTACGGGATGCAACTGATGGCGCGTTGGCTCGGCGGGCGAGTGGGCAGAAGCGCGCAACGCGAGTACGGGCATGGCATTTTGCGAGTGAAAAAATCTGCGCCGCTTTTTCAAAAAATTCCGCGCGAACTCAAAATCTGGAACAGCCACGGCGACAAAGTCATTAAACTTCCCAAAGGTTTTCGCACGGTGGCATCGACGTCGAATTCTCCGTACGCCGTGATTCAAAAAGGAAATATTTACGGATTGCAATTTCACCCGGAAGTCGCGCACACGCCGCGCGGCAAGGAAATTGTCGCCAATTTCGTGCATCGCATTTGCAAATGCAATCACTCGTGGAATACGAAATCGGTCATCACGCATGCGATTGAAACCATTCGCGCGCAAGTCGGGAAAGAAAAAGTGATTCTGGGTTTGAGCGGCGGAGTGGATTCAAGCGTCGCGGCTGTTTTGTTGCACAAAGCGATTGGAAAGCAACTGACGTGCATTTTTGTGGACAATGGGCTTTTGCGGCTCGACGAAGCGAAAAAAGTCAAAACTGTTTTCGCTAAACACCTCGGCATGCGCATCATTATGGTTGATGCGTCGAAAACTTTTTTACAAAAACTTAAAAACGTCATCGATCCGGAGAAAAAACGTAAAGTCATCGGACATGAATTTATTCGTGTGTTTGAGCGAACCGCCAAGCAAATCAGCCGCAAAGAAAAAATTCGTTTCCTCGCGCAAGGCACGTTGTATCCAGACGTCATCGAGAGCGTTCCCATCGACGGCAATCCCGCGGCGCTCATCAAATCGCATCATAACGTCGGCGGTTTGCCCAAGCGCATGAAGATGTCGCTCGTGGAGCCATTGCGCCAACTCTTCAAAGACGAAGTGCGCCAAGTCGGCGCCGCGCTCGGCATGCCCAAGGAAATCGTGTGGCGTCAGCCATTTCCCGGTCCGGGTTTGGCGGTGCGTTGCTTGGGAGAAATCACCGAAGACAAATTGCGCATTCTGCGCGAAGCCGATGCCGTGGTCGTCGAAGAAATGAAAAAAGCCGATTGGTATTACAAAGTCTGGCAGTCGTTCGCAGTTTTGCTTCCATGCCGAAGCGTCGGCGTGATGGGCGACGAACGCACGTATGATTACACCATCGCCGTGCGCGCGGTGGAAAGCGTCGACGGCATGACCGCCGATTGGGTGCAACTTCCTCACGATCTGCTCGGAAAAATTTCCAACCGCATCATCAACGAAGTCAAAGGCGTTAACCGCACCGTCTATGACATCTCTTCCAAACCCCCTGCCACCATTGAGTGGGAATGAGCAACGAGGTTTTTCAACACCCTTAAAATCAATACAAAAAACTAATTTTTATTTGTCTTGATACCGACTTTTTTGATGGCGGAAGCAAGAGCAGAGCCGAATTTGTCGAGTTGTTCTTTGGTATGGTAAGCGGAAACAGCGGTACGAATAAGGTCTTTACCCACGGGCACGCCGGGTGAAATGGACATGACGGTAAAAAAGCCGTGTTCCCAGAGATGTTTCCAGAGGTAATAACATTTTTCTTTGGAGCCGATGACAATTGGAATCGCCGGCGTTGGGCTGTTCCAATAATCGAGTCCGAGATTTTTTAAAATATTTTGCATGTAACGAGTATTTTCCCAAACGCGCTCGCGGTGTTGAGGTTCTTCCTGCATGATTTTGAGCGCCGCCATTGCCGCAGCGGATGCGGCGGGCGTGATTGCCGCGCTGAAAATAATTTGTCGCGCGCTACTGCGAAGATATTCAATCACACCTCGATCGCCCGCGATGAATCCACCGGTGCTCACGAGTGATTTTGAAAACGTACCGACAATTAAATCTACTTCTTTGGTCACACCGAAATGATCCACTACTCCGCGCCCGTCTTTGCCAAGCACGCCGAAACCATGGGCGTCATCCACCACGAGGAAGGAAGGATATTGTTTGGCAAGTTCGACGATTTTTGGGAGAGAAGCAATGTGTCCTTCCATCGAATACACGCCATCGACGGCAATAATTTTCGGTTGGCCGGAATCGAGTTGCTCTAAAATGGCCTTGAGAGAATTCATATCTTCGTGCGTGAAACGTTCTACCGTCGCCGCGCTGACGCGAACGCCGTCCCAGAGCGAAGAATGGATGCTTTTGTCCACAATGAGCGCGTCGTCGCGTTGAGCAATTGAAGACAGACTCGCCATACACGCGAGGTAACCGGCGGTAAGCACGTGGCATGCTTCCTTGCCGACAAATTCTGCCAGCGCTTCTTCGAGTTCGATATGATACGTGCGCGTGCCGTTTGCCAAACGCGAACCGCATGAACTCGTGCCCCATTTATCCACCGCTTTTTTGACCGATTCCTTGACTTTGGGATGCGAGCTCAAGCCGAGGTACTCGTTGCTCGACATCATGATCATTTTTTTGCCGCCGATCCAAATATTGGCGCCTTCGGCGCGCTCAATGACGTGATAATACGGCTGATATTTCAGCCGGAGTTTGGTATTGACGTCAGTCTGGCAACGTTCCGCCACTGGATTTCTCTTCTCGCTAAAAATAGGTATCTTAAACACAGAAAAAATAGGTAAGCGAAAGTTCTGAAACAAGTCAACGCCAAGATATTATAGCTTCAAATTCGGATCGATGTCCAAATCCCACGGAGAAGTTTTGCTTTGAGATAAATAAGAAGCGGCGACGGTGGCGATCATGGCGGCGTTGTCGGTGCTCAAATTGGGCGGAGCGATGAGGTATTGGAGATTTTTTTCCTTCGCCATTTTTTTCATGGCGGCGCGCAAAGCTTGATTACACGAAACTCCGCCGCTGACGGTAAATAATTTAACGCCGGCGGGATGCAAAACCTCGCACGCCGCGCGAGTTTTTTCGACCAATACGTCGATAACGGCTTGCTGGAAAGAAGCGCAAACATCGGCTTTTTTTTGTTCGTCTTTGAGCACGTCTGGATTTTTGGAAAGAAAAATGCGAACGGCGGTTTTGAGTCCGCTGAAACTGAAATTAAAATCGCCGCTGTGCAACATACCTCGCGGAAAAGTAAATTTTTCCGGATTTCCATTCTGCGCAAGTTTTTCAATTTGCGGCCCGCCGGGATAAGGTAATCCTAGAAATTTGGCGACTTTGTCGAATGCCTCGCCGGCGGCGTCGTCGAGCGTGCCGCCGAGTTTTTTGTATCCTTGAGAAGGTTGAGCGTGGATGAGCAATGTATGCCCGCCGCTCACAATCAGCGCCACGTGCGATTCTTGAGGCATTTTTCCTTGCGGCAAAAACGCGGAAAAAATATGCCCCTCCAAATGATTCACGCCCACCCACGGTTTTTTCGCCGCCATCGCAAGTGCTTTACCAAAACTCAATCCCACTAACAATGCCGGCGCCAAACCCGGCCCGCGTGTGACGCCGATACCGTCCACGTCGTAGATGGAAATTTTATTTTTCTCTAAAAGCGTCGCCGTCAAATTTTTCAGATGCTTTAAATGCTGGCGCGTGGCCACCTCCGGCACCACGCCGCCAAACGGACGATGCGTCTCGATCTGCGACGCAATCAATTGATCCTCAATTTTCACATCGCCCTCCCCCACCCGCACCAACGCAACGGATGTCTCATCACACGATGTCTCAATCCCTAAAATCAACATATTGAAACCTCTGCAAAATTCGGAAAAAGCATGCGGTGCGTCTTTTGGCGACTGGCTATGTTGCGTGCTCGTTACAGATCCACGAGAGATATGCGCCTCGCATGCTCCTTGCCAGTCATCCAAAATCCGCGACCGCTTGCGCATTTCCGAATTTTGCAGAGGTTTCATACTATTATGGTTGTTCTATATACCTTTTAATCTTTTTTCGTAGGAGCGACGTCTGCGTGTTTAAAAATCCAAAGGTAATCGCGCAGGTATTGTTGATAAAGAGGAATGCCGTAATGGGTTTGAGCTTGTTGGAGAAAATTTTGCGCTTTGGCGTCCTGTCCTGATGAGCGTTCAATAGCCGCGTGCGCAAAATAGTAACCGGGATGTTCGCGGTCGGATGGGTCTAATCCGGTTGCAAGGCGATTGGCTTCGGCGAACTGTCCGATCGCAATTTGGCAGTAAATCATTTTGATCAAGGCGTCGCGCAGGTCTTTGGTTTTGTCATAAAAAGCGATATAATGATGCAATGCTTCGGTCCATTTTCTTTGCGCGAATGCAAGATCGCCGAAAGAATATCGCACGGAATAAAATTGAGGGTCTGCCTCGAGTGCTATTTTAAAAATTTCTTCGGCTTGCCGGTATTGTTTTTGAGCTGTTAAAATTTTTCCTTTTAATTCAAGCGATGCGGCGGATTTTGGGGTTTGCTTTAGATCGTTTTCAATCGCTTGAAGCGCTTCATCGAAAGAGCCGCTTTTATACGCTTCAAAAGCGCTCAAAAAATGTTCGTTTCCCAAGGTGGTCCCCAGAAGACTTCCGATCGTTAAACTCAATAGAAAAACTTTTTTCAACATTCTGTTAATGTAAAGATCGAAGCTATTTTCGGCGATATCTTATTTCGTATTTTCATAGAATCGATCCCTAAGCAAATGCGGATTTGCAAGCTTTTTTACTGAATAAAAATATCATTTTTTGAGTAAAAAGTGAGTCAAAAATTTCTGTATATTTAGTTGCGGGGGAGGGAGATTTTTGGGATAATTTCGTGGATATGGCAGATTCAGAAAAAGGTAGCGCCGGAACGGTAGTTTTCGGCACTTATGACGCGAGTAAAATTGACAAATTAGAGGGGTTGGAGGCTGTTCGGAAACGCCCCGGAATGTACATAGGAGACCCGGACGAACGCGGATTGCATCATTGTGTCTTTGAAGTACTTGACAATTCCATTGACGAGCATTTGGCGGGGTTTTGCCAGCGCATTGATGTGATCCTGCACGTGGACGGTTCGGTGACCATTCAGGATGACGGACGAGGCATCCCCGTGGATATGCATCCGAAGTGGAAAATGCCCGCTGTTGAGCTGGTTTTGACCAACCTGCACGCGGGCGGAAAATTCGGCCAAGGCGCGTACAAATATTCCGGCGGATTACACGGTGTGGGCGCCAAATGCGTCAACGCGCTCTCAGAGTGGTTTGAAGTGGAAGTTTCGCGCGATGGAAAAGTTTATCACATGGAATTTGAGCGCGGGAAGACAGCGTCGAAATTGGAAGTCATCGGCAAAGCGCGAAAAACCGGCACCAAAATTTCTTTCAAACCGGATTCGGAGATTTTTACGATCACAACGGAATTCAAATTTGATCTTCTCGCAAAAAGATTGCGCGAGTTGGCGTTTTTGAATCCGGGAATTGAAATTGTGCTCACCGACGAGCGCGAAAAAGATAAATCCGAGAGATTTTTTTACAAAGACGGCATTGTGGAGTTTGTCAAACACATCACGCGCGCAAAAACCTTGGTGCATCCCAAGCCGATAGCAGTAAACAGGCAAAAAGACGAAATTTTTGTGGATTGCGTGATTCAGTATCACGACGGTTACGACGAACAGTTGCAACCTTTTGCCAATACGATTCCCAATCCGGACGGCGGCACGCATGTTTCGGGATTTCGCTCGGCGCTCACGCGCGCGATCAATCAATATGCCTCGGCGAATAATTTATTGAAAGATAAAGACCCGAAAATCACCGGCGACGACGTGCGCGAGGGAATGATTTGCGTGTTAAGCGTGAAGTTGCCTAATCCGCGTTTCAATGCGCAGACAAAAGTGAAACTCGTGAACGCGGAAGTCGAGGGCATTGTGAATTCGGCAGTTTACGAGGGGCTTTCGACATTTTTTGAGGAAACGCCTTCGGTGGCAAAAAAGATTGTGGACAAAGCGCTCACCGGCGCGCGCGCGCGCGAAGCGGCGCGAAAAGCGCGCGATACCATTCGCAAAGGCGCGTTCAGCGGCGGCGGATTGCCCGGAAAATTGGCGGATTGCTCGGAGCGTGATCCGGTGTTGTGCGAGTTGTATATCGTCGAGGGCGATTCGGCGGGCGGTTCCGCCAAGCAGGGACGCGATCGGAGATTTCAGGCGATTTTGCCGATTCGAGGAAAATTGATTAACGTCGAAAAAGCCAGTTTGGACAAAGTGCTGAATAATACCGAAATTCGCACGATGATTACCGCGGTGGGCACCGGCATCGGCGACGGCGAAACCGAGGGCTCATTCAATTTGGAAAAATTGCGCTATCATAAAATTATTCTGATGACCGACGCCGATGTGGACGGCTCGCACATTCGCACGTTGTTGCTGACGTTTTTCTATCGCAAGATGCCGCAGTTGGTGGCAAAGGGACATATTTACGTGGCGCAACCGCCGCTGTTTCACGTCAAACGCAAAAAACGCGAAGAGTACGTGGATAAAATAGAAACGCTGGATAAAATTCTCATCGAACTCGGAAGCGAGGATGTTTCGCTTGTGCGGCTTTCGGATAAAAAGAAGTATGAAGAAAAACAATTGCTGGATATTTTGCATTCGTTGCAGGAACTCGATAGGCTTTCGCTGGCGGTGACGCGGCGCGGCGCGAAATTTGAGGATTATTTGGAATTGCGCACGAAGGAAGGAAAATTTCCAAGGTATTTGGCGCGCATTCGCAAGGGTACCGAAGAGGAATTTCAATTTTTCCGCGACGACAAAGCGCTGGCGAAATTCACCGAGGAGCAGGGAGAGGATTTGGATGCTCCCGAGGGAGAAGAAAAGCCAGCGCAGGATAATTCGCATTCGTTCAAGGTGTATGAAATTTACGAGGCGGAATCGATTTCGTCGGTGATTCATTCGCTGGAGAAAAAAGGATTGGAAATGGAGCATTTCTCGGCGCAGGACGAACCGTTGTTTGAATTTGTCGAAGGCGACAACGAAAAGAAAACGCCGGTGTTTTCCATTATGCAAATTTTAAGCGAAGTGAAAGAAATCGGGCGTCGCGGCATTCAAATCACGCGCTTCAAAGGCTTGGGTGAAATGGATGCCAAAGAACTTTTCGACACCACGATGGATCCAGAGAAGCGGCAGTTGCTGAAAGTAGATTTGGTGGACGCCGCAAAAGCCGACGAAATTTTTACGATTCTGATGGGTGATTCCGTCGAGCCGCGCCGCCAATTCATCGAAGAAAACGCGCTCAACGTGCGAAACTTGGATATATAATTTAAATTTTTTTAGACAAAATGAACAGAATGAATGGATTTTTATGAAACAAGATTATGATCTTGCAGGTAAAATCATTGGTTGTGCGATGAGAGTGCATTCCGCCTTAGGTCCAGGATTTTTAGAATCCGTGTATCAAAATGCGCTTGCTTTCGAACTTAAGCAAAGCGGGTTGACGGTGGAACTCGAAAAAAAAATCCCTGTTTATTATCGAGAACAGTGCGTTGGCGATTTTATTGCCGATATGTTCATCAATGACTGTTTAATTGTTGAAAATAAAGCCGTGCAATCTCTTGTTAAAGCGCATGAAGCGCAATTGGTGCATTATTTAACCTCAACGGGCATCGACGAAGGAGTACTTTTAAATTTTGGAGCTGAACGTCTGGAATATAAGAAAAAATTCCGTCTGCCACAGCAGAAAAAGGAATTAAAAATAATTCATTCTGTTCATTCTGTCTAAAAAATCTTTAAAAAATATGTATACACAAAATGAGAGAGTGCTTCCGATCAATGTGGCGGAGGAGATGCAAAAGTCCTTTCTGGACTATTCAATGTCGGTGATTATTTCCCGCGCGTTGCCGGATGCGCGCGACGGGTTGAAGCCTTCGCAACGGCGCATTCTTTATGCGATGCACGATTTGAGTTTGTATCCCGGGAAGAAACACATCAAGTGCGCGAAAATTTGCGGCGATACTTCCGGTAACTATCACCCGCACGGCGAGGCGGTGGTGTATCCCACGCTCGTCAACATGGCGCAGTGGTGGGGATTACGTTGTCCGCTTGTGGATGGCAAAGGAAATTTTGGTTCGATGGACGGCGATCCTCCGGCGGCGATGCGTTATACGGAGGCGCGCATGACCGCGCTCGGCGCGTCGTTGTTGAATGACATTGATAAAGACACGGTTGATTTTGTTCCGAACTACGACGAACGATTGACCGAACCGGTGGTGTTTCCAGCGGCGTTTCCGAATCTCTTGGTGAATGGTTGCACGGGCATTGCGGTTGGCATGGCAACGAATATGGCGACGCATAATTTAGGCGAAGTGATTGACGCAGTTTGCGCGCAGATTGACAATCCCGATATCACGATTAAGGAATTGCTCAAAATTATTCCGGGTCCGGATTTTTCAACGGGTGGAATTCTTTGCGGCACGGCGCCGATCGAACAATATTTTCGCACGGGCAGAGGTTCGCTGAAATTGCGCGGGCGCATCGGCGTGGAAGAAGGGCGTTCCGGCAAAGAGCAACTCGTTATCACCGAAGTTCCTTACAACACGAATCCTGAGGAATTGATTAAGCAAATCGCCGATTTGGTGGAGAACAAAAAACTCGACGATATCACTGACGTGCGCAACGAATCGGATGAATCGTTGCGATTGGTCGTCGAATTAAAACGCGACGCGATTGCGAAAGTGGTCATCGCCAATCTCTATAAATACACTGGCTTGGAAGTTTCTTTCAGCGTCAACGCGCTTGCGCTGGATCATCGCCGTCCAAAAGTTCTCCCGCTCAAAGAACTGATGAATTGTTTCATCGAGCATCGGCGCGAAGTCATTATTCGCCGGACAAAATTCGAATTGCGCAAGGCGGAAGACCGCGCGCATATTCTCGAAGGTTACAAAATCGCGCTCGATCATCTGGATGATTTTGTAAAAATCATTCGCGGTTCGGCGAATCGCGACGAAGCGAAAGAAAAATTGCAAAAGAAATACGCGCTTAGCGATCGTCAGGTAAATGCGATTCTGGATTTGCGTTTGTATCAACTCACCGGTTTGGAACGCGAAAAAATCGAGAAAGAATATTTGGAAATTATCCAACTCATCGAGGAATTGCGCAGTATTCTCGCCAGCGAACGCAAAGTGCTTAGTATCGTTAAAAATGAATTAAAAGAGATCAAAGACAAATACGCCGATCCGCGTCGCACGCAAATCGTGCCGGATGAAGGCGAAATTAATATCGAGGATTTGATCGCCAACGAAGGATGCATCATCACCATCACGCACGCCGGTTATATTAAGCGCACGGCGGTGAGCAGTTATCGCGCGCAACGCCGCGGCGGCAAAGGCGTCATTGGCATGGTGCCCAAGGAATCCGACAACGGCGTCGCCGTCGATGAGCAGGATTTTGTGGAGCATTTGTTCACGGCATCCACGCATGATTATTTGATGTTCTTCACGAATAAGGGACGCTTGTACGTGGAAAAAGTTTATGAAATCCCGGAAATGGGACGCGCGGCGAAAGGCAAATCGCTCGCCAATGTTTTGCAAATGCAACCCGGCGAAAATATCGCCGCATTGATTTGCGCGCAGGATTTCAGCGAACAAAAACATTTGGTGATGGCGACCGCTTCCGGCATCGTGAAAAAAACCAACCTCGCGGAATATTCGAATTTTCGAAAAGGCGGCATTATCGCGATTAAAATCGAAGAGGGCGATCAGCTCATCGGTGTTTCGCTCACCGAAGGTAAAAATGAAGTGGTGCTGGTCACGCACGAAGGCTTGAGCATTCGTTTTCATGAAGATCAATTGCGCGATCAAGGACGCAGTACGGTTGGCGTTTATGGGATTCGGCCGAGAAAAGACGATCGCGTCGTGGCGATGGCGATTGTGAGTCCTGAGGCGACGTTGCTCGTTGCCGGCGAAAATGGCATCGGTAAACGAACCGGGTTCGAAGAGTATCGCGTGCAGTCGCGCGGCGGCAAAGGCATCATCACGATGAAAACCACCGAAAAAACCGGCGGTGTCGCTGGCGCGCTCGCCGTGCGCGATTCGGACGAAATCATGCTCATTACCTTCAAAGGTCAAATGGTACGCATCGCCGTGAAAGGCATCCGCGAAGCCGGCCGCAACACCCAAGGCGTCAAACTCGTCAACCTCGAACAAGGCGACCGCCTCCAAGCCATCGCTCCGGTCATCTCCAGCGAAGCCGAAGATGCCGCCGAATCCGAAGAGAAAGAATAAATTGAGGGCTTCGCCCCCTCAAACTCCCACTTAAGAGCGGTAATCCTTGAGCGAGGTTTGGAGGTATGGCCCTCCAGAATCACACCAAACCGCAAAGTGTTTTGTTGGTAGAGAGGAGATCGTTGCAAGCTTGAGAGAGACGTTGAGCCATGCCTTCTTCGGCTTTTTTGAGATACGCGCGCGGGTCGTAATGTTTTTTGTTGCCTATTTCGCCGTCGATCTTGAGCACGCTGTCGTAATTTTTCATCATAAAATCGGCGATGGGGCGCGTGAACGCATACTGCGTATCGGTATCAATATTCATTTTGATCACGCCGTATTGCAAGGTTTCGCGAATTTCCTCCAATGGCGTTCCGGAGCCGCCGTGAAACACCAGATCAAATTCTGCTTCTGCGCCGTATTTTTGCATCACGGCATCCTGACCTTTTTTCAAAATATCCGGACGCAATTTCACCGCGCCGGGTTTGTAGGAACCGTGCACATTTCCAAACGTCGCGGCAAAAAGATATTTTCCGTGGCCTTTGAGCGTTTCATAAACCTCGAGCATGTCTTCGGGCGTGGTATAAAGTTTTTCGCTCGGTTGATCGGAATGATCCATGCCGTCTTCCTCGCCGCCGACCACTCCCGCTTCGACTTCGAGAATAATTTCATTCGCCGCGCAAAGTTTGAGCAATTCCAGCGATAACTTCATATTTTCTTTGAGAGGCAACTCTGAAGCATCCAACATGTGCGAGAGAAAAAGATTGCCTTTGCCCGCCGCGCGGCGCTGAGCTGTCGCTTCGATGAGTGGTTTCAAAAAAGTGTCCGTCTTTTTTGGCTGGCAATGATCCGTATGCAAAACAATCAGCACATTATATTTTTCCGCCAAGCGATGCGCCGCTTCCGCAAGCACAATCGCGCCGTACGCCATATCTTTTACTGAAAGCCCCGAAGCAAATTCGCCCGCGCCGGTGGAAAATTGAATAATTCCGTCCGATTTGCAATCTGCGAACGCTTTGAGCGCGGCATTGATGGTGGTGATGGAAGAAGTGTTGACCGCTGGGTACGCGTAACCGCCCTTTTGAGCGGCGTCCAACATAGCTAAGTATTGTTTTGGTGTGGCGATAGGCATGGAGCGTGTTTAACCCACTCCACTCCTTTTAGAAAGAAAAAACTCCAAATCTCGCTTCCCCTCTTATAGAACGTATGAATGTCGAAACGCCATCCAATCCATCGATGGATCATTTTTGGAGCGGCATTTTTGATTTTTCTCTGGGCGATGCTTTATCTGCCGCATCTCAGAAACGATCCCAAGTGGTTCATGGACGAAACCTCCGCGCTCATCAGCGCCAAAAGCTTGGTTTCTGGAACTCCGTCTTACGTTGCGATGTGGAATACATTTTATCATCCAGTGGCGCCGTATCAGCCGGTGTACCTTTTTTTGACGGGCATTTTCGCGCAAGGCGATATCTGGGGCGCGAGATTTTTCAACGCGCTCCTCGGACTGGCCATCGCGCTTTTATTATTTCTCGCCGGACGCAAAATTATGGGAATTCGCGGCGCATTTTTTGCCGCCGTGCTTTTTTTAGGATACGATCAAGTCGTTTTGCATTTTCGATCCGTGTTTCCACACAACAGCGTTGCGCTCGGATGGATATTTGCATTCCTCGCGCTTTTGCAAAAAAAATATTGGCGCGCAGGCATCGGACTCGCCATCGGCGCGATGTGTCACCCCATGTTTATTTACGGCATCATCGCCGCGCTCGTTGCGCGCTGGAAACATCCTCGATCTTGGTTTCCCATCGTTGCGCCCTCGGCAATTTATTTATTGATTTCCCTCACGCTAATCTATTGGAAATTCGGCGGATGGCTCTTGGATGATCTGCAATCGCTCTTTCTCTGTTATCACGAGAATTCTCAACGCCACACTTGGGCTTTCTGGAAAAATTTTTACCAATTCTTCAGCCGCGATTGGTTTCATTTGGGATTTCTCATCTGCTGGGCATGGTGCGTTTGGAAAAGAAAATATGCGCTCGCCGGATTTTCCGCCGTCGTCATCGCCTTGCTGATCCAAAACCGAAACAATCTGACGACTTTTTATTATCAAGCCATCGCCGTATTTCCTATTCTTTGCGTTGTCTGGGGAAGTTTTTTGGCCAAAGTGGAAAAAGTATGGAGAACATTCCTCAACGAAAAATCGAGAACGATATTAGATTATTCCAAAAAAATAAGTTCACACTTGTCATTCCCGCTTTTAGCGGGAATCCAGAGGAATAAAGGGAGGGTGTATTTGCAAACTTATTTTTGGGATTTAACATTATTCATTTTTGGGATTCTATTTTGCATTTTGCCGACTGGAATTTTATCTCTGAAAGCCAACCTCGACCAACGTAGCTTGCACGGCATGGGATTAGCCGCACAAGACGCCGAATCAGCGGCGCAATGGGTCAACGACAACACAACGCCGGAAGATTTTGTCGTCGCCGAAACCAATATCGGATGGCTCTTGCATGCAAAAACCGCGCGCTTCATGCAAGCGATCGCCTACGAAGGAAAACCTTTTCTGATTTTCCGCAAATCCATGCCTCCGGAAAGATTTTTTTTCGATTGCTCAATCGAAAAAGCAAAATACATCGTCGTCTGCGGCATCGACGTCGACTGGGAGCCCGCCCAAGGCGAATGGAAAAAATTCTTCGAAGGATCTCGTGGTAAATTTTTAAGCGTCGCGCAAAAAACACCCACTTACTCCATCTTTCTCAATTCGCAATGGATCGACGGCAAATTGGAAAACTTCATGCAAAAAATGCGCGAAAACCAGGAACAACTCCATCATTTCCAACAGCACATTAAACGTTAAAATCATCGGGTATGCTTTTTGATTATTACAACAAGCGTGCTCAGGAATATGAGCGAATCTATGCCAAGCCTGAGCGGCAAGATGCGCTTGGGAAATTAAAAACACATCTTCAGAAAATATTGCGCGGGAACGATGTATTGGAAATTGCTTGTGGCACGGGATATTGGACGGAAGTCATCGCTTCGACTGCGCGTTCAGTACTGGCGATGGACATCAGTGAAGAGATGCTGTCGATTGCGCGGCAGAAAAGTTATTCTTCGAACAATGTGAATTTCGCTTTGAGCGATGCGTATGCGCTCTGTAGATGTCAAATAATTCGATGACAAAAGTGAGTGCGTTGTGGGGATGGGGAGGAGGGAGTTGAGGGAGGAGGAAATGAGGCTTGCCCTTGCAAGGGCAAGCCTCATTTTGCCGGAAGAAAGAGG
>JBMONL010000004.1:0-30838 GCA_049324635.1 Verrucomicrobiota bacterium | reverse complement strand
CTTCCCCTTCAATCCCTCCAACACAATTTGGAGCTTCGCTTGCCCCGTCCATCTTCGCTTTTCCATACCAGTAATCCTCTCAGATTACTCTCAAACTTTCACCTCTCCTTATTCGGGGGCAGTATAAAAAGGGATAAGAAATCTAAAATCCCAAACAAATCCCAAAATTTTTAAAAACTATGAATAAAAGACGTTTCAATCTTCGAAAAGTTGCGCGATTTATTTGAGAATATTTCATCGGAAGAGATTGACGCAAAAAAGAACAACTCACATTCAATAGTATGGCAAGAATGTATGCAGTTCATTTTAAGGGTTCCTCCTTCCCCGTTTGCCTAAACAGTGAAAAAGAGGAGATGTGTCATGAAAATATTATGGATTCTTGCTATGTGGATTGCGGGTTGTGAAATATGTCTACCCTTAACATGTCATGCTCAATCCCAATGTGAGGGTGATGCGTGTAGCTTGGTATCTTGTGGAGATCAAGCCGGACAACAAGGCCAACAAAGCTGTCAGCCAAAACAAGAGATGCCCAATCAAGAGTTGACGCAACTGATGCAGATGCTCATGCAATTACTGACGTCATTGATCAATCAGAATGCGCAAAACAGCGGCAGTAGTAGTTCTTCTACGGATACCTCGGCCTTGGAGGAAGAAATTGCAGAATTACAAGAGCAATTGGAAGCGGCGGCGGAAGCCGCTGAAGAAGATGAAGAGACATTGGATTTATTAGAAAAGAAAGCTGAAGCTCTCGCACAGGCCAATGTGATTCTCTTGAATTGCAGTGACTCCTTAACCGATGCTCAAAAAACGAAACTCCAAGCCGCGATTGCCAAAATCGCCAACGCAGAAAGCGTGGAAGTAAATTCAGATGGATCCATCACAGTCGATGATATTGTGATCCATGAAGACGGAACGGTGAGCTGAAAAAATCGAAAAAAGACAACTTCGGTTGAGGCATCTTTCGTATAAAAATACGCCTCGCCAAAAGACGAGGCGTATCAAAAAAACAACAGCGTTGCTAATTTTAGTAGGGACGACGTTTATTAAACGGCTTGCCGCCACCTTTATTGAATGGACGTTTCCCGTATCCACCGCCGCCACCGCCGCCGCCGCCGTGAGGACGTTCTTCACGCGGACGCGCTTCGTTGACGACAATCTTTCTGCCTTCGACTTCTTTGTCATGAAGTTCGGCAACAGCCTTTTGGGCTTCTTCGGGAGTTCCCATGGTCACAAAACCAAATCCCCTGGATTGGCCTGTGAATTTGTCCATAATGATATGAACATCCGTCACATTACCGCATTGCGCAAACAAATCTTGCAATACACCTTCTGTGACGCTGTGGGCAATATTTCCCACGTAGAGTTTACTATTCATTTGATCTTCCTTTCTGTTTATCTACTGCTGATCCGCTTTTTTAAGGAAAACTCAAATGAACTCTTTCCCTAACTGCTCGATTGCAGAATGAATATGTTGTTTAAGATAGGTATTTTAGTTGCAAAATGCAATGAAAATAAAAAAATGAGAAAATAGAAGAAGAAACATCCCTTGATTTCTGAAAAGGGGGGAGTAAAAAGGAAGGTTACGCAAGGAACGAAAATGCAAAGAGGTGTTTTAGGCATTATTGCTGGAAAAGGAGTGTATCCGGGCATGGTGATTGAGGGTGCGAGGAAGACAGGGGTTGATCGAATCGTTGTGGCGGCGTTCGAAGATGAAACCAGCGATTCCGTGATCGCCAAAGCCGATGCCCAACATTGGCTCAAAGTAGGGCAATTAGGCAAGTTGATTGAGTTTTTCAAAAAAGAGAGCGCCACCCATGCCATCATGGCAGGACAAATCACGCCGAAGCGTCTTTTTGATTTGAAACCCGATTTTCGCGCGCTGATTTTGTTGGCGCGCTTGCGCGAACGCAATGCGGAAACTATTTTTGGCGCGGTAGGCGCCGAATTGGAAAAAAATGGGATACATTTGTTGCCGGCAACAAGTTACATCGAAAATCATTTGGCATCGATGGGCTGGATCGCAGGGCCTAAACCCAGCCACACCTTGCTCGAAGACATCGAATTCGGCGGCCCCATCGCCAAAAAAGTGAGCGAACTCGACATCGGTCAAACCATCGTCGTCAAACGCGGTACCGTACTCGCCGTGGAAGGTTATGAAGGTACCGATGACACTATCCTTCGCGGTGGCGAATTGGGACAAAAGAAAGGAATTGTCGTCATCAAAGTTTCCAAACCCAAACAAGATTTTCGCTTTGACGTACCCGTCATTGGCCCCACAACGCTCAAAGTCGCCGCCAAGGCAGGCGTCATTTGCATCGCTTGTGAAGCAAAAAAAACCTTGCTCTTGGAGCGTTCTCAAATTACAGAACTAGCCAAGAAATACAAAATCACCGTCCTCGGACACGATTTTTCCCACTAATGTATCCATATTAAAATAAATTTTTGAATGTTAGGGCTTCGCCCTAACAACCCACTTAAGGGCTACCGCCCTTAAGAAACCCTTCATGGGTGCGTTTGTTGTTAGCGCGCTTCGCGCGCAACAAACGCACCCAAGTAGGATTCTAAAGGACAGTAGTCCTTTAGCGGGGTCGTAGGGGCAGAGCCCCTACCATTAAAATTTATTTTAATATGAATAAAGTGAAAGTAGCAGTGATAGGAGTAGGGCACATGGGGACGAACCATGCGCGGGTGTATTCGGAGATCAAGAATGCGGAGCTGGTTGGGGTATATGACATCAACAAAGATGTGTGCCGCAAGATCGCGCAGTTGCACGGCGTGAGAGGATTTGGGTCGCTGGAGGAAGCGATGGAGGCGGCGGATGCCGTTTCGGTTGTGACGCCGACAACACATCACTTCGAAGTTGGATCGAAATGTTTGGAAGCGGGGAAACATGTTTTAATTGAAAAACCGTTTACATCCGACACCAAGCAAGCGATGCGATTGGTGGAGATTGCAGAAAAAAATGAAGTGATTTTGCAAGTGGGACATGTGGAGCGATTCAATCCGGTGCTGACGGCGCTGGAGGAACGTTTGACGCATCCCATGTTCATCGAATCGCATCGTTTGTCGCCGTATCCCGGTCGTAGCACGGATATAGGCGTGGTGATGGACATGATGATTCACGATATTGAAATTATTTTGCATTTGGTGAAATCCCCGATTCAGTCGATCGACGCCGTCGGCATTTCGGTGTTGAGCAAAGGCGAAGATATCGCTAACGCGCGTCTTCGTTTTAAGAGCGGTTGCGTGGCAAATATCACCACGAGTCGCATCAGCCAGGACAAAATGCGCAAGATTCGAGTGTTTCAGGATAATGCGTATCTTTCGTTGGATTATCAAAAGCAAAGCGGGGAAATTTATCGCAAAAACGGCGCGCAGATTAAACGCGAATCGATTCCTGTCTTGAAAGACGAACCTCTCAAGAAACAACTCGAATCGTTCTTGGATTGTGTGCAAACCAAAAGTGAACCGGTGGTTTCCGGCGCGCATGCTTCGGCGGCGCTCAAAGTCGCCGCAAAAATCGTAGAGGAAATCAGCAAAATTCCTCTACCCCAACAACACGCCATTCATGCGCATTAAAAAATTCCGATGGAGAAAAAGTTTTATATTGTAGCGGGAGAAGCGAGCGGAGATCGAAATGCGGCATTGTTGATACGGGAACTCAAACGCCTTTATCCGCAAGCGGAAATTTGCGGCGTGGGCGGCGATCAGATGCGCAACGCCGGACAGGATCAGTTGTTTGATTTGGCGGCGCACGCGGTGGTTGGACTGACGGATGTTTTGTGGAATTATTTCAAGTTCCTGTATTTTTTTTATCGAGTGGTCATCGATATTCGCCGAAAAAAACCGGACGCGCTGATTTTAGTGGATTATCCGGGATTCAATTTAAGTCTGGCGCAAGAAATCAAACGCCGCGTGCCGGCGCTACCGATTATTTATTATATCGGACCGCAAGTTTGGGCGTGGAAATCACATCGTAGCCGCATCATGAGCCGCGTCGTGGATTTGCTCTTGGTGATTTTTGAATTCGAAAAACAATGGTTTGCCGAGCGCGAGCCGAAACTCAAAGTCGAATGGGTGGGACATCCGCTCATGGATCGATGGTTGGAAAATTCGGAAAAACAAGAAACTAACGATCAGATGCGCCGCATTGCGCTTTTGCCGGGAAGCCGCGAAAAAGAAATTTCGCGTCATTTACCGATTTTGCTCGAAACCGCCCAGCGCGTGAGACTTTTTATGCCCGATGTGACGTTTGTTTTACTGACGCCCGACGCGGAAGCGCGTCAACAAACCGAAAAAATCATTCATTCCAACGGCGCGCAAGGTTTGAATATCGAAGCATACTCCGGATATCAGCTCACGCACTTGGAACGATGCGACTTGGCGCTGGTGGCGTCGGGTTCGGCGACGCTGGAATGTTGCGTGGCCGGCGTGCCGATGTTGGTGCTCTACAAAACCAGCTCGCTGACCTTTTGGATTGGAAGACAAGTCGTCAAACTGCCCTTCATCGGCATGGTCAATATTTTAGCCGGAGAGAAAATTGTTCCGGAATTTTTGCAGGAAAAAGCCCGCGCAGATTATTTGACCGAAGCCATTCGAAAAATGGCGGCGCGCAAAGCGTGGCGCGACGAAATGAAAGATAATTTACGCCGAGTCACTCAACGTCTCGGCGGCACGGGTGGTAGCCGCCGCGCCGCGGAAGCCATTCAAAAACTTTTGACAGAATGAACAATATATCTGCGTAATCCGTGGTTAAAAAAGGCAACGGGTATGGAGTAATTCTTTTCATTTTGTTAATTCTGTCTAAAAATCTTTCAAACATGAAAAAGAGAAAATCTCTTTTTAGCCCAAGCCAGCGCAAGCGATTTTTGGTGTTCATCAAAAAAACCACTCGCACGGCTCGTGCCGCGTTCGCTCACCGCGAATTGAGATTTTTTCCTCTAAGAAAATTTTTTCGTTCTTACAAACGCTCCGACGCCAAAGCGGACATTAAAGCGGGAATGAACGTGGCGTTGTTGGATTTTCCACAGGCGATGGCGTATTCGCTGATTGCGGGATTTCCCGCGCAATTCGGCGTGTATACTTCGGCGATCGCCTCGACGATCGGCCCGATGTTTGCGAGTTCGCGCTTTTTAATTTTGGGGCCGACGAATGCCACGGCGGTGTTGGTGATGAGCGCGTTTTTGGCGACGCACGGAAATAAAATCGAGATGCTGGGCGTGTTAGTGTTGTTGGTTGGAATATTTTTATTGATCGGCGCGTTTGTGAAAGTGTCGCGGCTCGTGCATTACGTTTCGCGCAGTGTGATTACCGGCTACATCACGGCGGCGGCGTGTTTGATTATTGTCAATCAGCTTCATAATATTTTTGGATTTTCCTTGGACGGCGCGTACACATTCTTCGATGTGCTGGGAGAAACGTGGAAAGGATTGAAACAAATGAATCCAGCCTCGTTGTTGACGGCGCTCTTAACGATGGTGATGTGGTTCGCTGTGAATCGAAGATTGTCGTGGTTGCCTAATGTGGCGATCACCATTATCGGCGTTTCTGGAGCGGCATTTTTATTAAGCGCGATTCATCCGGATTTGAAGGTCACGTGTCTCGATCCTGTGCCGCTGGGAAAATTACCTTTTCATTTGCCGCATTTGACATGGTCGGCGCTGAGCCAATTGGCGAGTTCGGCGCTGGCGATTGCGATTTTGATTGTGCTGGAAGGCGCTTCAATCGGCAAATCACTGGCGGCGCGCAAAGGAGACCGCATTGATTTGAATCAACAATTACTCAGTCAAGGCGTGGCGAATGTGACATGCTCGTTTTTCTCGGCGTTGCCCGCTTCGGCATCGCTGACGCGCTCGGCGCTCAATTACAACGGCGGAGCGCGTTCGCCCATGTCCAGCATCGTGAGCGGCATCATGACCGGCGCGGCAATTTTGCTTTTGGGTCCGGCATTGGGATTTGTGCCGCGAGCGGCGCTGGCGATGCTGGTCATTATCGTCGGATGTTCCCTGGTGAATCGACATCAAATTCGCGTAGCCATAAAATCGACGCCTGAGGACGCGATTGTTTTTATCGGCACCGTCGTCACAGGTTTGATTTTCCAACTCGATTTTGCGGTGTACTTCGGAGTCGGACTTTCACTCGTGCTGTTCTTAGGAAAAGTCGCCACGCCGGAATTGGCGGAATATACTTTTAATGACGAAGGCACTTTACGCGAATTGGACGACAAAGAAAAACGTCCTCACCCGCACATTTCAATTATTCACGTCGAAGGCGCGTTGTTTTTTGGTGCGGCGGATTTGTTTCAGGATCAAATTCGCCGGTTGTGCTCGGACGAAAATTTGAAAGTGATTATTCTGCGTTTGAGAAATGCGCATCACCTGGACGCCACCAGCGTGATGGCGCTGGAAGAATTGATTCGCTACATGAGGGAAACAAATCGTCATTTGATTGTGAGCGGCGCGATGCCGGATGTCTATCGCGTGTTTAAGTCATCGGGACTTCTCGCGGCGCTGGGAAGAGAAAACTTTTTTATGGGTTCGACGCACAATCCAAACGTCGCCACCCGCAACGCCCTCAAACGCGCGCAGGAAGTTCTCGGCGGCCAAAAAGCCGAAATACGCATCTTCTATGACCCTACGAAAGCAAACCAAAAGCCATAAGCAATCGATTCATCGCGCGATCGCCCATTGACAAAACGCGCAATGTGCATACATTGTGCGCATATTGCACCAAGGAAATAAGTCGTTCGAACGCACCTTCCCCACTTGTGATATTGCAAAAACGGGCGCCCGTATAAAAATATGAAAAATAGAAATTAGTATTTAAACTCCACCCCACCTCTCACACTCAATCCATCCCCCGGCATGAAGCTGGTCAGACGCGCATTGGTCACGCGATCACGCGCCATGACTGAAGCAACGTAAGTATCGTCCAATAAATTATCAACCTCGGCAAAGACAGAAAAACTTTTCTTTGTTTTGTAACCAACCCGAAATCCTATAACCGCATACGGGTCTTGAAATTGGCTGTGCGCTTCATCCACCGGAGTTTTCGTGATCATCCATTCCACATTCGGCCCCATATAAAATCCGCACGGATGTTTGTATTCCAAGAAAACGTAGAGCGTATGTTCTGGAATCGCGGCGATGGCATTCGTTCCATAGCGAGAGTGATGATCAAAATAAAAGTGGCTCCAATTATAGATCGGACGCAGTTCGAGTTTGTCCTCCTTGTCCAAAATTCCTTTCGCCAATTCAAAATTAAGTCCACATTCGATGCCTTGATGAATTGTTCCGCAATCCACATTCTCCGTGACCACCGTACCCGCATCATTCTGAAACGTCAGCAATTCGTTCTCCACCCACGAATGAAAAAATGTGATGTCCCAAGAAAGTTTTTCCGCAGAGCCGCGCGTGCCGATCTCCAGCGTCGTCGCCGTCTGCGGCGCCAGTTGGAACATATCGAATCGCGTGGGATTGGCATTGGAATTCGGCGCGCCCGCAGTGTAAATCAAATCATCAAACACCGGCGGCTCGAAACTCCGGGTTACATTGGTAAAAAGCATATTTTTTTTGTCCCACTGATACACAAATCCCGTGCGCGGATTGACGCCGATGTAATCTAATGTCTCCGAACCCTTGCTCGTCAGCGCGGAAAATTTCTCGTCGATTTCGCGATACGCATAACAAACCTGCGCTCCTAGGATCCAAGAAAGTTCCGGCAGAATATAAAATGTATTCTCTGCCAAATACGTTAACTGCGTCGAATAAAGATCGTGATTACCGATTAAATTTCCCGCGAAACCGTTTTGATTAAGAAATGTCGTCATCTGCATCGCGCCGACCGCAGGCAACAACGCCGTCGTGAAACGGTTCATATCCTCGCCGATTTCGCTCGTATTCGTGTAACGCAACTCCCCTCCCCAATCGTTGCTATTATAATGAGAGACGCCGCGCACGCGCGTTCGACGAATGCGGTCGTCGATATTCAGCCAATAAGAACCGATTGAAAATTCATTTCCGCCGTCTTTCCACGTCGTGCGATTCGCCAAACGGTAAAATTCAATTTCACGATTCGGCGCGTCCTGTGGAATATTGGGGCCTACTGAAGTCGGCGGACCGCGCGAAACCCTCCGCGCGTGATTTTCGGCGTCAAACTTCGAGAGCGGGCCGGGCACTTCAAATTCCTGCTGAACCATCGTGCCGAAAAACCGCGTTTCCAAATCCTCGGCGATTTTGTAACCCACATTAAAATTCGCGGTCTGCCGGCTTTGATTACTCTGCATGCGATATCCGGTCTGCGCGTCTTGCGTGAACGACGCGTAATAATCCGCGCCGTCGATTTTTTGTCCCGAACTCACCTGACTGCCTACATGATCAAAACTTCCCGTCTCCACCATCGCCTGCGCCAGCGAAGCATCGTATCCGGTGTGCGAAACAAAATCCACCACGCCGCCGAGTGTCGCAGAACCTTCTTCAAATCCATTCGATCCGCGCAAAATTTTAATATACTGCGCGATTCTTGGCTCCATCACGCCAATGAGAAACGATCCATCGCTCCTCTGCATCGGCAAGCCATCCTGCAAAAGAGTAAATCCACGAATCGTCGGAATACTCTGTACCCCAGAGCCGCGAATATTCACCGTTTCCTGCCCGTCCACAAAATGCCGCACCGAAACTCCCGGTTGCGCTTGAAGCGCCGCCTCCCCCGTCGCAGATTCTTTCAAATCTTCCGCTCCAATAAAATTCGTGCCGCCGGCGACTTGATTTAATTGTTGCGCCGCGCTTTGTTCATCCTGCGAAGTCGAAACCCCTCCCGCCTGCGCCGTCGCGATAACTTCCCTATATCCCTCCGCCTGCAACACCGCCGTGCGCATTTCTTGAGCGGTTGAATATTCACATCCCATCCATAAATAAAGAAAAAGCGTAAAATAATTTATCCGTGTCATCCGTTTTTATCCGTGTTATCCGTGGTTACTGTAATTTCTTTAAAATTGGGTACATTGATTAAGATCAAGTTTATGGATAACGCAACCATTGCCGCCGTGCTCGAAGAAATCGGAACGATTCTTGAAATCAAGGGGGAAAATCCTTTCAAGTGCCGCGCATATTTTAATTCGGCGCGTGTGATCGAGGGATTAATGGAAAACGTCGCAACTCTTGTCGCGGAAAATCGCCTCGGCGAATTGGAAGGCATCGGCGAAACGCTGAAAGAGCGCATCCAAACGCTCGTCGAAACTGGAAAACTTTCTTACTACGACGAACTCAAAGCGTCGTTGCCGGAAGGCTTGATGGATTTGTTAAAAATTCCCGGCGTGGGACCGAAAAAAGTTAAAACGCTCTACGAAAAATTAAAAGTCACCAACATCGAATTGCTCGAAAAAGCGTGCCACGACGGAAGCGTCGCCAAACTCGCGGGCTTCGGCGAAAAAACCGCGAAAAATATTCTCGCGGGCATCGAACAGATCCGTTCCTATCAAAATCAACATCGCTACGGCGATGTGATTGGCATTGCGGAAGGAATCGTTGAAATTTTGCGCGCTCATCCGGAAATCATCCGCATCAGCGTAGCGGGAAGTTTGCGCCGCGGAAAAGAAGTGGTGAAGGATATCGACATTATCGCTTCCTCAAAAAATCCCGCGGCGGTGATGGATGCATTTTGCGCGTTGCCGGGTGTGATGCGCGTATTAAATCACGGTGAAACAAAATCGGCGATTGTGATCGGCGAAGGATTGCAATGCGATTTGCGCATCGTGCCGGATACTATTTTTCCGTATGCATTGCATCATTTGACGGGAAGCAAAGAGCACAATGTAGCGATGCGGCAACTCGCCATTTCGAAAAAAATGAAAATGAGCGAATGGGGGCTGTTTCATATCGGCAAAACCGATGAAGAAACGGAAAAAAATTTGATTCCATGCAAAGACGAATCGGAGCTTTTCGGAAAATTCGGAATGGAATATATTCCGCCGGAACTTCGCGAGAATTTAGGAGAAATCGAAGCCGCGCAAGCGCACCAATTGCCGCGATTGGTGGAATGGACGGATTTGCGCGGATGTTTTCACAATCACACGATTGCCAGCGACGGACATAGTACGCTGGAAGAAATGGCTCAAGCCGCCGCCGCTCTTGGATTCGAATATCTCGGTATTGCGGATCATTCGAAATCTTCTTTTCAAGCCAACGGATTAAGCGAAGAAAAACTTTTAGAACAGATAAAACAAATTCGCGCTTACAATGCGAAAAAACCGGAGTGTGTTCTTTTGGCGGGCGTGGAATGCGACATTCTCAAAGATGGAACATTGGATTACGACGATTCGATTTTGCAACAACTCGATTACGTCGTCGCCTCCGTGCATTCCAGTTTTACCCTCTCGGAAGAAGACATGACGCGCAGAATCATTCGCGCGATGGAAAATCCGCACGTCACCATGCTGGGACATCTGACCGGACGACTTCTGCTTCGTCGTGAGGCGTATGCCGTCAATATCCCGAAGATCATCGACGCCGCGGCAACAACCGAAACGTGGATTGAGTTAAACGCGCATCCGGAGCGCCTCGATATGGATTGGCGTTGGTGGAAACTCGCGCGCGATAAAGGCGCAAAATGCGTCATCAATCCCGACGCACATCACACTTCGCACTTAAGCTACGTCAAACTCGGCGTCCAAATCGCCCGCAAAGGATGGTTGAGGAAAGAAGACGTGATCAACACCTGCAACTTTAACAAGTTTCGTCAGCTTCTTTAAAACTCCGCATCGATACAGTAGCGAAGTCACTCCTTGTTTTTATCCACAACAACAGCACGAAACTTTTTGCGTGGAGCCGAAGATTTCTCCTTCGGCAAAGAAACGCTTGAGTTCAGCTTTGGCTGTTTCGGCGGAATCGGAGGCGTGTAGAATATTTTCCTGAACGTCCTTGCCAAAGTCGCCGCGAATGGTGCCTTTGGCCGCTTTCTTAGAATCGGTGGGACCCGCCATATCGCGAATTTTTGCAATGGCATTTTCGCCTTCGAGCGCCATGGCGATCACTGGCGAACGTTGCATGAATTGTTCGATTGAGGGATAAAACGGCTTATCGGTCAAATGCGCGTAGTGTTCCTTCAAAAGCGCAGACGAAAGATGCATCATTTTCATTCCGAGAATTTTGAATCCGGCTTTTTCAAACCGCGTAATGACTTCCCCGCAATGTCCCGCAGTAAGACAATCAGGCTTCAATAAAATGAGTGTTTTTTCCATAATCAAAAAATACTGCCCAAAAAAGTCGTTATGAAAAGTTTTTTGTTAGAAGGAATGCATATCCGAATATAACCACTCGATGTCAGTTTACACGGCCACGCTTGCCGAAAAACAAGACGAGTCTGCGCACTCCTCGTCAAAGAAGAAAAAAGTTTTTCTTACTCAAAAATGCGAAGATCATTAGAACGTATGGATGAAGAAGCCGGAGCGGAGCTTGGGTTCGAACCATGTGCTTTTGGGCGGCATGATTTGGTCGGCGTCGGCAATATCCATCATTTGTTCCACGGTGGTGGGAAACATGGAAAAAGCGACGGCGGACTGAGGTGCGGAATCGACTTTTTTTATCAATTCCGCCGTGCCGCGAATGCCGCCGACGAATTCGATGCGCGAACTGGTGCGGGGATCGTCGATTCCAAGAATAGGCGCGAGAATTTTTTCCTGCAAGACGGTGACGTCGAGGCGTTCGATAGGAGTGGCGTTTGGCGCGGGCGGAGGGCATTGAAAGGCATACCATTTTTTTTGAAGATACATGCAGATTTGGCCTTGTTGCGAAGGCTCGGAGGAAACAGTTTCTTTTAAATCAAACATTAAACGAATTTTTTCGAGGAATTGCTGAGACGAGAGGCTGTTGAGATCGAGAACGACGCGATTGTAGGGCAAGATTTTGAGATGACTGGAGGGAAAAAACACCGCGAGGAAACGGTTGTAGGGTTCGTCGCCGCGATGATTGGAATTACGCGCGCGGCGCAATTTCGCCACACGCGCGGCGCTGGCGGCGCGATGATGACCATCGGCGATATACACCACGGGATTTTTTTTGAATGCATCGACAAATTCTTGCGTTTCTGTGATACGCCAGACTGTATGACGAATGCCGTCGGGCGCGGTGAAATCATACGTTGGCGCGGTGGATTCGATTTTTTTGGACAATAAAGAAATTTGCCTTTCATCGCGATAAGTCAAAAAAACGGGACCGGTGGTCGCGCCGATAGTGTCGATGAGACGGGTGCGATCGTCTTCTTTATCGGGGCGTGTTTTTTCGTGTTTTTTGATGAGATTATTTTCGTAATCGTCCACATGGCACGCGGCGGCGAGGCCTGTTTGAGAATGAGCGCCCATGATTTGGCGGTAGAGGTAGAGGGAGGGAGAAGATTCTCGCACGAGCGCGCCGTCATTTTGTAAACGCAGAAAATTTTCTTTTGCCTTGGAATAAACGGCGTCGGAATAAATATCGGTTTCCGGCGGTAAATCGATTTCGGCGCGATCGACATGCAAGAGACTGTAGGGATTACCTTGGGCGAGAGTGAGAGCTTCCTGAGTATTGAGCACGTCGTAAGGCACGCAGTTGACGCGATCGACAAAGTCGGGCGCGGGCACGAGACCTTGAAATGGGCTGATATTAATCATAGACAGAGGCATTCAATTTTTACAGAATATTGAAAAAAGGAAACCAATTTATGAACAAGTTTCAATTTTGGAGCGTTTTGATGTGCCTATTGGTGATCGTGGCGTTTTTTTTACCGTGGATGCGGCCGCTACCGGAAGAAATAGCGAAAGATTCGAAACAGATGAAAGAGCAATTGGCGACTGATAAAAGTAATTTCTGGCTCGACTATATTGGGATGCGAGACAGGGATCGGCAGGATTTATTATTGGATTCCACAGAAGGCGTGTCCGGATATCAGATACTTATGGAGAAAAATGAAAAATCCCGAGTGGGACGTTTGACGCAAACGACGTCGCAATATCTTTTCGGCGCCGAGCAAGCGGATTGGAGGATACGCATGGGCATTCTGGCGCCTCTTTTTGGATTGTTGAGTTTGTGGTTTGTTTTATGGGAGGGCATGTTGAGCCGATGGTTGCTTTTGCTTGGTTTGGCGCAGACGTTTTTTTATGGATTCGCGCGATGGTTGATGACCGAAGGAAATTTGCTGCATCTGGAATTATGCTGGGCGCCGGGAATTTGGCTGACGCTCTACGGGACGCTGTTGCTGGCGGCGGGAAATTTCTTCTTATGCACGCAAAAGCGGTAAAGATTACCCTTGAGGAGGAGATTTTTTTTCTTCGTCTTTTTTGTCGGCGTCTTGTTTGAGCGTCTCGTTGATTTCCTTGTCGAATTCTTTTTTTGCTTTTTTGAATTCGCCCATGGAACGACCGAGCGCGCGAGCGAGATCGGGAAGTTTTTTTGCGCCGAAGAGCAAAAGAATCACCAAAATAATCCAAATCCATTCTTGTCCGCTGGGAAGGAAAGCAAAGCAATCGTTCATGGAAAGAATTTTCGCCAGTTCATAGGAGAAGACAAGCGATTATTTTTTGGACAAGGGGAAAAGAATGGGCAGAATGACGGTTTTTATGGCTAGTACCCTGACACATAAATATTGAGACATTTGCCGTGAAAGATTTTTTAAAATTTCGAGGCGCGAGCAAGGAGGATATTGAAACGCAATATCTGACAAGCGAGCAACATGGAAATTTTAAAAAAGATTCACGGCCCGAATGGGTTGCGGCGGCGCGAGGGACTGGCGTTGTTGCTCCTCAGTCGAAGATTGGATTTCAATATTCTCCTTCGTCGCGCCTCGCCATTCCTCTCGCGGCGCTCGCAACAAATGTTTCAAGATTTATATGTCAGGGTACTAGAGCGATTTTGGTTTTGTTGTTGGCGTTCGGTTATTTCGCGAGCGCCGAGGAAAACACTCCACAGAGGTCGCCGCAGGAATTTATTTTGAAGGGTGAATCCGCGGAAATGCCTTTTCGATTTTACAAAAAAAGACCTTACATCAAAGCGCGGATCAACGGCAAAAAATCATATTGGTTTTTGGTGGATACGGGGGCATCGACGTGCATTTTGCGCCCGAATGTCGTGAAGCAGTTGGGAATTGCGACGCGCTCATTCGCGTCGTTGGGGTACGGATTTACGGGGGTTTTAAAGACTGACGCGATTTGCAGAGTGAAGGTTTTGCGCATCGGGAGAGCGGAGTTTAGAAATTTCGACGCGGACGTAGCTTCGTTGGAAAGCAAGAGCGGCACGCATCTTCAAAACGAAGAAATCGGCGGCGTATTGGGGTTTCCGTTGTTTGAAAAATGTTTATTTTCCTTGGATTATAAAAATCGGAGATTGAAATTAACCGAGGGAAGTTTGCCGCCTGCAAACGGAGCCGACGTGTTGAATCTGCATTCGTTTTCCAGCAAAAAAGGAGCGCGGCTCAATGCTCTACCGATGATCAATATGCAGTTGGAGAGCGGCGAATGGATCGGCGGAATTTTGGATTCGGGATTTGTGGGATTGATGGCGATGCCGGATTCGATGTTCGCTCAAATCGCGCCGAAACAAACAACTCAGATGATTCCCCTGCAAGCCGTCGCCGGCGCTGGAGGCGACACGCAATCGATGCGCTACGGGCGCATTCCTCAAATTTTAAAAATCGGCGATTATGAAATCAGGCATCCATTGACGTGGGTAATGACTTCTTTGGAATCGCTACCGGTAAAAATGGCTGTGATGGGAAATGAGATTTTGAAAAAATTTACGATCACGTTTGATCAAAAAAATGGGCGCGTGCGACTCGCTTCCACCAATGGAGAAAACAATGTGGATTACGGCAAGAGGGAACTGCGCATCGGCAAACTGAATTTGATTTTCGACGATGTGTACTGGACGGTGCCGGAAACGATCGAAGTACAAGGCAAAAAGCTGGAAAAAGGCGACATTGTGCTTTTGGTGGAAAATGAGCCTGTATTTGAGTGGAGCGTGAAAGACTGGCAAGCGTTGGTGAAAAAGCAAAAGAAGGTGCATTTGACGGTGTCGCGCGGAGAAAAAATTTTGGATATATTTTTTCCTCTTGTTTTTCTCCCCGAAACCAAGGAAGACTAAAGCATGATGCCTGAGATATGTTGGATAGCGTCGGGCGGACACATGAGTCCGCATCCTTTGATGATTCTTCCGTTTGTGGCGCTGTTATTGGCAATCGCATTGATGCCCTTTATCCACAAACATTGGTGGGAGCATCATTATCCAAAGGTCGCCGTGGGATTGGGCGCGATTACGGTTTTGTATTATTTGTTGGTATTGCAGAATCCTGTGCGTTTGTTTCATGTGGGACAGGAATATGTGAGTTTCATCGCGCTGATCGGATCGCTATTTGTCGTCGCCGGAGGAATTCATATTCGCGTCAAAGGAGAATCCACGCCGTTGATTAATTGTATTTATCTGGCAGTGGGCGCGGTGTTGGCAAATATCATCGGAACGACGGGCGCGTCGATGCTTTTGATTCGTCCGTGGATTCGCTCGAATAAATACCGCATCACCACATTTCACATCGTATTTTTTATTTTTATCGTCAGCAACGTCGGAGGATGTTTAACGCCTATCGGCGATCCACCGCTTTTTTTAGGTTATCTCAAAAAAATTCCATTTTTGTGGACATTGGAACATTTATGGGAAGCGTGGTTGATAGCGACTGTTTTATTGATAGGAATTTTTTATGTATTCGACAGCCGGAATTTCAAGCGCGCGCCGAAACCTATTGTGGAAAAAGAAACTTCGCAGGAGACATGGAAGATCGAAGGATGGCACAATTTTATTTTTGTGGCGGTGATTATCGGCGCGGTGTTTATGGAGAGTCCGTGGCGGGAAATTGTGATGCTGATAGCGTCGATTGCTTCTTATAAGAGCACTCATCGCGACGTGCACAACGCGAACGATTTTAATTTCACGCCGATTAAAGAAGTCGCGTGGTTGTTTCTAGGGATTTTTGCGACGATGGTGGCGGCGTTGGATTACCTGGAATTGCATTCTCTGGAAATGGGCATCAATACGCCGATGAAATTTTATTGGATCACGGGAAGTTTGTCCGCTGTTTTGGACAACGCTCCGACGTATCTGACTTTTTTGACGACGTCGGTGAGTTTGCACGCGGATCCGGTGTCCGGAGCGCATCTCAGCGTCGATAACGCCAAGGATATCGCGTATTATTTAAGCGCGCATCCGCTGGAGTTGATCGCGATTTCGCTGGGCGCGGTGTTTTTTGGGTCGATGACCTATATCGGGAACGGGCCGAATTTCATGGTGAAATCGATTGCGGATCAGGCAAAAATTCACACCCCGAGTTTTTTTGGATATGTTTTTAAATATTCGTTGCCGATTCTCATTCCTGTTTTTCTTTTGATTTCGATTTTATATTTTTCGCCGTGGGCTATACTGAAATAAACGCATGAAAAAGTTTTTGTTGTTTTTGTGTTTTTGCGCGATGTTGATTGGTTGCAAACCGCAGACCAAAAAAACGGTTGTGCGGGTTGGATTTTTTCCGAATATCACGCATGCGCATGCATTGGTGGCGCAATGCATGGCGCGGCACGGGGATGATTGGTTTGCGAAACGATGCGGCGCACAGGTGCAATGGTTTCCTTACAATGCGGGACCAAGCGCGATGGAAGCGATTTTGGCGAGTTCGATTGATTTGACCTACGTGGGGCCGAATCCGGCGCTGAATGCATATCAGCGATCAAAAGGCGAAGAGATTCGTTACATCGCCGGCGCGGTGAAAGGCGGAGCGGCATTGGTGGTTTCTCAGGAAATTCAATCGGCGCAGGATTTGTTGAATAAGCGCATCGCCACGCCGCAACTCGGCAACACACAAGATGTCGCGTGCCGTTTGTGGCTGATGGATCAAGGTTTTGCTATTACTCTACAAGGCGGCGATTGCGAAGTGTTGCCGACGCCTAATGCCAATCAACTCGATCTATTTCAACGCGGCGATATCGCGGGAGTGTGGACGGTGGAGCCATGGGTATCGCGATTGCTAAAAGACGGGAATGGGAAAATTTTGATTGAGCAAGAGGACGCTATTACGACGATTCTGGTGTCGCGTCGGCGATTTTTAGAAGAAAATCAGCAACGCGTGCGTTCGTTTTTAAAGGCGCATCAAGAATTGACTCAATGGATTCGCCAACATCCCGAAGAAGCGCAACAAATGGTGGTGGAACAAATCGGTTTTCTCACGCAGGGAAAAATTTCGTCGGAACTTGTACGAGAGGCGTGGAAACGTTTAAAATTTGACGACGCGCCGGATATTTTGGGGATGGAAGCCATGATTTCAGGAGCGCAACGCGTCGGCTTTCTCGAAGGCAATATCGTTTCGTTGAAGAAATTTTTTGTGAACTGGAAACCATGAATTGGGAACGCGAAATAGAGGCGTTGCCGCCGTCCAAGTTAATTGTCGAAGAAGTGTCGAAAAATTTTACGGCGGGACGCAAGCGCGTCGAAGCTCTGGAGAAAATCAATTTTCAAGTGAACGAAGGAGAGTTTGTCTGCATCGTAGGACCAAGCGGTTGCGGTAAATCGAGTTTGCTCAGTATTATCGCCGGCTTGGAGTTTCCAGATAGAGGACGAGTGATGATCGACGATCAAGAAGTTGTTGGAACGGGGCGCGACCGGATGGTGTTATTTCAGGAATCGGCGTTGTTTCCTTGGTTGAATGTTTTTGAAAATGTGATGTTCGGATTAAAATTGAAACCGGGATTAACGAATCCGGAGCGCGCGCGTGTTGCCGAATATTATTTAAAGCTGGTGGGGCTCGAAAAATTTTCGCACGCGCATGTGCATGAATTATCCGGCGGCATGAAGCAACGCGCGGCGTTGGCGAGAGCCTTGGCGCCGAATCCGACGATTTTGCTGATGGACGAACCGTTTGCGTCGTTGGATGCGATTACGCGCGCGCAATTTTACGAAGATTTGCAAAAAATTTGGATGGTGCGCAAACGCACGATCCTTTTTGTGACACACAATGTGCGCGAGGCGGCGTGTTTGGGCGACCGCGTGTTTCTGTTCTCGAAACGTCCGGGACGCATTCGCGAAGAATTCACGATTGATTTGCCGCGTCCGCGCGAATTCAACAGTCCGGAAGTAGCGTCGCACGCCTCGCGCATCATGCATGCGCTGAAAGGTTACGTCGGCGAAGCCGGAGATACGGGAGAATGATGAAACGAGGATTTCATGCTTTAATTTTTTTTGCTTGCGGCGTTTTGATTTGGCAAGCCATCAGTGTTTCCGGTTATGTGTCGCCGCTTTTACTCCCCTCGCCTGTGGAAGTTTTTAAATATTTATTGCGCGCTATGTTTGACGGCACGCTTTTACATGCAACCATCGTCACTCTGAAAAGACTTTTGATCGGCTATGGAATCGGTTTGTTATTGGGCATTCCCATTGGACTTTTGACGGCGCGATTTATTTTTTTGAAAGATACCATCGGACTCTCCGCATTAGGACTTCAAGCCTTGCCGAGTGTGTGCTGGGTGCCGTTGGCGCTTTTAATTTTTGGCCAAACCGAAGCGACGATGTTGTTTGTGGTGGTGATGGGCACGCTGTGGTCGGTGATTGTTTCCACGGACGCAGGCGTACAAAATATTCCGCCGATTTATGTGCGCGCCGCGCGCACGATGGGATCGCGAGGATTTCACACGTGGATTCGCGTCATCATGCCTGCGGCATTGCCGTTTATCGTGAACGGCATGAAACAAGGATGGGCGTTCGCATGGCGCTCGCTGATGGCCGCCGAAGTATATGTAACGATTTTAAGCGGACTCGGACTCGGACATTTGTTGCACTACGGACGCGAATTGCATGCGATGGAACAAGTCATCGGGATCATGCTGGTGATTATTTTTATCGGCTTAAGCGCCGACCGAGTGATTTTTTTGCCGTGGGAAAAGTTTTTGCATCGTCGATGGGGAACGGGGAAAACGACTTAACAGGCTACTGAAAAACGCGGGCATCATAAAATCATTTCTTCACAGATTCTGGATTCGACATTTGATCCTAACGCCGCTAAAAACAATCATGCGTTATTTTATCACAGGAGCGGCGGGATTTATTGGGTGCTTTGTTTCCAAGCGTTTATTGGAAGAGGGGCATCGGGTGGTAGGAATGGACAATTTCAACGATTATTACGATCCATCTTTGAAAAAAAATCGACTGGCTCAAATTAGGAAACATAAGAATTTTACGTTTATTCGAGCGAATATTGAAAATCGCGCCGTCATCGAACGCGCTTTCCACGGCCGCACATACGATTGCGTGATTCACTTGGCCGCTCAAGCAGGCGTGCGCTATTCGCTCAAAAATCCTCATGCATACGCGCAGAGTAATTTATTGGGTTTTGTGAATATTTTGGAAGCGTGCCGTCATCGCAAAGTCAAACATTTTGTGTATGCTTCCTCGAGCTCCGTTTATGGCGGCAATACCCAAATGCCTTTTTCGGTTCATGATAATGTCGATCATCCGGTTTCGCTCTATGCCGCAACCAAAAAAGCCAATGAACTCATGGCTCATACTTATGCGCATCTTTACGGGCTTCCATGCACAGGACTACGTTTTTTTACCGTTTACGGTCCTTGGGGACGTCCTGACATGGCGTATTTTTCTTTCACGAAAGCCATTTTTGAGGGAAAAGCCATTAACATTTTCAATCATGGGAAAATGCAAAGAGATTTCACTTATATCGATGATATTGTCGACGGCGTGGTGAAAATTTCACGTTGTATTCCCCGGCCGAACCCTCGATGGAATAATAAGCATCCTGATCCGGGCGACAGTTGGGCGCCTGCACGAATTTTTAATATCGGCAATCACCAACCTGTAAAATTGATGAAATTCATTGAGACTCTGGAAGCATGCATCGGCAAAAAAGCGAAAAAAAAATATCTTCCCATGCAACCCGGCGATGTTCAAGCCACTTACGCGGATATTACCGATCTTCAACAGGCAATTGGTTTCCAGCCTTCAACCAATATCCAAACAGGCCTCCGCGCTTTCGTGAATTGGTACCGCAAATATTATCGCGTTGTATAAAAACCGTTCATTAACTTTCTTCGTTTTTTAAAGATAAATTTCTCGTCTGTGTCCTATTCAAGAAATGATGATCCATGGAATGAAAACCCTTTATTGACCTTTTCATGAAGAAGGGTAAGTTTTGAATTGGGCAAGGTGGTCGCTCCGTGAAGAACGGAGAGGAAAGTCCGAACTCCTGAAGGCAATCCGCCGCGAGTGAATCGCGGGACAATGGTTTCAAATCCATTGGACGGAAAGTGGCACAGAAAAAAAACCTCTGAACTTCGTTCAGTAAGGGTGAAAAGGTGAGGTAAGAGCTCACCGCTTGCCGGAGCAATTCGCAAGGCATGCTAAACCCCGGATGGTGCAAGATCGAACAGAGAGATGAGTCGCCTGCTCGCAAAAACACAAGCTTTTGCGCTCTCGGGTTAAGATCGCATCCGAAAGGAACTTTGCGGCAACGCAAGGTAGAGAAATGACCGCCGCTCGCGGCGAAAATCGCGAGAACAGAATTCGGCTTATTGCCTGAATAAAATATGAAGGGCGCAATGAAAAACATTGCGCCCTTCGCTTTTATCCTCCCGCTAATTTTGCAATTTTAAAATACTGGGCTCAGCGCCCATAGCTTTAATTTTTTCCCGCAATAAATCCGCGCGAAAAGCATCCCGCTCTTCGGCGTTTAGTTTGCGTTTAGCCGCTTCTTGCAAGTGCGCCGGTTGAGTGCAAATAATGAGTTCATCGATTTTATGACGCATCGTCGAGGGTAAAACTCCAATATCGATTCCAAACCGCAAAAGACTCAAAAGATTTAAGGCTTCCTTCGAGGAAATCGAGTGCGCGTATAACATCACCCCGTACGCGCGGCCAATTTGATCGGCGACGATGCGATTTTTTTCCTGAAGCAATTTTTCGCGGGCGTTTTGTTCGTGCGAAATGAGTTGTTTCACTACTTTGTTCAATCGCTCTAAAATCTGCAATTCCGTTTCCCCAAGCGTCATCTGATTGGAAATTTGGAATAAATTCCCCAACGCCTCCGTGCCTTCGCCATAAAGTCCGCGTACGGCCAACCCGATCTGATTCACGGATTTGATCACTTGATTAATTTGGTCGCTCAAGACCAAACCCGGCAAATGCAACATCGCCGAGGCGCGCATTCCGGTGCCGACATTGGTGGGGCATGCGGTGAGATAACCTAATGTGGGTGAAAATGCAAAATCAAGCGACTCCTCCAATTGCGAATCCGCCGCGTCCGCCGCTTGCCATGCTTGATGCAATTGCAAGCCGGAACGAAGCGATTGGATGCGCAAATGGTCTTCCTCATTGAGCATAATGCTTAATGTTTTGTCTTTGCTCACGACAATGCCGCTTCCGGCATTTTTGGCGGCTTGTTCACGGCTAATGAGATGTTGTTCCACCAACATCTGCTTTTCCAGAGGCGAAAAATGATCCATGGATTCATGGACAAAAGTGGATTGCATTGAAGAAAGTTTGGCTACTGATTCTTTTAAAATCCCCAACAATTTCAACCGGTCTTCTTTTTTCAGCCAACCGGAAAAAGCGAAATTGCGCACATTGCGCGCCAACCGCACCCTGCTGGATACCACAATGCCATGTTCTGTTTTGTCTTGTTCGTGTTCAGATGTTTCTTTCACGTTCACAGTGTATTTCATTCGTCCCAAAATGCAAGTCGAGGCAAAGCCATGAGCTAGTCCACCTTCAAGTTTTGCACTTCGCTTACAAATTCGTTGATGTCGCGGAAATTTCTGTAAACCGAAGCAAAACGGACATAAGCGACTTCGTCCATCTGCCGTAAGGCGGACATCACGCCCTCGCCGATAGCGGTCGTGGGAATTTCGAGACCAAATTCGCGTTCAAGGTGATCGACAATTTTATCGACGGTTTGCTCGATAGTATCGAGACTGATGGCGCGTTTTTCACAAGCTTTGTGGATACCGGCAACGATTTTCTTGCGGTCAAACTGTTCATAACGCCCATCGCGCTTGACGGCGCGAAGGTCTACATTTTCAATTTCTTCGTAAGTAGTGTAACGATGTTCACAGGCAAGACATTCTCTTCGGCGGCGAATAACAGCCCCATCTTTACCGGCTCGAGAGTCGATAACCTTATCTTCTTGATTTCCGCATTTAGGACACCGCATATACAATATTTAGTGGATAAGAAAGTCTAGACCCCCAATATAATGGGTCAAGTGCTTTTTCTATATTCATGCAGAAAATGTTGCAAGAAAGCTTCTTCGGTAATGGTACAAATTATGCTCAGAATAAAACATGAGAAATAAAAGTCGTTCCGCACGTATCTCATCGCGCGAAGCGCTAAAACTGCACGTGCTATGCCTTCTTAAAAACCTCGCTTGCGGCAAAATTCGACGTGTAGGCTTTTATCTATGCGGCATCGGGCGAACATTTTTAATGTAAAAATCCGCTCAAAGAGCATAACAGGTGTTGAAAAAATCTTTTACGATCGGCGCACTCTACCAAAATACGGTCGCATGATTTCTCACAAATGATAAACTCATGAGATGAATATAGCGATGGTGTCGTTGGGATGTGCGAAGAATCTGGTGGATTCGGAGATTATGCTGGGATGTTTGCGACAGGTGGGGATGCAACTTGTTTCCGACGCGCGCGAGGCGGATATTTTAATGATCAACACATGTTCATTTATTCACGACGCCAAAAAAGAAAGCATGGACGCGATTTTGCGCGCGCGCCACGAGCGCAAAAAATATGGGTTGGATCAAAAAATTATCGTCGCGGGATGTTTGCCGCAGAGATTTTCGCGCGAACTCTCAAAAAAAATGCCGGATGTGGACGCGTGGATCGGAGTCGATCAAGTGGCGGATATTGTTTCGATTATTCGAAATGTGATTTTGCGAAATAATCATTACAGGTTAGTTTCACCGCGTTCGAGTTATATTCCGGATTACGATACGCCGAGATTTCGGCTTACGCCGCCGCACTATGCGTATGTAAAAATTGCTGAAGGATGCAATCATCCGTGCTCGTTTTGCGTGATTCCGCAAATTCGGGGAAGACATCGTTCGCGCACGGTGAAATCAGTGATTCAGGAAACGCAAAAATTGGTGAATGAAGGCGTGAAGGAATTGCTATTGATTTCGCAGGACACGACGTATTTCGGAATGGATCGATGGAAAGTTAAACCGGGGCCGCGACAACCCGCGGTGCGCGATCGCGGCGAATGTATCGTTGATTTACTGGAAGCGTTGGAAAAAATTAAAGGGAAATTCTGGATACGCTTGCTTTATACGCACCCGGCGCATTGGTCGGATGAGTTGATTGCGATATTTCGGAAATCGTCGAAAGTGGTTCCGTATGTCGATATGCCGATTCAACATATTCATCCGGACATGTTAAAGGCGATGCGAAGACAGACCACTGACGGATATATTAAAGATTTGATTGGTAGAATACGGAAGGGAATTCCGAATGTTGTATTGCGCACGACGATGATTGTGGGTTTTCCGGGAGAGACGGAGGAACATTTTGAATCGTTGCTGAAATTTATGGAAGAAACACGGTTTGATCGATTAGGTGTTTTTCAATATTCGCCGGAGATAGGAAGCCTCGCAGAAAAAATGCCGCATCAAGTCGCCGATGGCGTCAAAAAAGCGCGCTGGAAAAAAGCGATGTTGCTTCAGCAAAAAATTTCCGAGGATCGTAACGCTTCTTTGATTGGAAAAACGGTCTCGGTGGTGACCGACGGCGGCATCTATGCGCGCACAACAGCCGACGCGCCTGAAGTGGACGGACGAGTTATGCTTGCCAGACCGCAAAAAGCGGGAAAATTCATGAATGTTTGCATTCGCGCGCACGATGCCTATGATTTAATGGAATAACTTATGAGGACTTCTTATGAATCTTCCTAATAAACTCACGATCGCGCGTTTGTTACTTTGTGTGCTGTTTGTTGTTTTTTGGAGTATCGAAGGACATTTTCGCGGTGCGACGTTATTGATTATTTTCGGTGCGGCCAGTTTGACGGATTGGCTCGATGGCAATATCGCGCGAAAGTACAATCTCATCACTGACTTTGGAAAATTATTCGATCCGCTCGCTGACAAAATTCTCATCAGCATCGCTTTTATTGGATTGATGCTTCAGCAACTCGTTCCATTTTGGATTGTGGTGTGCATTATTGCGCGGGAATTTCTCATCACGGGTTTGCGCACGCTCGCCGCCAGCAAGGGTATCGTTTTAAGCGCAGAGCAAATGGGGAAAAATAAAACCATTTCGCAAATGATCACCGCATTGGTCGGATTGCTGATTCTCGCGTGGCAAGACGCGCGATTTGCCTTGTGTATTTTGGATGATATGAAACTTTATCTCCTTTTACCGTTGGTGGCGCTGACGCTTGTGTTTACCGTATATTCGGGTTTAATGTATTATATCAAAAATAGAAAATTGCTTTTTGAAATTACGTGAAAATTTTAATTCCACTCGCAGAAGGTTTTGAGGAAATCGAAGCGATGACCCCTATAGATGTCTGGCGCCGCGCCGGATTTGAAGTGGTGACTGCCGCGATTCAAGAAGGTCCTACGCGCGCCGCGCACAAGACATCGCATCTAGCCGACGCGCTTCTTGAAAAAGTCATCCACGAAACATACGACATGATTTTTTTGCCCGGCGGCAATCCTGGATACATCAACCTCGGAAAATGCGCGCCGCTTATCGAACGGCTCAAAAAACAAGCCGACGAAGATAAATGGATCGCGGCCATTTGCGCCGCGCCGACGGTTTTGGGAAAAGCCGGTTTGTTGAAAAATAAAAATTGCACGTGCTATCCCTCCGTGCGCAATGAAATTTCTCAAGCGAAGGACGCGCGCGTGGTGGTGGACGGAAAACTCATCACTGGTATCGCCGCCGGCGCGGCAATGGAATTCGCTCTTGAAATTGTTCGCATCCTCGCCGGCGAAAAAAAACTCGAAGCTGTGAAAAAAGAATTGGTATGTTCTTAGGTTGTTGAATTGATTCTTATTTATCTTCTGACGCAAGAATACTCCCTCGTTTACTATGAGAAGAAAAATTTGATGACGGCTTTTCTTTGACGAGAGGCGACCCTGAGTTTCGTTCTTTTTATAGAATCATTTTAAAATCGTCATTGGAAATCCGAATATTTTGAACTAATTTGTAAATCATGTTTCGCCAAGTCGATTTGCAAATTTTTCGCTTCATCAATGGTGAATGGACGTCGCCAGCGATGGATCGATTCATGGCGCTGGTGAGCGATTTTGGATTTTGGATGATTCCCCTCGCCTGTGTTGGGTTGGGGTTGCTGATTTTTGGAAAATGGCGCGCGCGGATTTTTTTGTTACTCGTCGCGCTCTCGATTTTGATCGGCGATACGGGAGTCGTGCAAGGCATCCGCGCAGTCGTCAACCGTTCACGCCCTTGGCAAACGCTCGAAAATGTGCGTTACGTGGATATGCGCGGTGTTGAAATTCGCACGCCCGCTCCGCCGAAAGAAGGACGATCATTCCCTTCCGGACATGTTTGCAATAACACTGCTGTCGCCCTGCTCGCCTCGATTTTTTATTACCCTTGGGGAATGCTGATGTGGCTGTGGGTCGTCCTCATGTCTTATTCGCGCATTTATACCGGCGCGCATTATCCGTCTGATGTGCTCGCATCCATCCCGATCGCGATTGTTTATACATGTCTTATTTATCTAGTGACTAAATCTCTTTTACAAAAATTCGCGCCGAAAATACTTGAAAAAGCTGTCAACAAGCAGTCATCGCCAAAGCATATAACCGCGCATAAATAAACCGACAACAGTGTAATTGAGCATAAGCGAAACTATTGATTCTGATGTTATCGCACAGGTGTCATTGATGACACCGTGGATAGACAAACTCAAGTGATTTCTCTTTTGTCGAAAACAAACGCATGGAATTTCTGTTTTCTTGCACTTTTGAAAAATCGCTCACTTCTGGACAGGCTCTACTTAATCGCTCTGGCTCTCCACCGCAAAGGCAAGCTTGCCGCCTTGGATCAAAAATGGATTTCTTTGATTCCAAAAAATGTTCATGTCAAAAGTATCTTAGAAATTATTTCGTAATCCCCAAAAGCTCGCGGATTTTTTCGGCGGAGTTCGCCGATTTCATCAATGTTTCGCCGACGAGGATGGTATTGATGCCTTCGGCGCGGCAGAAGAGCACGTCGTCGCGCGTGCGGATGCCGCTTTCGCTGACAGCGAGGCAATCGTTGGGAATTTCCTGCGCAAGCTCGGCAGTGGATTGGAGATTCACTTCAAAAGTATGGAGGTTTCGATTATTGATGCCGATGATATCCGCGCCGGTGTCCAGCGCGCGATCCATCTCGCGCAGATCGTGAACTTCGACGAGCACGTCGAGTTGAATATCGCGCGCGCGGTTATAAAAATCATTGAGATCATGATCGTCGAGCGCGGCGACGATTAACAAAATCGCGTCCGCGCCGGCGACTGATGCTTCGTAAATCTGCGCAGGCGTAACGATGAAATCTTTTCTCAAAACGGGAAGTTTCACCGCATCTCTCACATTCTCCAAATCCGCCAAACTGCCTTTGAAAAATTTTTCATCCGTCAAAACCGAAACCGCATGCGCACCGGCGGCTTCGTAGGTCATCGCCTGCTGAACGACATCCGTGTTCAACGCAATATCGCCTGCCGAAGGCGACGCTTTTTTCACCTCAGCAATAAGCGTGATTTCTCCGGGGAAAAATAAATGGCGGCGAAAACTTCTAAAGTTCTCGCGTTTGAGCGCGAGTTTTTTCAATGTAGCTTCTTTTTCTTTAAGCGATTCCACTTCGCGTTTTTTATGCGCGATAATCTCCGCCAATCGATCGGGTATTTTCATGGTTTTTTTTGACAGAATTTACAAAATTAACAGAATTACTCCGACCCTTTTACCCCGTCGGGAGAGAGGGTGCGAAGCTAATTTTGTGAATTCTGTTAATTCTGTCAAAAAATCTATTCATCATCATCGGTATCGGTATCGGAACGTTTTTTGCCTTTTAAAAATGCGGAAATGAAAGCATCCAGGTCTCCATCGAGCACGGATTGCACATCGGAAGTTTTTTCGCCGGTGCGAAGGTCTTTGACCATTTGATAGGGTTGAAGAACATAGGAGCGAATTTGATGTCCCCAACCGATCGCGCCTTTGGCGGCATAATCCTTTTCAGTTTCAGCTTTTTTCTTATCCATCTCCATTTGATACAAACGCGCTTTGAGAATTTTCATCGCCGTCGCGCGATTTTTGATTTGCGAGCGTTCGTTTTGACAAGTGACCACCAAATTTGTGGGAATATGCGTGATGCGCACGGCGGAATCGGTGGTATTGACCCCCTGCCCTCCGTGTCCGCCGGAGCGATACACATCCACGCGAATATCTTTTTCTTCGATGTTGATTTCCACGTCGTCGTCAATCTCCGGAACGACATCCGCCGAAGAAAACGATGTCTGCCGTTTGCCTTGGGCGTTGAAAGGAGAAATGCGCACGAGACGATGCACGCCGCGTTCGGCTTTGAGATATCCGTAAGCATTTTCGCCTTTGATCTCAAGCGTGACACTTTTCGTGCCCGCTTCTTCACCGGGAAGAATATCAATGATGCTGGTCGTATGACCGTGGCGCTCCGCCCAACGCTGATACATGCGCAGAAGTATATTCGTCCAATCGCACGCTTCAGTGCCGCCCGCACCGGCGTTGAGACTCAAGATCGCGTTGCAGTGATCCTGAGGATGATTGAGAATGAGTTGAACTTCCACCTCGTCCAAACTTTTCAGCGCGGCGTGGTATTCGCCGTCCATTTCTTTCCAAGCATGATCGGAATTTTCTTCTTTCGCCAAATCATACATCACGCTCAAGTCGGAAATTTTTTGTTCCAAATTGGAAAATAGTTTTAACTTTTGCCGAACGCCATTCGCTTCTGTTCCTACTTTTTGCGCCTCTTGCGGCTTATCCCAAAAATCGGGCTTCGCCATTTTTTCTTCCAATTGCGTTAAATTTTTCTGCAACCCCTCCGGGTCAAAGAAACCTCCTGAGCTGGCGTACCCGCTCGTTTAAAGATTCCACATCAAATTGTGTGTTTAAGGACATAGGACCAATCTAACATCTCATCCTTTTAAAACCAACTGATTTTCTTTATTATTATGAAGTTAAGACTTTTATGAAAAACACTCAAGCAAACACTTATTCCAACACGCTTGACGTTTGGGGAATACGCCACACTAAAGATTATGAAAAAAACAGATCCTCATCGCGTTGTACTTGAGAAGTACATCGATTTCATCGCGCTGGAGACCTATCTTCAAGAGCTTTATCGTATCATCGTGAACCAACCTTCCAGTTGGCCTAAATTAAGAGTAGCCGTTTTCCAATTGGCGAGGATTCTGCCACTCCAATTTTCGAGGTCGTACTTTCTTCACCCACCTGCTTTGGTAACCCCGCTTGTCAGCAAGGCATTTCAACGGCGTCTATTTTCCAAATTGAATCAAAAAATTCTCGGCGCAAACCGTATGAGTCAAAAAGAGATATGGAGTTTAGCGCATACATTTCAACAAGTATGGAGTTACGTCAAAGCAAAGGCTCATGAGCAAGCCTGTCGGGAAAAAGAAATTCCCTTGGCGGTTCTTCGTCCCATTTGCCGCATTGATGGAGGAGCTGAATGTTTAGTGATTTTTAATAAACTAGAAGCCCCAAAGAAAGTTCGTAAAATATTCTCTATTGATCCCTCTTACTCTCCCACATTCCCTTTCGATAAGTGGAGACTCGAACCGATGAAAATTAACGGTCAAGACGGAATAGGCATTAGATCTGTTGCTCCATTAGGTCGCAACATACTTCAACGCCTTTCCATTTTTGAACAGTTAAGGGGATTTTTGCCCTCTAAAACTCTTCAACACGATCATCGGCTTCTTGTAACCGAACAACCCAAAGTTGATTCTCTGATGAAGTATTGCGCAGAAAAACAATGCGACCCGAAAAATGTTAGGGATAAATGGGCGAAGGAAAATGGCGCTGTCCAAATTTTAAGTCGAGCACTTCATCCACGAATGCAACCTTATCCTTGGCGCGACCAATATGTTATGGCTTCAAAAAACGGTGAAATTTATTTTTTAGCCGACATAAGCCTGAGCAATTTTGGCATCGATGATGAAGAAAATGCGCGGGTTTTAGATGCTCTTCCTTACAAGATTTCCCCTGAAGACCTTGCGCGAATTCCAGCTCTGCGAAAAGCAACTTTTCAGGCCGTTAAACACATGCGAAATTTTGATCCTTCTTTCGAAGTCGCTCCCCAATATCGCATAGATACCCTCAAAGCACTCCAATCATCTCTCCGTCAAGCCAAACGCCGGATGAAATTCCACGCTCAAGTGTTTTAAGAAAAAAATCAACGATACAGCTAACCTTCGACTAATTCTTTCCACCTTGCTTCCCAAGTGTGTTTTTCGAGGAAGGTTTTGTGGGATTCGCAGGCGGAGACGAGGAATTCATCTTTGGAAATGGTCGCCGCTTTTTGGGCGAGGGATTGCTCGGTGTCGGCAGTGATGAGAGAGGGGAAAAGTTTGGATAATTCAGGACGGGAATCGCTCAACAACGGCACGGCGCAAGCGGCGCATTCAAAAACGCGGAACGGAATGCCGCCTTTGATGGATTGAGGATCGGTGAATTGAATTTGAAATTTTCCACTTCGAAAAATTCCGCTCCATTGCTCGGAAGAAATTTTTGTGGTGTCGCGAAATTCAAAGTGCGCGTTTTTCGGCAAGCACGCGCGAAGTTCTTCTTCTCCTGCAAAATTTTCTGTACGATGTCCGCTCAAGACGGCAACCGGAGAAACTTCCGCCAGCGCGCGCAAGCCGCGCAAACGCGCCGAGCGTTTACCCCATCGCCAAATTTGATGATAAAATACCGCGCGATTGATGGGCGCGCTCAACCATGTTTCTGCCGCGTGTTTGAGTTTGGCGGATAATCTCCCTAAAACAAATCCCGCGCACGCGTAGGGTTGAATCGGCCAAGTGTCTTTTTCCAACAAAACCGCGCATTCCTGCACGATTTTTCGCACTGGAGCTGGCAATGCCATCAACTCTTTTTGCAAACTCACCAACGACGGAAGCGTGCCTGTCATCACGGCAAAATCATTCAATTCAGGAAAAATCGGCTCGGCATTTTCATTCAATTGCGACGGATCGGCGGCAAGATGAGTTTCGAAGGCGTCGGCTTCGGTCAGTTTTTTCCATTCTTTCCTCCAATATCCGTCCCAAATAAAAACGCGGACGTTTTGTTCTTTTTGCCACTGCGTCCAGCGTCGAGGATTTTCCAAGGTATGCGGACTGCGCAAAAAATCATCGTACCAAAGAGAAATTTTAGGAAATGCCTCCAATCCTCCTTCCCACAAATCGCGCAACGGCAACGGCGCGTCCATCAAGAAACAAATCACATCCGGATTTTCACCGCGAATTTTTCGCTTCAGTTCCTCAACTCGAAAAAATTCCTCCTCCTTATCTCTTAAAAAACAAATCGACGTATTCCATCCCGCCTTCACCGCCCCATGCCTCAACCCACGCGTAAAAAGCGACTCCACCCCTTCCACCGATTCCAAAAATACTACCTTTTTCATTTGAATAAAAATAGTTGGAGGCTCTGCCTCCAAACCTCCGCTAAAGGACTACTGTCCTTTAGAATCCTACTTGTGTGCGTTTGTTTGCGCGCGAAGCGCGCTAACAAACAAACGCACACATGAAGGGTTTCTTAAGGGCGG
>JBMONL010000003.1:0-31331 GCA_049324635.1 Verrucomicrobiota bacterium | reverse complement strand
ATGGACTCCGCGAACTCTTCCACACCCTCACCACCCCGCTTTTTAACTCCGACCCCATCCCCATCACCCCCGATCTCCCTTGGTTCTCAGACCCCTAAAAAAACAGAGGAAACTTCTGGAAGTTTTATACTTGAAAATTAGAATATGATATTCTAATTTTCAATCATGAAAAATTGGATTCAATCACCAGCGCGGGGTAAAAAATGTTGATGACGATGCGAAAAAGTAATTCATCCGCATTGTGATTGAGCCAATTCGCCTTTCGTAACGCCGCACCAATACCGATCAAAATAAAAATCGGCGCCAAAACGGCGAGGATACTCATGTAAGTGAACATGCCTCATTCAATCGCAGTTCCATACTTCTTTAAAATCAGAATATTTTTCCTCAGGATTCTTTGTTACAATAAAAGATTACACCGATGGGACGGTCAAGATATTCTGCATATCGCGGTACAACTTTGAGTACGCGACGGTTTATTGGCGGTTCGATCATTTTTTTGACGACGAATCCAGTGTCCGTTAATACATTAAAATAATCCGACAAGGGACGTTGAAAATGTTCAACAGCAAATCCTTTTCCGTTTTTCTGCCGCGCAATCGACAACATCTCTTCGCTAATGTCCGTCGCCAACACAGAACGCGCGATCGACGCGATCACTTCCGTCCAATATCCCGTGCCGCAAGCAATCTCCAATACATCGTGCCCTCTCAAAATTTCCCGAAGATGCGCCTTCAATTTCCCCAACGCCTCTTGCCTCTCTGGCTTGGCGTAAATTTGCTCATATTCCTGAGCGCGCTTGTTGTAATAATCAGAAAGCGCATCCGACGTGTTTAACGTTTCTGACATATTACGATTTATTTTGAGCGATGGCTTTGATATTACCGAAGGCGGAGCGGAATATTTTGACGGGTTCGAAACCGGATTGTATGAGAAGTTGTCTCATATCTTCTTCCCGGTAGAGACAAACGTCGCCACAGATGTGATGTTTTTTTGACATATCTTCCGCAAGGGGTGTGAATCGATTTTGCACATCAACATTTTTATGAGGATAGTTTTGTCCAAGTTCGGAATCTAATCCGGCGGCGGAAATAAAAAGAAGCGCGTCTGCATTCAATTGTGGTCGCGCCTTTCGGATAGCTTTCACGGTTCGTTCAAACGGTAAATAATGAATCATGCGCTGGCTCACCATGATTGCAAAAGGTGCTTCAGAAAATTTCGGCAACTTTTCAAATGACGCTTGTTGGAATTTTATTTGTTCACCGACCTGAGATCGTCGAGCCTTATCGGAAATGACTTCGGTGTAATTTTCACGATCAACCGCTATCACTTTTGCGCCTGCTTGAGCCATAGCGATCGTCAACCCGCCTAGACCGCATCCTATTTCCAAGACTCTTGGATTCGGATGAGATTTTGAAAGCAATCGAATATGATCAAGAGTTTTTTGATCAAGATCGTCGAGTCTTTGGCTGGCAATATCCGAGCCAAAACCTGCCTGCGTGCGCACCAGTGTGTCGCCGTAAAGATTTAATTTTGTTGTTGGTTTGTCGAAATCACGATTCATTTTATGAGTCCTATTTTAGCATCATCCCAAAATGATGAGAAGTGATATTCATGCCTTTGCGCGAGTAGAATTTGTGGCCGCCGAAATTTTGGACGCAGCAGTCGGATAATCTAATGCTCCCGTCTGGAAGATGAATTTCCATTCTCCGTTGGACATCTTTGTATATATTTTGCAAACACGACCTTTCCAATGAAAATCTGCTTTGGTTTCCTTGTGACACCACAAGGTGTCAATGTCAACAACGGCGAAAGCGGCATCTTGTTCGCTGGAGATTTCAATCTTCACAGTATTGCGCTGATTATGTACTAAATCATAGCTATCAAAAATATCCTGCCAGTTCTTGTGCCATCGTTGTCTATCAAAACGGCCGAGAACAAAGACCCACTGAATGGGGGCATGAGCATCAGGTGTAGGTGGCCACGGCCAAACCATATCAGGATGAATAATCGAAAGGAAAAGTTCTGGATTCTGCGTATTCCAGCTTTCTGTTTCGAGGTCAACTAATGCCTGAATGTGTTGTTTTATGACGTTTGTCATCCTTCACTCATTTCTTGTTTAGCTACTGGTGGTAAGAAATACCATTTGAATCTTATGCCACTAAAATTCATTTCGAAAGATTCAAAAACGCGAAGCCAAATTTAATCCAAAGAGGCGTTGTGACAATGCTCAAGATGGCGGTGGTCAGAGTGATGGCGAAGGCGGTGGGCGCGTGGCCTTTGTAGTATTTGACGACCATGAATGCCGAGAGCGCGGAGCAAATTGATGCGAAGATGAGGTAAGACGATTTGAGTTCGTTGATGATGGGAAGGTACCGAAGGGCGACGATCATCAGAAGAGGCAGAATCAACGTATGCGTCGCGCCTCCAATGAACATGGTTTTGATAGATGGACGAGAATGAGGTTGCATGAGCAACTCCGCGGCGAGACTGCCGATTAGAATCACACCAATAAGATAACAGGAACCGAGAATGTTCAATGTTTGCTGAATGACGTAGGGCAATTCTTTGATGGGATGCACAAGATTGACGACGCTCGAAAGAAAGATCGCCAAAAACGGAATATTGAAAATTTTACGCCAGTCGATTTTTGTGAATTGCTCAGAAACCGTGCCGGCGAGCGCCCAATACGTCATGTCCGCACCCGCGCAACAAACAATATAAACCGCCAGCGTATCTTTATCAAAAAGCCCCATCGCCAGAGGAATGCCGATGAATCCGGCGTTGATGCTCGACGCGGCAAAGGCAAAAGAACGTTGTTGATGGTGGGGAAAACGAGTGATTTTTGCCACGCCCCAGCAAAAAAGATATCGCGCCGCAACAATCGCCGATCCCAAAAGCGGCGCGAGGATCAAAACTTTTGGATCGCGCAACGTCTCGCGTCCAATAATGGATTCAATCACCAGCGCGGGATAAAAAATGTTGATAACGATGCGAAAAAGCAATTCATCCGCATTGTGATTGAGCCAATTCGCTTTTCGCAATACCGCCCCAATACCAATCAAAATAAAAACCGGTGCCAAAACGGCGAGGATACTCGTGTAAGTGAACATCCGTTCATTAAACCTCAAATATGCGCTTCTTTGAAATCTAAATTATTTATCCATCAATTAAACGACGTTTTTAGTTTTTGTTCTTGTCGGTATTTATCGAGAGCGAGTTGGATGAGGCGGTTGAGAAGTTCGGTATAAGAAATGCCGCTGGCTTCCCAGAGTTTTGGGTACATGCTGATTTTGGTGAAGCCGGGGATCGTGTTGATTTCATTGATATAAACGGTGCCATTTTTCTTGAGGAAAAAATCCACGCGAGCCATGCCGTGACATGAAAGAGTTTTGAACGCGGCGATGGCAAGTTCCTGAATACGCTTGATTGTTTTTTGATTCAATTTCGCGGGAATATGAAAATTTGCGCCGTTGGGATCGATGTATTTTGACTCGTAGGAATAAAATTCGTGCGTCGGAATGACTTCACCCGGAAGCGAAGCAATCGGATTTTCGTTGCCCAAAACAGAACATTCGATTTCGCGGCACGGAATAAATTCTTCGATCAGAATTTTGTTGTCGTACTCAAACGCTTCGCGCACGGCAGATAAATACTCATTTTTATTTTTGACTTTCGAAACGCCCACCGACGAACCTAAATTCGCCGGCTTCACGAAAAATATTTTACCGACTTTTTTAGCAATCGCTTGATATGACGGAGCAGATTCATGCTTTCGCAAAACAATAAATTTAGCAACGGGCAATTTTGCCTCTCTCAATAAACGCTTCATCACGTCTTTATCCATTCCAATCGCAGAACCCAAAACATCCGCGCCGACAAAAGGAATATTCGCGAGTTTGAGCAAACCTTGAATTGTGCCGTCTTCTCCAAATGTCCCGTGTAAAACAGGAAAAACAACGTCAAGTTTTACTTTTTGTTGCGAAATCGGATTTGCCAATTCTCCGCGACACTCCGGCGCGACGACAATTTCTGTGCTCGATTCATTGAGTTTGATGAGCTTCGGGTCTTCGGCGTGCAAAAGAAATTTTGTGCCCTCATTCAAATGCCATTTTCCCGTCTTATCAATGCCAATGAGCACGGGATTGTATTTTGATCTGTCCAACGCCTCGATAATATTCTTCGCCGATTGCAACGACACCTCATGCTCCGCCGACTTTCCTCCAAAAACAATTCCAACGTTTAATTTTTGATCCATTTCTCCACTCTAAAACACTTTCTTGCTCCGCCAAGCCCATTTTGGCAGTTTGAATTTATAGCGTACGTTCATGTGGCATCGAGTTGGCGGAATAAGATTTTTCCTGAAGTGGTGAAGCGATTGCGTGCGGAGGGATTTGATGTTTATGATTTCAGAACTCCCGTAGAAAATGATGCGAAGAAATTCGAGTGGTCGGATATTTCCAAAGATTGGCAACAGTGGTCGGCGGAAAAATTTCGAGAGCAACTTTCACATCCGCTCGCAGAACGGGCATTTTTGACGGATTGGAATGCATGCCTCAAAGCCGATGCGGCAGTTTTGCTTCTTCCCTGTGGTAGAAGCGCACATCTGGAAGCAGGTTATTTTATCGGCGCAAAAAAACCGCTCATCGTCCTTCTCTCCGACGCCGAACCCGAGCTCATGTACAAAATGACGCCCGATATTTGCCTCAATATCGACGAAGTCATCGCCGCGCTGAGAAAATACTTTCCAGCATGATGCTCACAAATATCATGCCATTATTCGTCTCACTTTTTGTAAGGAATGCTCCGTCATGAGGATTGAAAAATGCGGAAACAAACAATAAAAAACCCTTAAAAACTTCGGGAAAAAGTTGTTTTTCAAGCCGGTAGAGAAAAAGTTATTCACAAAGTCAAAAATCATTGACGCCACAACCCGTAGTGGTATGTTTGGCGCGATGACGTCCTATATTGTGTATGGAGCACTGGGGAGCGTTGGGGGAGAAGAAGCCTGTCAAGAGAAAAAACAGGGAAAATGGAAATAAAATTTCCGCAAGGAGAACTAATTTTATGATAAACGATTCTAATGGAACTGTTGTCGCCATGAAACCTGAAAAAATCACAACAAAACGCGCAAATGGGACAACTTCCACTAAGAATCGCATAAAATCCAACCCAGAATCATCCAATCCAAGCGGTTTGAGTTTTCAACGCGTTTTTAGCACATCCGGTAAGCATCCTTTCGATGAAATTCAGTGGGAACAACGTACGGCAGAAATTACGGACGACAAAGGGAAAATTATTTTTAAGCAAGAAAACGTGGAAACTCCAAATTTTTGGAGCATTTTGGCGACAAAAATCGCGGTTTCGAAATATTTTTATGGCGATATTGCGCAAGGAACGGATGTCAAAAAAGGCGGTAGAGAAACTTCGATTAAGCAATTGATCAACCGCGTGACGCGCACGATTGCCGATTGGGGAATCAAAGACGGATATTTTGCTTCCAAAGAAGACGCGGAAATTTTTTATCAAGACCTCACGTGGTTATGCGTGAATCAATACGGCGCGTTTAATTCGCCGGTGTGGTTTAACGTCGGATTATTTCATCAGTACGGCATCGGAGAAAATAGCGGTAAAGGAAATTTTTATTTTAATTCGCAAACCAACAAAGCCGAGCGCGCTTCCACGCAATATGAATATCCGCAATGTAGCGCGTGTTTTATTCAATGCGTGGACGACAACATGGAATCGATCATGGAACTCGCGCGAAGCGAAGCGATGCTTTTCAAATTCGGCTCGGGCACGGGTTCGGATCTTTCCACCTTGCGTTCTACGAGGGAAAAACTCAGCGGCGGCGGACGTCCCAGCGGGCCGCTTTCATTTTTGAAAGTTTACGATCAGATCGCCAACGTCGTAAAATCCGGCGGCAAGACGCGTCGCGCGGCGAAGATGAACACGCTGAAAGATTGGCATCCGGACATTGAGGAATTTATCGAGGCAAAAACCAAGGAAGAACAAAAAGCGTGGGCGCTCATCGAGCAAGGGTATGACGGCAATTATAATGGCGACGCTTATGGTTCCATCATGTACCAAAATGAAAATTTGAGCGTGCGCGCCAGCGATGCTTTCATGGAAGCGGCGATTCACGATCGCGAATGGTGGACCAAAACCGTTCGCGGCAACAAACAATGCGAAAAGAAAAGCGCGCGCGAACTTCTGAAAAAAATCGCCGAGGGCACATGGATTTGCGGCGATCCGGGAATGCAATTTGACGACACGATCCATCGTTGGCACACGTGCAAAGGCACAGACCGTCAACACTCCACCAATCCGTGTTCGGAATATTTATTTTTGAACGACACCGCGTGCAATCTGGCGTCGCTGAATTTGATGAAATTCAAACGCAAGGACGGGATGTTTGATGTGGAGCGATTCAAAGCGGCGGTGCGCATCTTCATCGTCGCGCAGGAAATTTTGGTGGATAATTCCAGTTATCCGACCGCCGCAATTTCGGAAAATTCGCATATTTTCCGCACGTTAGGATTGGGTTTTGCCAATCTCGGATCGCTGGTGATGAGTTACGGCGACGGTTATGATTCGAATGAAGGCAGGGGTCTCGCCGGCGCGATCACGGCGATTATGACAGGATTTGCATACGAAACCAGCGCGGAAATTTCCTCGAAAATCGGCGCATTTCCGGGTTATCGCAATTCAGTAACACCGAGCGTTGCCAAGCCAGCCGCGAAAGACAATGTAGATTCCACGCTCGAAGTGATTCGTCTGCATCGCGATCATCTCAAAGAAATCGATCCGGCATGTCCGGATTATTTGCGCCGCGAAGCGCAATCGATCTGGGATTCCGCTCTCAAAAAAGGCGAGCAACACGGTTACCGCAACGCGCAAGTCACCGTGCTCGCGCCCACCGGCACGATTGGATTTTTGATGGATTGCGACACCACCGGCATCGAACCGGACATTGCGCTAGTGAAATATAAACTTCTCGCCGGCGGCGGCATGCTCAAAATAGTCAACCAAACCGTTCCCGCCGCGCTCGAAACGCTCGGTTATTCGAAAGATCAAACCAAACGCATCATCGATTACATCGATCAAAACGACACGATCGAAGGCGCTCCCGGACTCAAACCCGAGCACGTTTCGGTTTTTGATTGCGCTTTCAAACCCGCCAACGGCAAACGTTGTTTGAATTACATGGCGCACATCAAAATGATGGCGGCGGTGCAACCATTTTTATCCGGTGCGATTTCCAAAACCGTCAACATGCCCAATGAAGCGACCGTGGACGATATCATGCGCACGTATATCGAGGGTTGGAAACTTGGGTTGAAGGCGATCGCGATTTATCGCGACGGCTCCAAACGTTCCGCTCCTCTCAATACCAAAAAAGAAAAAACCGCCGAAGTCGCACCTGCGCTTGCGCCGAACGAAGCCGCACCAACGCGTCGCAGAATGAGCGACACGCGCGTTTCGATCACGCACAAATTCGACATCGCAGGTCACGAAGGTTATCTCACCGTGGGATTGTTCGACGACAAAACGCCCGGCGAACTTTTCATCACCATGGCAAAAGAAGGAAGCACCATCGGCGGTTTGGTCGATACCATCGGCACGCTGGTCTCGCTCGCTCTGCAATACGGCGTTCCGCTCGAAGCCATGATCAAAAAATTCGCGCACGCGCGCTTCGAACCAAGCGGCTTCACAAAAAATCAGGATATCCCGATTGCGAAATCCATCGTGGATTATATTTTCCGTTGGCTCGGCAATCAATTCATCGAAGGCTACCGCGAAGCGAATTCACCCTCCATCAAACAACCCGAACTTCCTCTTCCCGGTCTCAAAGACGAAGAAGTCAAAGCCGTCAACAAACCTGTCACCGACTTGGCAATCAATCCCGACGCGCAACGCTCGGAATCCGATTCCCTCTCCGTGCGCTTCCGCGACGGCATCACCTGTCCCGACTGCGGCTCCTCAAAAATCAAACACACCGGCACCTGCGCCACGTGTTTGAATTGCGGCGCATCGCTCGGATGTAGTTGATGAATTATTCAAAGCTTTCTTACGAAGAACAAGATAATGAACTTAACGAAGCTCTTTCTTGGTTGTCACAACTAGGAATAAATTGCGACTCTACTCGACTTGGTCATTATGCAAGAACTTCAAAAGGCATTGTTAATTATCGACAATCTGATCCTGAATTTTTGAATGCATTGTATGAAATTAATGAAATCATAAAAATTCACAAAAATTTGAAGGATTTTCCTTCTTCTTTAGAAATATTAAAGAAATATAAAAATATTAGAAAAGGTCCATTCCAAGCTCTTGATGAAAGCTCGAACAGTAACGATGGTAGGAATTTAACTTTCGAACTATTTCTCATTTCTTGTTTTGTAAAAGCAGGCTTTGAAATGAATTTAAATTCTTTATCGGATATTTGTTTTTTATTTCGAGATCACGAAATTTTCATTGAATGTAAACGTCCCCAAACTTTTGATTCAGTTGAAGAAAATATAGAAAATGCATGTGATCAGTTATCCAAAAGATGCCTTTCAAAAAATTCTTTGGGTATATTAGCTCTCTCAATAGGTAAATGCTTTAATCAAGGAAGAAAACTTCTAAATGCCTCAGACAACGCTAAACTGGAACAGTCACTTTTTTCTCATTTGGAGAGATTTGTAAAAGAACACAGAACATCTTCTATAATCCAAAAAAGTAGTTCCCAAATTATCGGGCTTTTAGGCTTTTTAGGGACATCTGGAATGGTTTCATCCGATAATGATACCCCAACTTCTTTGATGGGAATTGCTATAGGTCCAACAATTCACGCAAATTCTCATAGCAAACATCTCTTAGTTTCTATTGTGACTGAACTCGAAAAGGTAATAAAAGCTTAGGAGAATGCCGAGTTGAGATTTGCGCCTTGGATACATTCATCCGTGTTATCCGTCATAATCCGTGCCCATCCGTGGTAATTTCTTTACGTACGCAACCACTCGGGGTCAAGTCGTCACCGCCACGTCACAAGGTCGGGGTCAGTCCAACACGCACACGAAGCGAGTGCGAGTTGAACTGCCCCCTTGACGAGTCGGTGAAGCCATGACCCCCTCGTCAAAGAAGAATAATCATTTTCTCTTGCTCAAAAATGCGAGGATTAATAGCCGTTTTTCCCAATTCTTCTATCACGCTCCTTCAGAGCTACAACGTGACATTTCTCAAACTTAGAGCTTCGCCCTAGCTGTATCTGTCACGCCCCTTTGGGGCTTTTAACGGCTATAGTTTTTTGAAAATGCTCTAGTCGGTTTTTGTGGATTTCTTGAAAAAGGGCAAAAGAGAGTGCATCTCTTTCATTTGTAAAATCCACGCCAATCCTCCGAAAATGACCACGCCGACAGGAATAGCAACGATGAGGAAGAACATTCGCGCGGAAAAGGTGAGGCAGAGTTGCCCCCAGATTTTATAGAGGTGATGCACACAGATTCCCATGCCGAGAGCGGAGGTGGTGAGTTTGGCGATAAAGAGCGGCATGTTGCCGAAATTCCCTAATTTTTTACGCAGGATAAACGAAAGTTCGGTGACATTGATGAGCGCGACCAACGACGTCGAGAGCGGCAGGCCGGCGATTCCGAGTCCGAGCACGCGAATGAAAACGAAGCTAAGAATAATATTTAAAATAATTCCAATAATGCTGACGCGCACGGGGATTTTTGGCGCGTCGAGCGCGTAAAACGTCGGCGCGATTACTTTGATGCAGGCATAACTCGCCAATCCAATCGCGTACATTTGCAAGGCAACGGCGGTTTGAGTGGTATCGAATAACGTAAATGCGCCGCGTTGATAAATAGTTCCGATAATCGGTTCTGCAAGAATGGCGAGTCCCACCGACGCCGGCACGGTGAGAAACAATGCCAGCCGCAAACCTTCGCTCACTTTGTCTCTGAATTCTCCTAAATTCTCATTCGCCGCCGAACGCGATACCGAAGGCAACGTCACGGTTGCCACCGCCACGCCGAACATTCCAATCGGCAGTTGCATGAGGCGAAATGCGTTGTTGAGCCACGTGACGGCGCCGTCGCCGAGATACGATGCGAACCATGTGTTGACCAACACATTCACTTGCACCGCCGCGCCGCCGACAATCGCCGGAAGCGTTAGAATACACACTTGTTTCAGTCCGCTATCTTTCCAATCCAAAAGCCAGCGCGGTTTGTATCCCAATTTCGCGCCGCGCGGTATTTGAATCACGAGTTGCGCAATGCCGCCGATCACGGTCCCGATCGCAAAACCGTAAATCGCCTTCGGACCGAAATGTGGATCCATCCACCATCCGATTCCCAATCCCATCACCATCGACACCGCGTTAAATACCGTCGATGCCGACGCCGGCAATCCAAAACTTCCCAAGCTATTCAACAAGCCCATGTACACCGCCGCCAGCGACACAAAGAAAATAAATGGAAATAAAATTTGCGTGAGTTGCACGGTGAGTTCCGCTTTTCCGGGTGTCGCATAAAATCCAGGCGTAATGAGTTTCACCAGCCATTCGCTCCCAAAAATGCCCACGAGCGTGATGACGCCCATCACGATGCACAAACTCGACAACACTAAGCTCGCCAACCGAAACGCTTTTTCTTTGCCTTCGGTTTCCATTTTTTTGGAAAACGTCGTGACAAACGAAACCGATAACGCGCCCTCCGCAAATAAATCGCGCAACAAATTCGGAAAACGAAACGCCGCGATAAAAGCATCCAATTCTTTCCCCGCGCCGAAAATGGCGTTCAACACCATCTCGCGCACCAACCCCAAGACGCGCGACCCCATCACCGCCGCCATGATTTTACTCGCAGATTTTGCCGTAGAACTCATAAAAGTTTTTTGTATTTCAACAATGTTTCGTAGGCGTTGTCCCATGCGATTTCAAATCCAAGTGTTTTGCCTTTCCATCCGCCTTTGATAAAAAATCCTCGGAAAAATTTCCAAGCGGCGCGCATCCACGCCGTCGCTAGACATGCGCGTTTCCCTTCTTTTCTTGCTGTTTCCGCCCACAACGTCGAATATTTTTCGATGCGTCGCAAATGATCCGCGCGATCTTTGTAGGTATAATGATAAAGCTCGCCGCTTAGTTTTTCGCAATTCCCTTGAATCTCCAACCGCTCATGCACCGCGCCGCCGGCAAATCTCCCTTTATCTTTTCTAAAAAGTCGCACCAAGCGATCCGGATACCAATCGCCGAATCGAATCCATTTTTCTTTGTAAAAAACCACGCGCGATATTTCGAAACCGCTCGCTTGCGGTTCAGTCGTTTTGACGGCCTTGATTTCCTCCCTCAGCGGTTCGGAAATTTCTTCATCAGCATCGATGGAAAAAATCCAATTGTATTGCGCTTGCGAGATCGCAAAATTTTTCTGCCCTACAAAACCTTCCCACGTGTGTTCCATAAAACGCGCGCCGAATTTTTGCGCGATTTCTTTCGTTCTGTCTGTGCTTCCATCATCCACCACAATGATTTCATCCGCGATATCTCGAAGGCTGGAAAGACATCGGGACAAATTCTGCTCCTCGTTCAATGTAATGATGCAAGCGGAGATTTTCACAGAGGTGATTGCTAAATATTCAGCTTGAATGATGCCGAAGCGGATTTCGGATGGCTAGCGAAATGATGCGTAACGAGCATACCCTTCATGGGTCTGTAAGTTACGCATCATGATGCTAGAGCAATTCTGCTAAAATTCTGTAAATTCTGTCTAAAATCCTTATTGATTCGGTTGGTAGTGAATGATGGTGCTACCTTCGGATTCGAAGCGGAAGGGGACTTCGAGGAAATGTTTCATCGCTTCGCGCACGGCGGCTTGTTTTTCCGGCGGCACATAAAAGAACATGAAACCGGAACCGCCCGCGCCCATGAGTTTGCCGCCAAGCGCGCCCGCCGAGCGCGCGCCTTCGTAAATCGAATCCACCGTGTTATTCGAGACCATCGTGCTCAGCTCGCGTTTGAGTTTCCAGCTCTCGTGCAATAAATTTCCAAACACATCCAAATCCGTATCGGAACACAAAATGTGCACGGCTTCGTCCACCATCTCGCGCATGCGTTTGAGCATTGCGACTTTTTTATCCATCTGCGCAATGACATCCGCCGCGACTTGCGCGCCCAAGCGACTCGCGCCCGTGAAAAATAAAAGCAACCGATCATTCAGCGCGTTCAATCGTTCCGATGATACCGTCACAGGCTCCACGCGAATCCCACCCGAAGGAAAAAATTTAATGACATTCAATCCGCCGTATGCCGCCGCCACTTGATCCTGACAACCCACCGGGTCCTTCAATTTCTCCTGCTCCAGTTCAATCGCCTTCAGCGCCAATTCGTGTGTTCCCAGCATTTTTCCCTTCAACGCGCTCAATGCTTTCACCAATCCTACCGCAAACGACGAACTCGATCCCACGCCCGAACGCGCCGGCAAATCGCCCTGATGATGAATCTCCATTCCAAACGAATCATCAAACCCCATAAACGGCAATCCTTCCTTTATCGCCGGATGCAAAATCTCCTTGTACGACGAAACCAATTCGATGTGCGACCACACAATCCGGTGCTTCACCGAAAAAAACGGCGGCAATTGCCTCACCGAAATATAACAGTACTTGTCCATCGTCGTCGAAAGCACCGCACCCCCTTCCTTCAAATACCAAGCAGGATAATCCGTCCCTCCTCCAAAAAACGACAACCTAAACGGTGTTCTCGATATAACCATAATATTAAAATAAACTTGGAGGCTCTGCCTCCAAACCTCCGCTCAAGGACTACCGCCCTTGAGAATCCTACTTGTGTGCGCTTGTTGCGCGCGAAGCGCGCTAACAACAAGCGCACACATGAAGGGATTCTTAAGGGCGGTAGCCCTTAAGTAGGAGTTTGAGGACGAAGTCCTCAAGCTTTTTTTATCCTTTCGCGGTGATAGTTTAATAAATCGAGCAGGGTTTTTTCTGCAGGGATTTCCGGTTTCCAGCCGGTAGCGGATTTAAATTTTGAAACGTCAGGGATTTGGAGTGTGACGTCGGAAGGGCGCAATAATTTTTGATCGACTTCGTGAGTGATTTTGCATTTCGCCATGCTTTTGAGTTTTTCCAAAATATCGCCGACGGTCATAGTTTCTTCGCCGCCGATATTATAGACTTCGCCGCCGGGACATTTTTCCAAAAGCAACCAATAGGCGCGTACGGCATCGCGTACGTCGGCGATTGTACGCACGCTATTGAGATTGCCCACATAAACCGGATTCGGTTTCACGCCCGCTTCGATTTCGGCGACTTGTTTGGCAAACGCGCTTTCGGCAAAAACGTCGCCGCGGCGCGGGCCAGTGTGCGTAAACATGCGAGTGCGCACGGTTTTGATTCCATACGAGAGAAAATATTGCAACGCGATCATGTCTTCGCCTACTTTGCTCACGGCGTACGGACTCGCGGGGCGAAACGAATTGGTTTCTTTGATCGGCACTTCGTCTTCTTTCACCTGACCATAGACTTCCGATGAACTGCAAATGTGAATTTTCGGATCAATCCCCGTCAGCCGAATCGCATCCAGCAAATTCGTCGTCCCAATCACATTCGTATGCAACGTGTCCGCCGGCATGTCGAAACTTGTCGTCACATACGATTGTGCCGCCAAATGAAAAATTTTCTCCGGCTTCACTTCCTTCAATAATTTCACCAGCGAATGCAAATCCCTCAACTCCGCCTGATGTAATTTCACCTTCGGCAATATCCCGCGAATGTTATCCAACGGACTCCTCCACCGCACCAACCCATGCACGGCAACACTCGTATGCTTCTCCAGCACATACTCCGCCAAATGACTCCCCACCATTCCCGTTATCCCTGTTATCAATACATTCATAATTTTTGATAAATGTTTAGGAGCTTCGCTCCTAAAACCTCACTTAAGGGCTACCGCCCTTAAGAATCCCTTCATGTGTGCGTTTGTTTGTTAGCGCGCTTCGCGCGCAAACAAACGCACACAAGTAGGATTCTAAAGGACAGTAGTCCTTTAGCGGGGTTCTAGGGGCAGAGCCCCTAGAAATCTTTCCGTGTCACGGTAACTTTCTGGAGTTCCGATGTCAATGAAAGCTCCTTGGGTGGGGGAGGCGAAGAAATTTTTGGTGAGCCAAGCGGGGAAGAGTTCTTTTTCGATGGAGACGGGGTGGTTTTGGGGAATTGAGAGGAGGAGTTCTCGTTTGATGATATAGATGCCTGCGTTGATCCAACCTTTGCCGGTGTTTGCGCCTTTTTCTTCAAATTGGAGAACTTTTTCGTGAGCATCGATTCCCACGGAGCCGAAGCGCGCGACGTCGTCCACCTGCGCGAGGGCGATTCCGACATCGGCATTTTCTTTTTGATCGAACCAGTCGTTGAATTTCGAAAAATTCGCCGCGAAATACGAATCGCCATTCATGATCCACGCGAAATTTTCGTTGCAGAATTTTGCCGCCAATCCGAGCGCGCCGCCTGTGCCGAGAGGTTCGTTTTCCACGGAATAATTCAGTTTCATGCCGCGATAGGAATTTCCCATGCGTTTAGAAACTTCTTCCGCTTTATAACCTGTGCACAGCGTGACTTCTTTTGCCCCTAATTCTGCTACTTGGTCCAACAAAAACTCCAAAAACGGCCTTCCTAAAAATTCGCACAATACCTTCGGCGCGCCGCCGGTGATTCCTTGCAAGCGCGTACCCATTCCGCCTGCGAGAATGAACACCGATTTTTCAAAGCGAGTCATAAATTTATTCCGCTTCACTGCGTCATCTTGCCGCACGCCGATTCATATTTGAAAAAATTATTGCGTTGAAGTCGTCGGCGCTTCTTCGTTGGAAATCGCGGATTCTTGAGAAGACGGCTGAAGAGAAGAATCTTCTATGACATTAGAAGCGGATGAATCGGAATGTGTCAGAGGCGATTCATAAGGCGCCTCAATATCGCCTAAAAGTTCGTGCGCTTTTTTTTGCAAGGCATCCCAACGCGAAGTATGCTCGGCGAGCTCGGTATAAAGAAGCGCTTGCAAAGCTTCCAATTTTTTGATCTCTCTATTTAAACGATTTTGAAGAAGCTCGTTTTCACGCGTGAGTACTTTTACATAACTACCGGAGACATCGGCGCGGCTTTGCGCTTCTGCCAGAGCCGATTTCAAGGACTTGTTTTCTTTTTCAAGACGAGAGATTTTCGCTTCTGTTTCTTGAGCCAAGCTTTGCAAAGTCGCCAATGCCGTGGTGGACTTGGGTTGAGTTTTTAATGCCGGTTGAGCCAATACCATAGGATCCGGCGTAGCTGGTTGCGCTGGTCCCGCCGCTGGTGCAGAATAATGAGCCGATGAAGCTGGAACGGTTTTCGATTCCGGAGCAGGTGAAACAGCCGTCACTTGCGCGCTTCCAGAACTCGTTTTTGGAATGGATGCCGGCGTGGGCGGTTTCGGCAATGAAGGCACATATCCGGGAGGAGGAAGATGCGCTTTCGGAGGCGTTGCGACTAAAGGTTTTTGTTCCACAGGAGGAGTTGCCGACTTGTTTTCCACACTCGTAGATGCAGGCTCGACAGATGCGATTTCTGTGTGTGTTACGTCAGATGAAGTTTTTTCTCCTCCGGATTTTGATGGCATGTATTTAGACAAGCCGGCAGGCGGCAAAATTTTAGTTGGACGCACCGCCGGTTTTTGAGCAACAGGCGCGCTAGGTTGAGGCGCAGTCGCCGCCGCTTTTGACGAATCAATAGAAAGCGGCTCTGCTTTAACAACAGACGGAGGCGAAGTCTCCGGCTTCGATGAAGCCACCACTGCGGGAATAGCTGGCGGCGTAGGCAAAGGTTCCTCTACAGTCGCCGAAGAAGGTTTTGCGACTTCATTCGCATTCGTTGGCGTTACTTCAATAGTTTTTTGCTCCGTGGAAATTTTAGTCTGAATCTGCTGGATTTGGTTTTTTGTGTATTGAACGCGAAATTTAACAATATCCGGCTCCCAATCGGGATATTGCTTCTGAAAATTCTCGAGGTGAAATAGAACCTCCTGGTAATTTTTCAACGCATTATTGAAGTCACCACCGCTGGCATTGTTTTCCGCGGCGGAAATTTGCGCGTAAATCTCTCTATAGATCGTTCGCGGCTCGTTCGCCCAAAGCACAGCGCTCCCCAACAAGGCGATCACATATACCCATCGGAAGCATTTTAAAATCATGCGGCGCATTATTCCACGACATTCAAATCCAGATTGCAATTCAAATTATCGATGTTTCTTTATCAAGCTTCGCCGACGCCGCGCAGAAGCGCTCATTCTTGCAAGAAGCGTCAACCGCCGCGCATCATCAAGCCATCGCAGGCGCTGAAGAGGCGTCAAAGAGCGATAACGCAACAGTTGCTCCTCCGGAACTTCATAATCACAGTCCCTTATGCATTCGTCCGAGGGATGCCAATTGTGTTTTTTTGGATTATAATTTTTCATGCAATCTTATGCGGCAGGCGGCAAAATTGAATCTGGAAGCGGCGGCGGTTTTTTTGAATTTGAATGGAGGCGTTGAAGGCTTTGGAGAGAATGGAGGATTTCAAAACAGATTTTTTCGCTCCGGCGGCGAGGACTTTTCCTTGCTTGAGAATCATAACGTGCGTGAAGAGAGGAATAATTTCTTCCACGTGATGCGTCACCAACACAAAAGACGGTGCGTTTCTTTTTGTCGCGAAATTTTGCAGAAAATGCAGAAAAAGTTCGCGGGCGAGCGGATCAAGTCCGGCGCATGGTTCATCCAAAATCAGCAACTGCGGTTGCGCCATCAGCGCGCGCCCGATGAGGATGCATTGTTTTTCGCCTTGAGAAAGAAATCTCCACGGACGCTCGGCGAGATGCTCGCATTCGATTTGTTTTAATATTTTTTTTGCGGAAGTTTTATCCTTCGCGGCGGAACGTCCCCATAATCCGAGAAGCGCGTCTTTGCCGCTGAGAATCGTCTGAAGTGCGGATTCGTCCGGCGGAATCATGTGCAGAAGCGAAGAACTCACCATCCCCATGTGCTTGCGCAATTCGCGCCAGTTGGATTTTCCGTATGTCTGACCAAGAACCTGAATCGTGCCGCGGCTCGGCGTCAGATACGCCGTCAACGCATTAAGTAACGAAGTTTTTCCCGACCCATTTGATCCCAGAATCACCCAATTCTGCCTCTTCTCAACCGTCCACGAAATGTCTCTGAGAATTGTCGTCTTCCCGCTCCACACGCAAAGATTTTGAATTTCGATAATAGGAACACAATTTTTCATTCTACACTCTTGCTCCAATAAAAGTGCAAAGTTTCCATATTTTCAACTTCTCGTAAAGATACTATTGCCATGAAAGAATTTACTTCGATCTTTTTCCTGATTTCATCGTTACGCGATACTGCTCTTCGGAATCGCGAAATCCTCTGTAATCTTTTGGCTGTGCAAGAGATTTCGCGCTGGGAAATCCAATATCTTTTGGCGTATCGCCGCCTTTGCCGAGTCGCACATCGTCGAACTTCGTATAATGCTTCTGCCGATCCAAAATTTCAGCGAATCGTTTCAGAAAAGGTTCGCAGAGTTCATTATACTTCGAGCGTTTTCTCTCAAAGGAATCAAAGACCACTTCATCCTTATCGCCGATCCACACCCAACTCTGCGCAACGATAGGATCATTTTCAGTAATGGTTCCCACATGACCATTTTCTCCGTCGTGTTTTTGTTTCCACACATAAAATCCGCCATTTTCGGAGTTCATTCCGTGAACCGCGCATGCCGATCCGAGATCGCCGATAGACTGACAACAAGGAGGCATCATTTCTCCCAGAATCAGCCCGCGCATATCTCCAATATCCAACTTGGTCATATAATAATTCGCCAAAGACCGATCAATGCTTGCTCCATCGATGGACATCGCGGGAAGAAAATCTTCTTTTTTGTGATGAGTCGATAAAACACTCAATCCCCTCTCAAATCGCTTTTCAGAAAGTTTGTATGTTGCGGCAATTTTCGCCCATTCGAGATTTTCTCCCCCTCTTTTATAAGTAACCAAAGCCGCAATTGCCTGTAATTCCTCCAAAGAACTCGGAAAAGGCTTATCGGAATTTTTCAGCCGTAGCTCAATTTGCGGCGCGGATTGTAAGTAGATACTCGCCTCCGGACCATATTTCAAAACCAATCCTTTCCATCTTTTAGATGTCCATAGACCATTTTCAGGCAAATTAAACAAACAAGCATCATGAACAATCTGTAAACTATTTCCCGTATTCCATTTTTCCTTAAATTGCGTCAAATAACGATCCGCTTCCTGTTCGTTTTTAAAAAATACGCTCAATTTATACGCATTCATTTCCGCGCCTTCATTTCCTTCAATCCGGCATGCCGTTTGTGTTAATGGAAGTAATTTTTCGTAAAGCGTTGGATTAAATCCATACGGAGATTGATCTTTCAGCGAATCATGAGGCGCGCTTTTCCCCGTCAATGCCTTCCACCTTGCATCTCCTTCTCCTAACAACTGTTGAACTGCGCGACTCGGCAAATCTTGTTTAAATATTTCCCGCCATTCTTCCGGCAAATGTGACAATGCTTTTTTTTTCTCTTTTTTCGGCAAGTGTTCCAGCAAATATCGAATAATATCTGGATTATTGAAGTTAACGTCTCGTCTTCTAACTTGAAAAGCTTCATCAACAAACGGCACAAGATCGGATTTTCTTGGTCCAATCCACCGATGCAATTCTTGAACCGTTTCTAAACTTCCGCTCTGCATGGCAGTCTGAAGAGATGAAAAAGTTGCCTCGCCCACTTCCCCAGAATGATCATAGATGACATCCATTAAAGATGGCTGGATATCGCCCGCCTGCATGTGAGTAGCCAATTTGCGAATAATTTCGACGCGTCCTCTATATAGAGCGGTGTCAAATCCTTCTCTAAAAAGCATTTCCGTGGCGCGATCTTGATTTTCTTTTAAAGTGGCGATCACTCTGTCGATAGCCGACTCTGAGCCATGTGCGAAAAATAAGTCCGACAAACGGCGACGATGTCGACGAAATTGCAAAAGATTGATTAATAGTTTCGGGTCTTTGATATGACTGACAGCTTCGCTGAGTAATTGAGCGATTTTTACATTCTTACGAGATTCTTCTGGAACTGCTTTTTGTAAAAGATGTCGAATCCAGTATGTAACTTCTACAGGATTGGTTGTTGTTTTGAGAATTTTAAGAAAAACTTCATCATTTCCACTGACAATTTCCTTTTGATAAACATTCGAAATCATTGTCTGTAGAGCCTCTTCCCCGAATTCCTTTCTACATAGCTCCATCAACAGACTTACTGCCTGAAGATTCCCTGAATTTTCGATCATCGCTCGAAATGCTTCAGAGTGGTTTGCGAATAAATAATGCCTCAAGCGATCTTTGGGGAAATCTATTTTTCGAATAGCTTGAACACGTCTTTCAATCGCTTGGACATCGCCCTTGCGGCAATCTTCTATAAAACCTTCATCATCGTCGAAATATCTTAAGACGACATTTTTATACTTTTTAAAATCTTTATCGTCATACCATCGAGGAAATGGAGTTTCATCCGTGCGGCATGCTGAATCCAAAATACGCATCGCAATTTCCAAATGCTTGTCCTGTTTGCGAACTTCCTCCATGAGTCCATGTTGATAGACGCACTCCACGGCTTTCATGCCAATATCGAGATATCCTTTTTTAAGAGCCTTTGTGAAAGCTGAAAAATTATTTTCACCAATTATACGACGCCAGTTGTGAGTCTTTATAAATGGACGTAATATTTCAACAATATGCGCGTGCCCATTTTTGAATGCAGATTGCAATATCCTACAATTATTAATTTGAACGCAAGCTCCGACTTCATTTTCTCCCCAATTTTCGCGAATAAAATCGAGAATGCTACTGATCAAATCCGCGTGTCCTGCTTCCGATGCTTTATTTAAATAATAATTTAATTCTTCTCGCCTTGTTGCATCTTTCTTTGGCAAGAACTCTTTCGTTAATAATTTGAAAAATGCTTCTCGGCGATTTCCTTCAATCAAGGGTGTTCCAATAGATTTGAAAGGAAAGCTATCTTGAAATTTCTTTTCTGTTTCCGCCTTTTGTAGCCAATCTAATGAAGCCTTTTCAACAAATACAGCCATTAATTCTGCATATCGCGGCGGCGGCGTAGATTCATACGTTATTTTAGGACGTAACTTGTACGCGAAATCATTGAGTTTTTTAACAAATTCTTCTTCTGTCATGTGATCGATTAACTCACCGACGACTTCGACGTTTCCCTCTTTCACGAATCGATCAAAATAGGAGAGTAAGAATTTCGCCTCCTGAGGAGTGAAATTCATATTCCCCGAACGCACTTTTTCCAATACCTCAAGCATCATGGCAAACCTCCATGACCATCCCAACGATGCTCAACCCTAAGTTCTTTATCCGCAAACGCTTTCATACGCAGTTATTGTACGCAAAAAGCTTACAGCTCTCTGCATAAAGGTAAATGCGCTCAACGTCTCAAACGTCAAGAGCTGGGTGGGCGCCAAGTGAAGCACAAATTTTGCTTCTTGATAAACTGCGCCATTGGCGTATATTCCCAATATGGTTTTCATTGAATCGCGAGCTTTTACAAAAAGCATTATCAAGCTCATGAGCGATGAAGATTATGCGGATATGCAATTGATGTTGTGCGAGCGTCCCGACGCAGGGTTACTGATTCCGGGAACGGGAGGGTTAAGAAAATTAAGATGGGCAGTAAAAGGCAAAGGCAAACGCGGTGGAGCGAGAATGATTTATTATTGGTGGAGAGATAAAGGACAGATTTCGCTTTTGTTGGCATATACGAAAAATGAACAAGAAGATTTGACGCGAGAACAAATTAAAATTCTTCAAAAAACAATGGAGGAAGACTTATGAAAAAAGAATTGTTTCAAGAATTGCTTGAAAGTATTCGCGAAATGAAAGACGTAAAATGCGGCAAGCGCAAGCCTTCGCGTATTTTTGTTGTTAATCCCAAAAATGAAGCTCAAGCCGCGCGGATGAGATTGCATCTTTCCCAAGAAAAATTTGCGGCGCTCATTGGCGTCAGCGTTGCCACATTGCGCAATTGGGAGCAAGATCGTCGCAAACCCGCCGGCGCCGCGAAAATTCTTCTCCGTGTCGCCGCCAAACACCCCGAAGTTGTCCTCTCTGCGGTTTAGAGCGTTTTAAATAATGTCGTAGCCATTTCTGAAACAGCGCTACTTCGCATCTTTCTTTCGGATGGGAAGCACCACATAGCGCGCGTTGTTGCGCCAGATGCGAAGGACAACGCGATCGCCTTCGATTTTTTTGCTGATGTCGAGCGCGTTGTTGGCGTCGTAGATTGCTTGGCGGTCGATCTCCATAATAATATCGCCGGGGCGCACGCCGACATCAAACGCGGCAGAGCCCGGCGCGACGTTTTTCACGAGCGCGCCTTGAATTTTTTCCGGGATATTGAGTTGCTTGCGCGTGCGCGCGTCGAGATCCGTCACTTCAATGCCGTCGAGCATATTGCGTCCGGCGCTATCGGCAACCGCTTCTTTCTTCGGTTCTTCGTCGGGAAGTTCTTTAAGCGTGAGAGGAAATTCCTTGAGCTTGCCGTCGCGAATCACACGGAATCTAATCTGCACGCCGGGTTTTGTTTGCGCGATGGTGAGGCGCAACTGATGCGGATTGGTGACTTTTTCTCCGTTAAATTCCACAATCACGTCGCCTTCTTTTAATCCCACTTCAGCGGCGGGGCTTCCGGGAGTGACTTCGCCAATCAGCGCGCCGGTGGCTTCGGGAATTTTAAACGCCTCGGCGAGTTCTTTCGAAAGCGGCTGAATACTGATGCCCACGTAACCGCGAATCACGCGTCCGTTTTTGATAATTTGTTCCATGATCGAGCGCACAAAATTAATTGGCACGGCAAAACCGATGCCTTGGTTGCCGCCGGATTGCGAATAAATCGCAGTATTGATGCCGATGACGCGCCCCTCCGCATCGATGAGCGCGCCGCCGGAATTTCCCGGATTGATCGAAGCGTCGGTCTGAATAAAATCTTCGTAGCCGTCTTGCACGATTCCGATGTTGTCGCGTCCGAGCGCGCTGATGATGCCCATCGTGACGGTTTGCGATAAACCAAACGGATTGCCAATCGCCAAAACAATATCGCCCACTTCAATTTTATCGCTATCGGCAAAAGTGACGGCGGGTAGATTGGTTCTGTCCACTTTGAGAACTGCCAAATCGGTTTTTGGATCGATGCCGATAATTTTCGCCGGCACCTCGCGTTCGTTGCTGCCGAGGGAAATGGTGATTTCTTCGGCGTCCTCAATCACATGATTATTGGTGATGATATAACCATCCGCGCTGACAATCACGCCGGAGCCGATTTCGCGGTCGCGGTGAGATTGCGGCGTCTGCGGGTCCATGTCATCAGGGAAAAAACGTTTGAACTGCGGATCGTTAAAATAAGGAAACGGCTGAGAACCGGTGTTGGTGTTTTTTGTGGTAATCACACTCACTACGCCCGGCGCAATATTTTTAATCACCGGCGCAAAACTGGTTGTCAGACGGCTTTGACGATCCAACGGTTCATGATTGACTTGAACGGATGTCGTAGGCTTTTCCGCAACAGGTTTTGGTTTTTCTTCCGCCGGTTTTTTTTCGCCGTCAAACGGCCAGAACGCATTCGCGCCTAAAACAAAAAAAACAGAAAGAAAACCGGATATAAAAAAGATTTTTTTCATGGACTTGATACTTCTTCCCTACACTAAACCAACCTTCCAAAATTGCAACACGACTCGAAAAAAGTAAGATAAAAATACAAGGATTTCATTATCAACGTCTTTTGAGAGAATGCAAAAACGCCACCCACGCAATTTTTCGATTACCTCAGCGCTGATGTCGCAATTACGGTGCGATGACGCGCAGATTTTTAAAATAATCTCTCAAATACCCTCGGTCGCGCGCAAGAAGGCGTTCCGCGTGAACAACTGCATGCGCGCCGATGAGAAAATCCGGCAAAACGCGATGTGCTTTGCCTCCGCGTAATAAATATTGGGCAAAATATTTTCCCGCCAATAACGCGCTTTCTTCGTTGGATGGAATAAAACGCAAATTCCAATCTTTCAAAAATTCGCGAATATTTTCTCCCGACAATGCGGGTTGAATCTCTGCCAACACGCATTCGCAAAGAATCAAACTGCCTTTGCGCGAAGCTTCGCGCAGGGCATGCTCGGAAGCATCGGCAAATTCATCATCGCAAATGACATCAAGCAAAACTGAACTATCAACCGCCGTTACCATCGCGCACGACTTTCAAATATTGATCCACGGACATTTTTTTAGGCAATTTTCCTTTTCCTCTCCATTTGCGAAAAACATCCTGATCCAAGACTTTACTGCCGACCAGCTTGCCGCCAATCGCATGGAGTTCCAAAATCATTCCCGGCACAAGCCCCAGCGCATCGCGGATCATCTTGGGAATTGTCAATTGTCCTTTTTCAGAAAGCACCGCATTCATACTTTTAATGTAGGATTTCTTACCAAAAAAGCAAGAAAAATATCTTTCCACCTGTTGTATCCTTTTGACGCGAGAATACCCCGCTACTTGTAGCGGGGATGCATCGCGCAAAAAATGTGATGCACAAGATAAGGATAGATGGCCACGGCGTTTTCGATAAGCGAAAGACGCCTCGCCATGAAAGAGCGCAAGCGGTTCGCGAAGCAAAAAATTTCGTGATACCCCGTAGTTGCTGCGGGGAGAGAAATTTTAGCTTGCGCTTTTCATTTGACAAAATGTGCGCACTGCGCATATTGTACGCACATGGCTCTTTAAGGAAATAAGTCGTTCGAACGCACCTTCCCTACGCGCTGGTTGAAAAAAACGGGTACCCGTTCAGTTATGAATGAAAAACAAAATGTAAGACGAAGTTAACAAGAGCTTTTCTTCTGCAACAAGGAGTTACGGTTTCAGATTTTCACCGATACATATCGCTGAAAATGTGAAAACTTGCCCCTTTTTTCCCATTTGACGTTTCGAGCCGCACGCCACATTTACATCATTATGGCAAAAGAACATTATAATCCTGATGGGAGCATTGTATGGGTTCCCGACGATGCGTATATAACAGGTCCGGTTTATATTGGTCCTCGAGTGATCATTGGCGAAAAGATGCAATTATTTGGAAACGTTTGGTTAAATGGCGAATTCGAAATTCAAGACGTCTTGTTGAGCGCCAAAGTTCATGAAAATGGAAAGATTGTCATTGATTGTGTAAAAAACACGAAAATCCAAGATGGCAACATGATAGCTGAGAATGGTTTCATTCAAATCTCAGGCAATCCGACGATCATTAATTCTTTGCTGGTAGCGCGACAAGGAGCGATTCAAATACAAGACAGTCCTTATCTCGAAATGGTTGAGTTTACTGTTCATACTATGGCAGGCTTGGGAAATGCAAAAATTCTGTGTACAGGTGAGAGTCAATGTCGAGGAAGTTTCAACCCTCAAGACAAGATTGAAGTCCATGCTTACGGTGACGGTGAGAACTCTGTTGCAATTAAGGACAACGCCATTCTTGAGCATAGCACCATTATCATAGCCAATCATAGAAGCGAAGTTATACTAGAAAAAAATGCGCACGTTCTTCCCGGAGTTCGTGTGTGCGCTTATATGGGACATAAAATCCGGATGAAGAAAGAAATTTGTCGCAATATAGAGAAAGGATTGCGTGAATGGGAAAAACTCCTTGAATTAGAAAAAGAGCCTGTTAAACGCGGCTATCGACTCGCTCGCCCCATTCGCCCAGATACACCAAAAGTAGAAAAAAATCCAATCAGCGCGCCTGCGGATGTGGATTTCGCGGGTCGTCCGGTTGAATTTTGCGAAAACGGCGACGGGAAATATATCGCTGAAGACCTTAATACAAAAAAAGGTGAGCGAAGAGTTTTTAAATACAGCGAAATGAATATCATCGCGCGCAAAACCGCAGATGAAAAATGGTTTGTGGAACGCCAGATTCCTACGCAAGACATCAATGGACAAAACCAACCCCTTTCACAAACACGTCCGAGCGTGGATCGCAAATCGATAACGCAAGAAGAAATGATGGAAGCATTACAATTCTGCGGACTCGCTGACGAAAAAATTCAAGAGTTCATGTCGCGCCCGGAAATCAAATTGTCACCTAAAGATGTCCCACGCATCGCCGCATTTGGGCGTATGTTAGAAGCAACTCAACAAAAAAACACGGAGGAAAACGCCCATCAAGGTTTCAGTAATTTAACAGGTAAAAACGCGCAACGCAGTTGTATCTCCCCCACCGATCCCCGCTCACGTCGATGTTGAGACTTAAAATTTATATACAATCACGCGCAAATTTTTATCGTTACGACGCGAGAATACCTCGATGCTCGCATTGGGGATGAATCGCGCAAAAAAAACAAAACGCATGAGGAGGATGATAGACAAGATGGCCACGGCGTGCGCCCAAGGCGCGACGCCTCTCCATGAAAGAGCGAAAGCGGTTCGCGAAGCGAAAAATTGCGTGATACCCCTCAGCTTGCTGAGGGGAGAGCAATTTTAGCTTTCGCTTTTCATTTTTTTATATTCAACAGCGTTTTGCCTTGGCGATTGGGCTGAAGAGCGTGTTGGATCGCCGGAGTGATGTCGTCGAGTGAAAAAGTTTTGTCGATTTTGATGGAAAGTTTTTTGGCGCGCATGAGTTCGCCTACTTCGCGAAGCATCGCTTCGCGGTCCGCCACCGGACGTTGTTTATACCAATGGCTCATCCAAAATCCGACGAATCGCAAATCTTTGAAGATAAAAAAACGCGTAGGAATCTTGAACGGTTCCTTGCTCATGCCGCCATAAGTCACCACAGTACCGCCTTTTTCGAGGCAATCCGCCAACCATATCGCGCTATTGCCGCCCACGGCATTCAATCCAAGCATGATCGGTTCTTGAATCGCGTTCATCACGTTCTGTTTAAGTTTTTCACTTTCCAACACAACCACATCTCCGCCCAATGCTTTCAATTCATCTATCAATTCCGAGCGCCGAACGATATTGATCGTGTGCCAGCCTTTGGCTTTAGCGATTTGAATGACGCATCGTCCCACAGCGGAATTAGCGGCATTTTGAATGATCCAATCGCCTTTTTTGAGCGGCACAAAATCATGCAACATTCGCCACGCGGTTGGCGGATTCACATAAATCATCGCCAATTGCTCCGCTGGAATATCGGAAGGCAACTTAATACAAGATTCTTGACGCGCGCAAACAAGTTGCCTCCACGTGCCCGTGCCGTCGGGAGGTTTCACGTTATCGCCTATTTTAAATCGCGTGACATTCGGCCCTACCGCAATCACTTTTCCTGAGCCTTCAAATCCAGGCACCGCCGGCAACACCGCTTTGACGCCGTACGAGCCTTCGATAAAATTCAAATCCGCCGGATTGATAGGCGACGCCAGCATTTCAATCACCAGTTCGCCCGCTTGCGGCAATGGCGTCAACTCATCTTCCACTTTGGCCACCTCAAACGGTAGTCCAAATTGATGAAACCGCACAACCTTGCTTCTTGTAGGTAAATTCATGGGATAAGTTTTTAGATAAAATTAACAGAATGAGAAATTTTTCATTCTGTCAAAAAAATTACTCCAAATAAGCCCTGAGCATCCAAGCCATCTTCTCGTGTTCTTCCATAAGACCGGTAAGAAAATCGCTCGTGCCCATATCGCCGTATTGTTCGTCGCACGCTTTGAGACCCTCGCGCAGTTCGCGAATAATGTGTTCGTGATCTTCCAAAAGATTGCGAATCATTTTGGATGCGTCGAGGTTATCGGCGGTCGATTCCTTCAATTTCGCTTCCTGCAACATTTCTTTCAATGTGCCTAAAGGGAATTTTCCGAGCGAACGTATCCTCTCGGCAACGGCATCAATCGCTTCTTCAATCTGATCGTATTGCGTCTCAAAAAGTTTATGCAACTCGCTGAAATTCGGTCCTGTGACGTTCCAATGATATTGACGCAACTTCATGTAAAGCACATGCGCGTCCGCCAACGCATGATTGAGAATCGCCGCCGAGCCCTTTGCTCCTGCCTCTGTTAATCCAATATTTGTTTTCATTTTTAATTTCCTATAAATAATTGCTCCCAGCAATAAACAAGAAATCAGAGAAAAAACAAGGGACAAAATGTTTTGTTAAGGATTCTGTCCTTAACAATCCTGCTAAGGGACTATCGTCCTTAAGAAACCTTTCTGTGTATGTTTACGTGAAGGGATTCTCAAGGGTGGTAACCCTTGAGCGGGGATTTTAAGGGGCAGAGCCCCTTAAATCAAAGCACTCTCTTCGGCGGGGCGGTGAAGGTTTTGGTATAGAGTTTGTAGCCGGTTTTTTTGAGAGCGTGGGCGTACTCGTTGAGTTGGTCCATTTGTTTGAAGAGGATTTTTTTCCTGTGAAGAATGTACATGGAAATGACCGCGATGACCAACAGTAGCAATCCCAAAGCGGCGAGCGCGGTGGAGAGCGTATAGGCGAGAACAGGGTGTTCGGCGAAGAAGCCTTTCTTGCTCTGATCGCTTGAAATATTGATGAGCGAGCCGTCTTCGGCGACGCAAATCTGAATGTTGCCCGTCGCTTTTTTACCTGTGCCGCGCGTGATGGAGAGCGTCACCGCCGATTTGCCGAGATTTTTGATCGTGATAACATTTTTGCCCGGACTCTCGATCGTGACCGGCACGCCTTCGCTAGTGGAAGCCTGCACTGAAGTTTCGCGCGTCGCCACCTGCAAACGCTTATTGCCTTCGATGACATACACCGGATTTTTTGCCTGAACGTGAATCGGATTTTTCTCCGCGTGAACGAACGAAATGCGGAACGGCACGTCATCGTCGCAACGAATCGTAATCGTGTCGCCCTGCGCCAATTTCCATTCCATTTCATTGATGTGTTTGTCGGCGGCAACGGCGGAATTCACGCCCGGTGATTGATTGCCAAAGAAATATTTCTGCGCCTTGACCAACAAACTTTCTTTTTCGATTTTTTCCTGTTGCGACGCCGCTTCTAGCACAGGCACGACGTTCAACGGCGCGCCAGTAGCGATTTTTGAAGAAGCCACCGTGCTTGCCGTTGAAGATGCGCTGGCGCCGCTACTCGACGATGTCGTCGAACCAAACGAACTTGCGGGTTGAGTAATACGCGAGGCGTAAGCGGGAATGTTGCTTTTGCCGCTACTCGCAGTCGATGTCCCTGAGGCATTCCCTTGCGTGATATCAATCGTGCGGGAATAAGGCGTCGCGGAATTTGCGTTCGCTGTCGTGGTGGTCGTGATCGTTCCGGAACTTGTCGGCGTGGAGTAAGACGAACCGGATGTGCCGGTTGTGGTAGAACTTCCTCTGGGCGAAGCCGAGGATGTGCCGCCTGTTGTTGAACTTCCTCCTCCTGCAACCGTCGTCGTTGTTGAAGTTCCGCTTCGCGAAGTTGTCGTCGTTGTTCCTGAAGAAGTGGAACCGCTGGTTGTGCCACCGCTCGAAGTTGGTCTGCTCGCAATGCCGGAAGTTGTCGGAATTGTAAACCCAGAACCGCCGCCGCTACCCCCTGAACTTCCACCTGAAGAATATCCGCTCCCCCCAGAGGTATCACTTGCCACTTGCGAACCCCCTCCGCTCCCCGCCGACGTATCCCACCCGCCGCCAGAATCGGAAATCGTCCCGCTTCCTGAAGAACTATCTCCCGCATAACCTGAACTTTGAGACGTCCCGCTACCGCTTCCCGAAGTATCCTGCGTGACAGAAGACGAACCTTCCCCACCCGACGCCGAAGAACCACTCTGCGCCGTCGAAGAAGAAGCCCCATCTCCGCTCGAAGTTGACGACGTGCTGGAACCGGTTGAATTGCTTTTGCCCGAATCCGCCGTCTTGCTCGATGAATCCGTACTACTGCTCTTAGAAGTATCCGCCGTAGAACTACTCCCGCCCGTCCCCGACCCACTTCCCGATGACCCTCCGCCCGATGCCGTGCTACTCCCGCCGCCACCTCCCGGAGCTGAAGCAAAACTCCCCATGCCTCCACCTCCGGACGGTGCTCCTGATGCAAATGCGGATTGCGTTCCTGAAAATAAATTTCCTATTGTCGAAGTCAACATTTGTTGCGCTTGATCTCGCACTTGTTCCGCGACTTGATTTTTGGGCGTTGTTGATGAATTTTTTTCTCCGCCTACACTTGTTTCCGAACTTATTTCGGTAGATTTTGGATCAAAAGATCCTTGGCCAGGAATGGTGGTGTCTTGAGAATAAAGATAGGGACTAATCGTTATGAAACATAAAAAAAGAATCCAAAAAAAGTACAAGCGTTTCATAGAATTAAGACTCTATTAAAAAAAAGAGCACTTAATGTTTATTATCGACATTAAGGCGCTTAAAATTAGTAATTTGTGTATGATTTTATATGCTTAATTTTAAATTATTGGTATATCAGGCATTGTGGATGCGACATTTTGTCTCACGTGAAGTTTTTTAAAATAATTACTAGACGTTTGGATACTAACGTCACACTCAGATGATAAATAGGAGATGTATATGAAGATAGAAGAAAAACACGGCTTATATGAGAGATTAAAAAATCAGATGAACAATTTCTTGATGTCCAAAAATGTGGAATTTGATCCGAAAAAGAGGCGAACTTTAAAAATTCTGGCAACAGGAGCTTTGGCGACTGCAGTCACACCGCGTTCTTTATTTGCACAATCTCAACCCAAAGATCATTGGACTGCAGAACAAATGGCTGTCTACAACAATGGATTTATTATTAATCTAGACATAGATTTACCCGTAAAAAGGCAAGACAGAAAGTTTGTTCGTAAGTGGATTAATAATTGTTTTACTATATTGAAAAATAAAGGGGGTTTTTATCGCTGGAAAATGAATTGTCCTACATGCAAACAAATAGAAGATTATTCTAAGGAAGATCAAAAATCTGTGATTTTGTGGGATAAGGCGATTGCTTCTATCGGTGCAGGTATTGACCGTAAGAATCCGCGAACATGGACAGAAGCAAAATTTGCAAAATGGAAGGAATATATTACTGAGTGTGGTAAACAATCCGAAATTGATTTTATAAAATTAGCCAAAGAACAAGTAAAAGACATCGAGACTCGTCAAATGATGAATGGGCGCAAGTCTCAATCTAATAAGTTGTACGGGCATGTCTTGCTTCAACAATTGGATCACAATCAAAATCCAAAACCGAAGGAATATGTTATAGCGGCTATCACAAAAGATGATAAATTAAATCCTTTGGGTATTCTTACGGATAATATTGATGCTCCCATTCATCCATTTGCGGAGGCAATGAAGAAAGTTCCCGGGTGGGTTTTGGGTGCATACCATTACTTGCGTGGAAAGTGTTATGAAAATATGGAAAAAACGATTGTGACAACAGCAAAAAGATTAAAAGACGATGAGGGAATGCTGACATTCTTTGGTAGAGACAGCATCGATGCTGAAGGCGATATGTGGAATGGTAGGCTTTTTATTTTTGTTAAAAAAGGACACAAGGGTAAACCTGTTAATGTGGCAGATAATCCAGAATGGAGACGCGTTCAAGAAAATGTCATGGAAAAAGTGCTTTTGGATTCTGTTTTACCTAATGTAGCAATCACGCTGAAGCAAGGCGAAAAATTAGGATATTACTCGGTTAAGACAGGTTCTCAGTGGGAGCCTGTAAGAAAAGAAGATGATCTTTACAGGAAAGAAGAGTATTACAGAACCATACAACCACATTTGGATGCGGAACGTTATTCGATTTATTGTCCTCCGGAACTTTTTCAACCGAGTGGTAAGCGTTCTGAAGGCATGGAATCTGAAAAACGCATCTCGGGGCGGGAGAGTGTGCTCGGTCTTGCTTCTGCGTCTCAAGCCGGCGTCCCAAAAACCCGCGGGTGAGCATGTTGGAATTTTGGTTATGTGCAATATTTTGAGCTTTATAAAAGCTCAAAAATTCGGAGAATGGTGGTGGCGAATCAAGCTGATAAAATGAAAGCACTTGCCGCAAAATTTTCATAATAATGCCCTACAACCCGCAATCTGGGTACGTAGATATTATTATCGGCATCTTAAAGAATAATTTTAACGATTTGTCCTATTGAAAATTGGAAATAAACTTAAACTCCTTAAAATCAGGTGACCTGCCCCCGATAAACTGGACCGGTTGAAAAGAGAGTCCTCTGGGTATAAAACGGAGGACATATGAAGAAGAAGAGATTTAGAGAAGAGCAGATCATAGGGATATTGAAGGAGGGGGAAGCGGG
>JBMONL010000002.1:0-4193 GCA_049324635.1 Verrucomicrobiota bacterium | reverse complement strand
TGTGCGCGCGAAGCACGCACACAAACGCACACATGGAGGATTCTCAAGGACAGTCGTCCTTGAGTGGGGATTTTAAGGGGCAAAGCCCCTTAAAGACAACAACACTGGAGAGGTAAAAACAACCTTGCAAGGTGAAAAAGTGAGTCTTTAGTGGACAGGATGCGGAAGATGTCGAGACAAGGTTGGTGGGCGATAGGGTTATTGGCGTTGGCGTTTTTGATGATTTATTTTACATCGACGGCGTTCAAGGACGCGCCGTTGCGGCCGACGATTGCGTTGTTTGAGCCGATCGAAAAAGCCGATGCCAATCTGACCAACAAAATCAAGCCGCCGCCGGTAGCATCGAAAGTCTTTTTCAATTTGCGCCCCTTGATTGTGTATGTGGAGAAAGAGGCGATTCCTCTAATATGGCTGGAACAATGGAAGAAAGAAACGGGCGAGAGCATCGAACAGCGCATTTTTATTCCCTCGGAGGGCAAGGAATTGCCGCTCGATGGCGACGTGTATTCGGTTTCGCCGCGATATTTTCAAAAGCTCAAAGAAAAAATGGAGTTACTGGCGTTTGAGGAAAATGAATTTTGGAACGGCACCAATCCGGCGTTTGGCGGACAGAGTTTCGACGTGGACAATCGCTGGACGCGCCCGTGGCGTTGGTCACCGTACTTTTTTTATTTGAGGCAAGCTACGCCGCAAACTCCTTTGCCGCGAACAGATGTTTGGTGGACAAATACCAATGCGTTTTTCCCGCGTGATTTGGATTTGCTTGTGGGATTGCGCATGAAAGAGATGGGAAGCTCCGCCAACGCACTGCAAACCCAAACCAAAGAAAATCTCCGCCGTGAGTTGGAAAAATCCCTTTCGCATTCCCTCGCCGATGAGAAATCCTGCTGGGAAGCAATTCGCGACGGAAAAATCGAAATCACTTTTTTACCGGCGGCGTTTCGTTTGAAAAATCAGGGAGTAACTTCGATTGCGTGGGTTGCTCCGTCAAAAGGCACATTGATTCAATTCGACGTGCTGGCAATTTCCTCGCGTTCGCTCAAAACCGACGCCGCGAAAAAATTGATTGGATTTTTAACTTCTCCTGCCATCCAAGAACGCATGATTTCCGAAACCGGTTATCTGCCGACGCACACCCGCCCTCAAGAAGAATGGAAAGGAACATCAATGGCCGCGCCTAACGGCAGTTGGTTTGAGCACAGTGAGTTTTTATTTCGCATCAAAAACTCGCCCAATCCGTAATCGATATTTTACAGAGTTTTTTAAGATGTAGATCGTCCTGCTTGATTATGAAAAAATAGGCGATAGGATATTTAATTCTTATGGACTACAAATCGACCATTCGTTTGCCTCAGACGGCGTTTCCGATGCGCGCGGAGTTGCCCAAGCGCGAGCCGATCTTTTTGAAATTATGGGAAGACACGCGCGTGTATGAGGAGATTTTGAAGGAACACAAAAACGATCCTCTTTTTATTTTGCACGACGGGCCGCCATTCGCCAACGGCGACGCGCATATCGGTCACGCGCTCAACATGACGCTCAAAGACATCGTTCTCAAATCCAAAAATATGGACGGGAAGCTTTCGCCGTTTGTCCCCGGCTGGGATTGCCACGGATTGCCGATTGAGCACAAGGTAGTGCAGGAACTTGAAAAATCAGGCAAAGCCAAAAAAGGACAAAAGTATGATGCCGCAGACATTCGTACAAAGTGCGATGCTTACGCGCGGAAGTATATCGATATCCAGCGCACACAATTCAAGCGGCTTGGAGTTTTTGGCGATTGGGAAAATCCGTATTTGACGATTGCGCCGCAGTTCGAGGCGGAAATTTTGCGCGGGCTTGCCGTGATGGTGGATAAAAATTTGATTTATCAAGGCATGAGGCCGGTGCTCTGGAGCACGGGTTGTCAAACCGCGCTCGCCGAAGCTGAGGTGGAGTACATGGATCGCACGGATACGTCCGTCGATACGCGCTTCACGCTTACACAAGATTCTCTGAAAAAACTTTCTTTGCCGGAAAATTCAAAAGCGCATTTACTGATCTGGACGACGACGCCGTGGACTCTGCCAGCGAATTTGGCAGTCGCGGCGCATCCGACGATGACCTACGTGATCGCCGAGAGCGAAGGAGAAATTTTTATATGCGCGGAAAGTTTGCTGGCTTCGGTTGCGAGCAAAGGCAAACGGGAACTCAAAATTCAGCGCACACTCAAAGGAAGCGAACTCGAAGGAATTTCCTACGAACATCCATTTCTCAAACGCATAGGAAATGTTTACACGGCGGATTTTGTGACCAGCGATACGGGCACGGGGTTGGTGCATATCGCGCCCGGACATGGTTATGACGACTACGAACTCGGCATGCGGCACAAGATGGAATTGCTCTCGCCGGTGGATGAGAATGGCCGCCTCACCGAGGAATGCGGCGTGCCGGAAATCACCGGCATGTATGTGTTCGATGCGAATCTCAAAGTTGTCGAACTTTTGAAAAAGGTAGGAAAACTTTGGTGCACGGAAGAATTTTCGCACAGCTATCCGCACTGCTGGCGCTCGAAGGCGCCGATCATTTTTCGTTGCGTGAAACAATGGTTCATCAGGATCGACGCGATCCGCCAAAAAGCGCTCGACGCCATCGATCATGTCAAATGGGTGCCCGCTTGGGGCATGAATCGCATTCGCGGCGCGGTGGAAAGCCGGCCGGATTGGTGCATCTCGCGCCAACGCACTTGGGGCGTGCCGATTCCTGTTTTTTACGACGCGCAGGAAAAACCCGTGCTTCAATCCGATGTCATTCGCAAGTTCGCCGACATCGTGGAAAAAGAAGGCACCAATGTCTGGTTCGAGGATGAAAAAATCGGAACGAGGCTTGGTCTGCCCGCGAATTTGAAAAAAGGAATCGATACGCTCGACGTGTGGATTGATTCCGGCACCAGCCACACCGCCGTGCTCAAGCAGAGAAGCGATATGCGTTTTCCTTACGACATGTATCTCGAGGGAAGCGATCAGCATCGCGGCTGGTTTCAATCATCGCTCCTCGTGTCGATTGCGTTGCACGACGCGCCGCCGTACAAGGAAGTGCTCACGAATGGATTCGTTGTCGATCTCGACGGCAAAAAGCTTTCCAAATCCAACGTCGGCCAAAAACCCGCAGGACTCATGGATTTTGTCGATAAATACGGCGCGGATATTTTGCGTTTGTGGGTGTCGAGTCAGGATTATCGCGACGACGTGCCGTTCTCCGAGGAAATTTTCACGCGCGTGGCGGATACGTACCGGCTTTTCCGCAACACACTCAGAATTCTTCTCGGAAATTTGGGCGATTTCAATCCATCGACGGATAAAATTCCGGAGAAAGAATGGACGGAATTGGATTTGTACGTCGCGGCGCGCCTGCAGGATGTCACTGCCGCCACCGTCAAGGCGTATGAGACGTACGAATTTCATCAGGTGTATCACATCATCAATCGTTTTTGCTCAGTGGAACTCTCCGCGCTTTATATCGACGTGCTCAAAGACCGTCTTTATTGCGGCGCGGAAAATGATGAAAAACGCCGCGCGGCGCAGACGGTGATGTATGAAATTGTCGAGACGCTGTGCAAACTTCTTGCGCCGCTCACGCCTTTCACCGCCGAAGAAGCATGGCAGAGTCTCGCCGATAAAACTTGGAATGGTCAGAAATTTGTGCGCCCATCCGTGCATACTCTGCGTTTTCCAAAAGTTCGCGAAGTGACTTATCCTGTCGGTTTTTCAAAAGAAACCTTCATCGATCGCTGGGAAAAAATTCTCAATCTCCGCGCCAAGGTGAATGAACAACTCGAACCCATGCGCCAAAGCAAAACCATCGGCAAAAGCCTCGAAGCCGCCGTGGAACTCTCCGCGCCATTCGTCAAACCCGGCGATGCCGAACTCCTTGAGGAATTGCTCATCGTCTCTCGCGTCACATCGGCAACCTCGGACGAAATCAAAATCAACGTGCAAAAAGCCGACGGCAAAAAATGCGTCCGGTGTTGGAAAATCTCCGAAACCCTCGGCGCCCATCCCGCCCATCCCGAACTCTGTCCCCGTTGCACCGATGTCGTCGAAGATAATATTTTAGTTTAAGGACTTCGTCCTTAAAAATCCTGCTTAAGGGCTACCGCCCTTAAGAATCCCTTCATGGGTGCGCCTTTTGTGCGCGCTTTGCGCGCACAAAAG
>JBMONL010000001.1:0-4391 GCA_049324635.1 Verrucomicrobiota bacterium | reverse complement strand
GGAAACAAAAACTCAAAATCCATCGAGGATTACGACATCATCGGCAGGATAAAATGTTCGAATATCTCTTCTCTATGAACCGTCTTTAACCCCTAAAACAGCCACCCACTTTTTTCCTTTATCCCTTACATCTTCATTTTCTAAATATTCCCGTGGGGCGCCCTCATGCGATATTTTAAAGTCCCCTAAAATTATTCCAAATTTTGCACTTGCTCGCGCACTTTCTCCAATTCGGTTTTAAGGTAAATCACGTGTTGAGAAATCTCAAGGCCGTTGGCTTTACTGCCGATCGTGTTGACTTCGCGGTTGATTTCTTGCAGAAGGAAATCCAAATTGCGTCCCACAGGCTCATGCCCGTCCAACAACCGTTCCGCTTCTTTCAAGTGAGCCTTCAACCGTGTGAGTTCTTCGGTGATATCCGAACGGTCTGCGAATAGCGCCACTTCTTTTGACAAGCGTTCTGCGTCAACCATCACGCCGGCATCTTCGGTGCGTTTAAGCAAATTCTGTCGATGACGTTGAATAATGTATGGCGCGATTCGTTCGACTTTTTTGACCACTTTTTCCATCGATTTGAATTGTTTGATCAATTTCGCACACAGAAATTTTCCTTCGCGAGCGCGCGATTTGAGCAATTGTTCCAACGCGTGCTGAGTGGTTTCTTCCACCATCTTTTTCAACTCCTCCGACGCCTCGTCGCTTCTGTCATTGTTCATCACGCCGGGCAAATTCAATAAAAGCGACATCGAGATATCCTGCGAAATGCCCAGTCGTTTCGCGATTCTTTTGAGCGCGTGATAATGATGCTCCAAAACTTTGTCGTTGATCGGCAAACTCGACGGCGCGCCGGTTTTGCTCACAGCTACATTCATCGAGACTCGCCCGCGTCCCACTTCTTTTTGCGCAAGTTGCCGCAATCCAATTTCCAGCGAAAGTAAATTCTTCGGCAAACTCACCATCAAATCCAATCCCTTTTTGTTGACCGATGAAATTTCCACCGTGACTCTCATGTCGTGTTTCTTGATTTCCGCGAATCCATATCCTGTCATGCTTTTCATAATTTTTTAATGAGCGAGTTCCTGTAAAAGAATTTCGTTTAGTCGAATGCCTGTTTCCAAGCTTTTTAGAGGAAAAGTTTCGTTGGGCGAATGCGCGCCGCAATCCGGTAGCGCTAGTCCCAATAATAAAGTATCGGCTTTAAGCGCTTTTTTGAAATCCGAAACAACGGGAATGGACCCACCGTCCCTCAATAACACAGGCTTCATTCCGCCAAACGCTTTTCGAAGCGCTTTTTGTGCCGCCAATCCGTATCTTGTTGTTGGATCCATCAAATAAGGTTCGCCTCCATGTCCCCATTCAAAAGAAAGTTTCACTGTTTTGGGGCAATGTTTTCTCAAATGTTTTTCCACTAATTTTTTTACTTGTTGAGGCGTCTGATCGGGCACCAATCGAAATGAAAGCTTAGCATGCGCTTCTTTTGGCAAAACAGTTTTCGATCCTTCTCCCTGATAACCGCCGTAAAACCCATTCACTTCCGCCGTGGGGCGCGCCATAATGCGTTCCTGCGATGTATAACCCGTTTCTCCATCGAGCGCGGGAGCTTTTGTGATATTCAAAATTTGCCGATCTCCCGCCTTCAATTGCCGCCACGCTTTTTTTTCCCATTTCTGAATCGGGCGCACAGAATCGTAAATCCCGTCAATTTGAATTTTCCAATTCTTATCATGCAAAGTGGCAATCAGTCGCGCCAACGCAGTCGCCGGATTCACCACCGCACCACCATAACTTCCCGAGTGCAAATCCATCGCCGGACCGGTCAAATGCACATCCATTGTCAAAATGCCTCTCAATCCGCACGTTAATGTCGGTCTATTCGGCGCAATCATGGTCGTGTCCGAAATCACAATCACATCGCATGCGAGTTCTTGGCGATGCTTCCGAATAAAATCTCCCAGATGAACGCTTCCAATCTCTTCTTCCCCTTCGATGAGGAAAGTTAAATTCACCGGCAAATCACCGGAGGTTCGCATTGTTTTTTCCACACCCAAAATATGTGCCAGAATTTGTCCTTTATTATCCGTGGCGCCGCGCGCGGTTACGATACCATTCGCCAAATGCGGTTCAAACGGCGACTGCTTCCACAATTCAATCGGATCCACCGGTTGCACATCATAATGCCCGTAAATGAGAACAGTTTTTCGATTTTTTTTATGCTTATTTTTTGCCACAACCACCGGATGTCCCATTTTCTCTGTCGGCATAATTTTTGCCGTCAATCCAATTTTGTTTAGTCGTTGCGCCAACCACTTCGCGCATCGCATCATATCTGCTTTGTGCCGCGGGTCCGTGGAAATACTCGGGAATCTCAAAAACGTAAAAAAATCATCCAAATATCGCTGTTCCATCTTCCCATACTGCCTCAATTTCATTTGATGCGTCAATGGCTTTCCCTTTTTACAGTGTTCAGGCAAATATTTTCGAAATTTCATCCGCAAGAAGAAATCCTTGAGAAGTGAGCATGAGACGTTCGTTGCGAAGTATCGCAAACTGATTCCGGATCAAATCTTCAACTTGCTTTTTCCACGGAGCAAGCAGGTCAAATTCGACGCCTTGACGAGTACGAAGTCCAAGAAAAATTTTTTCGAAAAGTTTTGTTTGATCCGAAAGTATCTCTTCGGCGTATCGAGGGATTTTATTTTTTTGAAGAAAATCAATATAAGCATCGGTATCGGCGATGTTTTCCAAACGACGATTCCCCAATGTCGAATACCCGCTCGGACCCAGTCCTAAATAATCATCCCCATTCCAGTAGGCTTGATTGTGAATCGATTCATATCCCGTTTGTGCGTAATTCGAAATTTCATAATGCGTAAAACCGTTTTGTTCCAAAAAATCATGCGCAAAAAGAAACATCTCGCTTTGTAATTTTTCATCGTTTTTCCAAAGGCCTTGTTCGCGTTGTTTAAAAAATTTTGTATCTTCTTCGAATGTTAAATTGTAAGCGGAAATATGCCGTGGATTAAGAGCGACGGCCTCACGGAGCGCCTGCTCCCAATGCTCTAAAGTTTGATCGGGTAATCCGAACATCAAATCGATATTGATGTTATCGAATCCGGCATGACGAAGCCGCTTCATCGTTTCTTGCACGTGTTCGCGACGATGCGTTCTTCCTAATATTCGTAAAAAATACATTTCAAACGCTTGCGCGCCGAGACTAATGCGATTCACGCCCATTTTTTTGAGCAAATCGGCTTTTTCTTGCGAAAGCGTGGCCGGATTGCATTCAAACGTGCATTCTTCAACGCCATTCCATCGAAAATACGACAAAAAAACTTCAAGTTGCGAAACACTCAAAATAGACGGCGTGCCGCCGCCAAAATAAATTGTGCGAGGATGGAAGGAAAATTTTTGTTTCCAATACGCCAATTCTTTGGGAACAACTTCAAGGTAGTTTTTAATTTGATCCAAACGGTTGTTCTTGTGTTTATAGAATCCGCAATACGGACATTCGCGCGCGCAAAACGGCACATGCACATATAAGTGTTTGATCGCATCCATGAATTTGAGCTTGTCCACCCTATACCATATTTGCCAACATTTCATTCCTCTTTTTGGCAGGGTAGCTCAGTGGTAGAGCAGGGGACTCATAAGCCCTTGGTCGGGGGTTCAAATCCCTCCCCTGCTATTTTTCTTTGAGGCAACTTACATCCAGTCAATAGATCGGCAACTCAATGAGAAATTGCTCAACGGAAAAAAGAAATGGCGTCTATGAAAAATGATTTCAAGGATTTTTATTTGCAATTTTTAGAAATAACGAATTATATTAAAAATTATGACACTAATTGAATGGAATAATAGTTTGAGTGTGAATGTTGCCGAAATCGACAAGCAACATCAACAACTCGTCAATATGATCAATGAACTCAATGACGCGATGAAAAGCGGCAAGGGCAAAGATGTTTTGAACGACATTTTGACGAAGCTGATTAAGTATACCCAAGGTCATTTTGCTACCGAGGAAAAATATTTTGATAAGTTTAATTATCCTGATACAGAGGCTCATAAAGAGGAACACCGCGCGCTTGTCCAACAAGTCAGCGACTTTAAGAAACAATTTGACTCCGGTACGGTGGGGCTTTCCGTGCAGATTATGGAATTTTTATCCAACTGGCTTAAAAAGCACATTCAAGGGACGGATAAAAAGTATAGCGCATGTTTTAACGCGAATGGGTTAAAATAAGTTCGCGGATGGCGTTCTCTGTTTCACGAAAAGAGTCTTGAAGTTGTTGTAAAAGCGGCGCGGGCGAAAATTCATTTATAGATCGAGAGGAATCGAGTATTTGCTTGCATAGGATTTCCATTCTTTTGGCGCCGATTACAATGCAATCGCT